>NZ_CP054475.1:894813-1212127 GCF_025345565.1 Thalassolituus hydrocarboniclasticus | reverse complement strand
TACCTGCTCGTTGGTCGGGCCTTCAACACTCAGGACTTCATATTTCGGCAGGCTGGATTTACGCCCCTGCTGGTATTCCTGCAGACGGGTCTTCGGATCTTTAATCGGATCTTCCAGCGTTAAGGCATCCAGACGGGTAGCGTACCAGGACAGAATGCGCTCGCGGGCGACGTCCAGGCCAGAGTCCAGATACATGGCACCAATTAAGGCTTCAACGGTATCGGCCAGAATGGATTCACGACGGTGACCACCACTTTTTAATTCACCTGAGCCGAGTAACAGAAAATCACCGAGATCAAATTCACGGGCAATCACCGCCAGCGTCTCGCCTTTTACCATGCGCGCGCGCAGGCGACTCAGCTTGCCTTCTTTAGCCTGAGGAAACCGGCGGTATAAATCTTCAGCGACGACAAAATTCAGAATAGAGTCGCCGAGAAACTCCAGCCGCTCATTGTTACTGATGCCTTTACTGCGGTGTGTCAGCGCCAGCATAACCAGCGATTCATCGCGGAAGTTATAGCCCAGGCGCTGAGATAATTTAACGAGGGGATTATTCACTGAGTAAAATCTTTTTGCACTTGGAAGCGAACCACCATATCGATATTCCCGAGGTAGGTATCACGGGCTTCATAGGTCCAGTCCAGAGTGAATCCCTGGTTTCCTTTACGGATTTTCAGATCATCAAGACTGGCTTTAATATTATTGTCCTGCAGCCGCGCTTCCAGCAGTCGCTGAAAGTCTTTAGGCCGCATATCAAGACTGAATTCCCGGTCTTTCGGCACACTCTCCAGAATGGTCCCGATCAGTTTGTTATCCCAGTACATCGGGATCAGGGTAATGGCTCCTTTAACCAGAAGAATACCCACAAACAAGACAACCAGAATCGATACGATTGAGAGACCACGCTGACGACGCATATTAATCATCCACTTTCAGAACGGCTAGGAAGGCAGATTGTGGGATTTCCACACTGCCGATTTGTTTCATTCGTTTTTTACCTTCTTTCTGCTTCTGCAGCAGTTTTTTCTTACGGCTGACGTCACCACCATAACATTTGGCGGTTACGTTCTTACGCAGCGCTTTTACCGTGGTCCGGGCAACCACCTGATTACCCATGGCCGCCTGAATCGCTACATCGAACATCTGCCGCGGAATCAGCTCTTTCATTTTTTCGGTCAGCGACGCACCACGACGACGAACGTTATCACGGTGCATAATCACCGCCAGCGCATCCACGCGTTCACCGTTAACCAGTACATCCAGACGCACCAGCGGCGCTTCCTGGAAACGGGTAAAGTTATAATCGAGTGAGGCAAAACCACGGCTGGCCGATTTCAGACGGTCAAAGAAATCCATCACCACTTCGGCCAGCGGAATTTCATATTTCAGCGCCACCTGCGTGCCGGTGTACTGCATATCCACCTGCACACCACGTTTTTCGATACACAGGGTAATCACGTTACCCAGATATTCCTGTGGCACCAGAATATTACATTCGGCAATCGGCTCGCGCATTTCATCAATAACGCCAGGATCAGGCAGCTTTGATGGGTTATCCACCATCAGCACTTCGCCTTTTTTATTCACCACCTCGTAAATTACCGTCGGTGCAGTGGTAATAAGGTCGAGGTCGTATTCGCGCTCCAGACGCTCCTGAATAATTTCCATATGCAGCATGCCAAGGAAACCACAGCGGAAACCAAAGCCCAGTGCATCGGAATTTTCCGGCTCATAAAACAGCGACGCATCGTTCAGCGACAGTTTTTCCAGCGCATCGCGGAAGGCTTCAAAATCGTCGGAAGATACCGGGAACAGACCGGCATACACCTGCGGCTTCACTTTCTGGAAACCCGGTAATGCATCGACATCAGGGAATTTCGCGCTGACGATGGTATCGCCCACCGGCGCACCGTGAATATCTTTGATGCTGCCGACCATATAACCCACTTCACCGGTACCCAGTTCACCGGTCGGAGTCATTTTCGGCGTAAAGATACCAATGCCGTCCACCAGGTGGTCACGGCCGGTGGACTTCATGCGGATTTTGTCGCCTTTCTTGATGCTGCCGTTTTTCACCCGGATCAGGGAGACAACGCCCAGATAAGAATCGAACCAGGAGTCGATGATCAGCGCCTGCAACGGGGCATCCGGGTCACCTTCCGGCGGCGGGATATTAGCCACCAGATCTTCCAGCACATCTTCGATGTTCAGGCCGCTTTTGGCGCTGCAACGCACGGCATCGGTCGCATCCAGGCCGATAATCTCTTCGATTTCCTGTGCGACTTTATCCGGATCGGCCTGCGGCAGATCCATCTTGTTCAGAACCGGGCGAACTTCCAGCCCCTGCTCAATGGCGGTATAGCAGTTGGCGACCGACTGGGCTTCAACACCCTGAGCAGCATCCACCACCAGCAGCGCCCCTTCACAGGCCGACAGCGAACGGCTGACTTCATAGCTGAAGTCCACGTGTCCCGGAGTATCAATAAAGTTCAGCTGGTAAACCTCACCATTGCGGGCTTTATAGTCCAGCGTCACGCTCTGGGCTTTGATGGTAATGCCACGCTCACGCTCAATATCCATCGAATCCAGTACCTGCGCCTGCATTTCCCGGTCGGAAAGGCCGCCACATACCTGAATAAAACGATCTGAAAGAGTGGATTTGCCGTGGTCGATATGGGCAATGATGGAAAAGTTACGAATGTGGTCCAGCTGGCTCACAGAATACAACCCGGTTGTTAATTGAAATGGTGGGCGATTTTACTTGAAAGGCGGGGCAAAGGCTATTTTGTACGCAATCTGACACAGCTTATGTTGGCCGACAGCCATAAACGACAAAGCCCGGCCAGTGCCGGGCTTTGTCTGTTGCTGCAATTACTCGGTAATCCGCAGCGGGATAAACATCGCCGCGCCGCGGCGCACAATGCGCATCGGCACACTGCGGTTGGCCGGCAACTTGGCAACGACCTTATTAAAGTCATCCATATTACGCACCGGTTCACCGGCAATCATGGTAATAACGTCACCGTTGACCAGGCCAGCAAAGGCCGCCGGACCACGTTTCACATCACGCACCACAACGCCATCACCGACGCTTTTACGCTGCGCATCAGACAACTCGCTGACCACCACACCCAGACGGTTACTGGTGCTTTCTTTCGGACTGGCATTATTCAGCGCCAGCTCGGCGCCATCACCATCCGGCAGTACACCAATGGTCACGTTGATTTTCTTACGCTTACCGTTGCGCACCACGTCCAGCTTCACGCTGCTGCCCGGCTTCACCCGGCCAACCTGATGCGGCAGATCGGACGACAGGTAAATCGACTTGCCGTTGAAGTGGGTAATGATGTCGCCATTTTTCAGGCCTGCCGCTTCCGCCGGACTGCCAGGCACAATCTGTGCGACCAGCGCACCGGCTGCTTTTTCCAGACCAAAGGATTCTGCCAGATCTTTGCTGACCTCCTGAATCACCACACCCAGCCAGCCGCGGCTGACTTTGCCTTTTTCTTTCAGCTGATCGGCAACATCCATGGCCACATTGATAGGAATGGCAAAGGACACGCCCATAAAACCACCGGAGCGGGTGTAGATCTGGGAGTTAATACCCACAACCTTGCCATCCAGATTAAACAGCGGACCGCCGGAGTTACCCGGGTTAATGGCCACGTCAGTCTGGATAAAAGGCACATAGTTTTCGTTCGGCAGGCTGCGGCCTTTGGCACTGACAATGCCGGCGGTCACCGAGTAATCAAAACCAAAAGGTGAACCAATAGCGACAACCCATTCGCCCACTTCCAGCGCATCGGAATCGCCCAGTTCTACGATTGGCAGATTCTTGGCTTCAACTTTCAGCAATGCCAGATCAGAGCTTTCATCGGCACCAATCAGTTTGGCTTCCAGCTCACGGCGATCATTAAGACGCACAACAATTTCGTCAGCATCCTTGATCACATGATTATTCGTCAGGATGTAGCCATCTTTGGAAACGATAAAACCGGAGCCGAGCGATGCGCGCTCCTGTTCACCGCCACGAGGGCCCTGCCCCGGCGCACCGAAGAAGTGGCGGAAAATTTCCGGCACATCTTCCGGCAGACCATAACGCTGCTGAAAGCCGTTATTCTGCATATGTTGCACAGTACTGATATTGACCACGGCCGGCGAAGTTTCCTTCACTAGGTCACGGAAATCGGGTAACTCCGCCCGGGCCACAGAGGCCAGTAACAGCAGAGGCAGCACTAACATACGGATCATCTGTGTCATGGTTTTTCCTTGCTCAAACGTGTTCTGAGTGGATCATAGGGATACGTTCACAACCAGGCTGCAAAGCCGGCTGCCATTGCGACTCGTAGCGTGCCGCCAGCCTGCGTGCCAGAGCAAAACCGCCCGCCAGCCCGGCGAGTGCAGCCACACCGGCCCAGCCATCACCGCCGCTCAGCTGGCCGATAACCGCGCCGCCAATCAGGCCCAGTAAGGGCAAGCCATACATAGCCAGTGCACTCAGTGCCAGACTACCGTCGGGCAGCGTCAGCACCACCTGCTGACCTGGTTTTAATTTCTGTTCAGTACTCACCCAGAGGCGCATCGGCCGACCGAGCTTACTCAGGCTGTGCTGGCCACAACCAGAACGGGCATTACAGCTGTTGCAGGCGCTGCGCTGTACGGCTTCAACCCAGATACCGCCATCGCCCTGCTCTATAACTTCAACGATTTCCTGACTCATCGTCTGCTTATTCCTCTGCCGCGGAAAGCGCGCTGTTTACGCTGTCGGTATTCTGTTCTGCCAGTGTTGCGGGAATGACCGATGTCGCGATACGGATCATAGTATCGGCCGGTAATTCACCGACTACCGTCACCCGTAAGCGCCCCGGACTGTCACCATCATCCGCGCTGGCGGAATGATCACGATAGCGCACAACCGCTGCTGTTGCGCCCCAGCGGCTGGTCATTTCCGGCAGATGCTCCTGGCTGACCGGATCAATAAACAGGGTAAACGCCGCCAGACCATCGCTGTACATCAGGCGTACCGGCAGTTTGCTCATGGCCTTAACTGACTCATTATTCTGTTCAGCCGCCATTTGCGGCTGCGGCGATCCGGCCTGAATCACTGCCGTAATATGAAAACCAGACGGAACCCAACCAGGTAACCAGCCAATACCGGCCGTACTGATCTGCTCATGGTCGGGGGAAACAGGGTAAAGAGTCAGTTTATGTCCCTGATCATCAGGCTCAAAGGCGCTTGCCGGGATGTCAGCCCCAATTTCAATCTGGGCAAACTGGAAACGCTCCAGCACCTGTTGCTGATGATTCAGCAGATCAGAGCGCAGCAGCAGACCGGTAACCTGATCAAGCCAGAGCTGATAACCATAGCGGTCGGCATCCACAGGCGTTACCTGCAGCCGCTGAGCAAAGCGGCCGGCAATGCGTTCAACGCCACCTAAAGTAAAGTGGTACTGGCCATCAACATCCATTACCCGGGAAAAACCGTGCAATGGATTGCTGAGTTCGCTGTTCAGGCGTGGAGAGTGATCGCCGGGATGAATGCAGACGATGTCATGGCCATGACGCACCATTTTGCGCGGCAGGCCGGTAAGGTGCTGCAGTTTTTCCTGCTCCACACCATCAATGACTGCGTGGGTGATGGCGAGGGTTTGCCATTGCTGGCCGTCGCCATACATAAGCACACCACGGTAATTCTGTTGCTGAAAGGCCTGGGTCATGCGTTCCAGCCAGCCCCGGGCGCCTTCCTCAGCCTGCGTGCTAAGCACGAGCAGACTGAAACTCAGGGTAAGCAGTAGTCTGCCTGCCCTCATTTGCTGCCCTCAGCAGGTTGCTGGAAATCCACCACACGGGCAAAAGGAATAGCCGCGCGGCTACCGGTCATGGTGGCCTGTTCGGTATGCTGCAGCACGTACTCCTGCAGTTTACGCTGGGCAGCTTCAAGCTGTGCCGCATCCGCTTCGGACAGTGCCTGTACCGGTGCGGAAGCCAGCTGCACCGGCGCTGGCGCCTGCGTTTGCTGTTCGGCGACCAGTGCCACAGGATCGGCCGTATTCATACGTACGCCAACCAGCACTGCCAGCGTCACCGATGCAGCAACGGCAGTGGAGGCCAGCCAGCGGAAGCGGTGGCTGCTGGCGGCGACCGGCTGTGGACGGCTCACTTCATCCATCGGCTCGCCATCCAGCGCCTGCATAATGCCACGTGACAGATCAACAGCCGCGGCAGGCTCACCGCGCATCAGTGAACCAATCATCTGATAACGCTGCCAGGTACCGCGCAGTTCATCGTCCTGCTCGAGCTGATTAAGTAAACGGCGGACTTCCAGTTCGTCGGTTTCACCGTCCATCAGGGCGGATAAGGATTCGTTCATGCGTTCATTCATCGGTTGCTATCCTCCCGGTCAGGCAATGGCGCTGGCGGTATCGGCCAGCAGTGGCTGCATTTTGCGGTCAATGGCTTCACGGGCGCGGAAGATACGCGACCGTACGGTGCCGATCGGACATTCCATCACCTCGGCAATTTCTTCATAGCTCATACCTTCAAGCTCACGCAGGGTTACCGCCATACGCAGCTCCTCCGGCAGGGCTTCGATGGCGTCAAACACCACTTTCTGCAACTGATCGCGCTGCAGCAGACCATCCGGAGTTTCGATATCTTTCATGTTAGCTTCGTCAGCAAAAAACTCGGCATCATCCAGATCAATATCGCGGGTCGGTGTTTTACGCCCACGGCTGACCAGATAATTTTTTGCCGTATTCACTGCGATGCGGTACATCCAGGTATAAAACTGACTTTCACCACGAAAGCCGGGCAGCGCCCGGTAGGCCTTGATAAAGGCTTCCTGAGTAACGTCCTGAGCTTCAGCAAAGTCGGGCACAAAGCGTCCGACCAGCGCCAGAATGCGGTGCTGATATTTGATGACCAGCAGATCGAACGCGCGCCGGTCGCCCTTCTGTACGCGGGCAACCAGTTGCCGATCTGTAGATTGTTGATCTGTCATGCTTTTTTCCGCTGTCGTGCGCTGTGTCTCTACAGCCATTGCTAAGCTCATCTACCCAGCCTCCTGTATGCCAGTGTGTCGACCTGGTTCTGGGAGGATAGAGGGGATTTGTTCGGATTAGTTCCGCCAGAGTGTATCATGGCTGGCAAATGTGGCCGATGACGGACGGAAAGTTCTTCCCCGTACAGCGTCCGTTATGGCCCGTCCGGCACTGGCATAAGCCACCGCGGCGGCATTATAGTGCCCACCACTTTGATACGTACAATAAAGCATGAGCCAATCTTTCTCTTTCGATGTTCTTATTATTGGCAGCGGTGCCGCCGGCCTGACGCTGGGTCTGTCGCTGCCTGATCACATCAATGCCGCCATCATCAGCAAAGACAGCCTGGATGCCGGCTCCACCCGCTGGGCCCAGGGCGGCGTGGCGGCGGTGCTGGATGAAGACGACAGTGTTGAAGCCCACGTGCAGGACACCCTGATCGCCGGTGCCGGTCTGTGTCATGAACCCAGCGTGCGTTTTACCGTGGAAAACTCCACCGCAGCCATCCAGTGGCTGATTGATATCGGCGTGCCTTTTACCCAGGACAGTCCGGATCATTTTCACCTGACCCGCGAAGGTGGCCACAGCGCACGGCGCATCATTCACGCCGCCGATGCGACCGGCCATGCCATCTCCGATACGCTGCTGGCACGGGCGAAAGAAAAGCCCAACCTCAAGCTGCTGCAGAACTACATCGCCATTGATCTGATCACCCGCGAAAAACTCGGCAGCGGCGGTCATGGCTGTATCGGTGCCTATTTCCTCAATAACGATACCGGCGATGTCGACGTCATTACCGCCCGCTCGGTGGTGCTTGCCACCGGTGGCGCCAGCAAGGTGTATCTGTACACCAGTAATCCGGACGGCGCTTCCGGCGATGGCATCGCCATGGCCTGGCGCGCCGGTTGCCGCGTCGCCAATATGGAATTCAATCAGTTCCACCCGACCTGCCTGTATCACCCGCAGGCCAAATCCTTCCTGATTACCGAAGCGGTGCGCGGTGAAGGTGGCAAGCTGTTGCTGCCCAACGGCCAGCGCTTTATGCAGCGCTTCGATAAACGCGCCGAACTGGCACCACGGGATATCGTCGCCCGCGCCATCGACCATGAGATGAAGCGCATCGGTGCTGACTGCCTGTTCCTCGATATCAGCCACAAACCGGCTGACTTTATCAAAGAGCACTTCCCTACTATTTATGAACGCTGTCTGGAACTGGGTATCGACATTACCCGCCAGCCGATTCCGGTGGTACCGGCGGCGCACTACACCTGTGGTGGCGTGGTAACCGATATCCATGGCCGCACCGATATCGAAAACCTGTATGCCATCGGCGAAACCGCCAGCACCGGTCTGCACGGGGCCAACCGCCTGGCCAGCAATTCGCTGCTTGAGTGCCTGGTGTTTGCCCGCTCCGCCGCGGCGCATATTGCCGCCAATATCGACCGTAACGAACCGGCCCCCAAGGCGCCGGCCTGGGATGCCAGCCAGGTGACTGATTCCGATGAAGACGTGGTAATTGCCCATAACTGGGACGAGTTACGACGCTTTATGTGGGACTACGTTGGCATTGTACGCACCACCAAACGTCTGGTGCGCGCCAAGCACCGGGTGCAGATGCTGCGGCAGGAGATTCAGGAGTTTTACAGCAACTACCGGGTAAGTAATGACTTACTTGAGCTGCGCAATCTGGTGGATGTGGCCGACGTGATCATCCGCTCGGCACTGCTGCGCAAAGAAAGCCGCGGCCTGCATTTCAGCCGTGACTATCCGCAACCGCTGCCACGCGCCTTCGATACCGTGCTGACGCCTAAATATCTGAAAGAACTGGGCGAACTCTGAGCTGGCTCTGCCCGGATCTGAACCCGCTCAAACCCGGAGCATCAGTGCAGATCGTTATATAACGCCGCCGTCAGGCGGCGGTAATCCTCCGCACTGCTCAGGCTGTCAGGCCGGATCATCAGCCGCTGCCAGGGCCAGAACGACCACTCCAGTATCAGCACATCCGCCCGCCTTACACTGCCACTGCGCCAGCGCACCGGCAGCCTGCGACCACGATACTCAAACCACCAGCCACGGCTGTCATAACCGAGTTTACGCACCACAGGTTGGCGCCAGCCCCAGGCTGTCAGAACCAACAGGAAAAATGCCGCACATAACCACCACAAAAACGGCAGCAGCCAGACAAGAATCAGCAGGGAAAACAACAGAAAGACGCCATCGAGCCAGCGTTGACGGCGCGATGACTGCAGTACCCACTCAGCGGTTGCGGGCATGCTCCCGCACCAGTTCAATAATGCGAGCCAGATCGGCATTATCCGGAACCTGATGCTCCATAAACCAGGTAAACAGGTCCGGATCTTCACATTCCAGCAGCTGACGGTAGCGGGCCTGATCGTCCGCGCTCAGGCCGGTAAAAGCTTCTTCGGCAAAAGGAACCAGTAATACGTCCAGCTCCAGCATGCCCCGGCGGCTATGCCAGCGGACGCGTTTTGCTTCAATTTCGTCAGACACTCGGAACTCCCAGATAAACAATAAAAGTAAACAACAGAAGGTAAACGGCAGCAGTCGCAGGGTGCGGCCACGCCGGTGATAAAACCGCAGTATATCAAAGCTGGCAGCGGATACCGCTATCCCGACGGTGGTATAAGCCCGATAGCCACACAATCTGCAACGTTAAGAGTATGACCAATTTGCAGTAAACTGCGGCCATATTGTTATCACCGACACAAGACCCGTATTCATTATGTCTGAAGCATCCATCGTACTTCCCGGCCAAATTGACCCGCAGGGGTTCATCCCGGAGCAACCTGCCACACAGGGGCTGACCTGGCTTTCCGCCTTTGCCCTGCTGGAAATCAGCGGCCCGGACAGTGAACGCTTTCTGCAGGGACAATTAACCTGCGATATGACCAGCCTTAAAGCAGACCGCTGGACTCTGGGCGCTTGCTGTACTGCCAAAGGCCGCATGGTGGCGAACTTTGTGATTGCCCGCCATGGCGACAGCGTCTGGCTGCGCCTGCCTCGGGCTCAGGTCAGCGCGCTACGCCAGCATCTGGCACGCTACGCGGTGTTTTTTAAGGTTGCCATGACAGAACATCTGGACGACTGGCTGGTTACTGCCGACGTACCTGCCGATGTGCCTGCCAAGCTGTCTGCGTACGACGACAACCCTGACAGCCTGAGCGATGGCCGCCTGCTGCAGCACGACAGCAGTGATAACAGCCTGACCCTGCACTGGCCGGATGGCCGCGTTGAATACTGGCTGCCAGCAGAAAAAGCCAACGCCCAACTCCAACAGGCCCCGGAACTTATTGCCGAGCAGCAATGGTGGCTGGGCGACATTGCCGAAGGCATTGTCTGGGTCGAAGAAGCCAGCCGCGAAGCCTGGGTGCCACAGTTTATCGACTGGCATATCCATGAGGGCATCAGCTTCCGCAAAGGTTGCTATACCGGTCAGGAGATCGTGGCGCGTCTGCAGTATCTGGGCAAAAGCAAAAAGAATCTGGTCGCCGTCAGCACAACGCAGGATGAAGTTATCGGCATCATGACACCGCTACAGGACAGTAACGGTAAGACGCTGGGCGACATTGCCGCCTGGTGCGGCCGCCTTGGCCTGGCGGTAATGAACAGTGACTGGCCGGAAAGCGGCATAAAAGCCGGGGAAATTCCCGTCACTCTCGCCCGTCTTTCCTATACTGAAGGCACAACTGAGCAGAATAACAGCGACGCTGATCCTGCCATCACAGACAACTGATCCGGCCACAGGGCCGGAGCGCTTAAGAGGCCGGCCCATGAGCAACCTGGCACAACAGGTAAAAGACGATATCGTAGCCCAGATCAAGAAGGACGAACTGGTGCTGCCCACCCTGCCCGAGATTGCTTTACGTGTACGCGAAGTGGCA
Source organism: Thalassolituus hydrocarboniclasticus (assembly GCF_025345565.1). NCBI lineage: Bacteria > Pseudomonadati > Pseudomonadota > Gammaproteobacteria > Oceanospirillales > Oceanospirillaceae > Thalassolituus > Thalassolituus hydrocarboniclasticus. The sequence continues at coordinate 1,201,185 of NZ_CP054475.1, read as the reverse complement.
GAAGATGCCAACGCCACCATTCCCCAGCTGAGTCAGATCATCGCTCAGGACCCGGCGCTCAGTGCGCGCATTATCAAGGTAACCAACAGCCCGTTAATTCGCGCCAACAGCCCGGTCACCGACCTTGGCACCGCTATTTCGCGCCTGGGTATCGATTTCACCAGTAATCTGGCCATCGGCCTGGCCATGGAGCAGATGTTTCAGGCCACCCACGACATTATTGATAAACGCATGCGCGAATGCTGGGCACGGGCCATGGAGATCGCCTCATCGGCTCAGGTGCTGGCACGGCATTTCACTAAATTGCAGCCCGATCAGGCCATGCTCGCCGGACTAGTACATCAGATCGGTATGCTGCCGATTCTGGCTTATGCCGAAAATCACAGCGACCTGCTCAACGACAGCTTCTCACTGGATCTGGTACTGGAAAAACTGCATCCGTCTCTGGGCAGCTATATTTTGCGCAGCTGGGAGTTTTCACCGGATCTGGTCAATGTACCGAAAGAATATCTGAATCTGCAGCATCAGGCCGACAGTGCGGATTACTGCGACCTGATCCAGGTTGCCACGCTGCAAAGCTACGACGGCAGCGATCACCCGCTGGCACGGATCAAGCGCAGTGAGCTGGGTTCCTATCAGCGCCTGGGACTGGATGCCGACGATGAAGTTACCCAATGGCAGGAACTGACTGAAGAAGCCGAAGCCACGCAAAACGCGCTGCGCTGAGTGCCAACTAAATACCGGCCAGCGGGTGCTTATCCTGCGGCCAGGGAGATTCCAGCAACGCCTCAATCCAGCTGGCCGGCACATCATCCACATGAGCGTGCTGCCAGCGCGGGCTGAAATCTTTATCCACCACCATGGCGCGAATGCCTTCGGCAAAGTCCGGATGCCGCACCGACTGATAGGCCAGCACCAGCTCCCACTGCACCACCTCTTTTAAACTCATCTGCTTGCCGCGGTGCAACTGCTCCATAATCAGATGTGCCGTTGCCGGACAACCAGCTTTAAAGTTATTCAGTCCCTGCTGCAGCCAGGCGTTGTCTGTGCTGTGCGCCGCAAAACGCGCGGCTATTTTGCTCAGATCGTCGCAGGCAAACAGCTCATTCAGTTCGGCCCGCACCGACTGCAGCTGGCTGGCCGGCATCTCCGCCGCTGCTGAGCCTTCAAGCTGCTGCAACAGAGAGCGCACGCAATAATGGTTTTCGGCCTGGTTATCGCTCCAGTTTTGCTGACGCAGCTGCGCCAGAACCTCATCCAGCTGGGCGTGCTGCAGGCAATAGTGAGTCAGTTTCAGGTCTTTGCAATCAACGGCATTCATATGGCTGCCGGACAGCCCCATCCAGTGACCCGCCGGATATGGCAAACGTGACAGATACCAGGTGGCAGCAACATCCGGGAACAGACCGATGCGGACTTCCGGCCAGGCCAGCTTCAGTGTCTCAGTACCAACGCGGTGATTAGCGCCGATAAACAGCCCTAAGCCACCGCCCATGACAAAGCCATTTCCCCAGGCAATCAGCGGCTTGGAAAACAGGTGAACACGGTAGTTTTTGCCATATTCGCCGCTGAAAAAATTGTCGGCATAACGGCAATGCTCATCGCCTTCGGCCTGCATGCTGTCATACAGCTGACGGATATCGCCACCGGCACAGAAGGCTTTATCACCGGCACCACGCATCAGTACCGCCACCAGCTTGTCGCTCTTTTCCCAGCGCTTCAGCTGCTTGTCGATCAGATTCACCATGGTCAGATCGACAGCATTCATGGCTTTTGGGGCATTCAGGGTCAGAACACCAATCTTATGGCCAGAACGGGTCGTCAGGGTGTCAAACAAAACCGGGGATTCAACAGTCAAAACAGTCTCCTTGAATGTTCCCAGGGCCTGCTCATCTTTATTAAACAGGCTCTGATAATGCTCAGTCAGCGCAGAACCGGCAGACAATCCGGCTGCCGTACGCGCATCATACAGGAGTGTTACACTCACACGGAAAGCAACCGTACGCCAGAGTGAACACCCAGCATGACGCCGTTACTGAGTCTGATCATAATTGCCGCCATTATCGGCCTGTTACTGCTGCTGATGCTAGTCGACCGAGGTAGCAGAGGCAGTGAATTATCGGCTCTGGCTGATCAGCTGAAACTGGCTTACCGGCCTTATGCCTCACTCAGCCAGCGTATCCGCGACGCGCACTTTCAGCTGCTGGATATTGGCCAGTTCCGCCATTTCCGTCATCTGCTTGAAGGGCAACTGGAGAACGATGACAGCCGCTACCTTAATCTGTTTGATTACAGCCTGATCGGGGCCGGAGGTGCGTCGACTCAGACCGTTATTCTGTTGCCCTGCCCGCTGCCCGAGGCCAGTGCCTTCAGCATCTGTCGCAAGCGCTGGTTGCAGGAAGATGTGTTTTCCGAAAGCCAGCACAAGAAGCTCGCCTCATTAACGGCACAGCAAAAACCCCTGCTGCTGCGCCAGTGGCAGCTGCACAGCCAGAATGGCGAACGCCTGTGGGCCTTACTGAAACCAGAGGTCTGCGACTGGCTTTTGGCGCATCCTCACCTTCACATTGAATGGGCAGATGGCATCCTGCTGCTTTGCCGGCCTCACCATGTTCTGCCGCCAGCCCAGATCGAAGACGCCCTGCAGCACGCCCTGCAACTGATCAAACGTCTGCAGGACAGTGCCAGAACGGTCTGAACCAGCGTCTTTCAATAATAAAATTACAGGTATTTTTTATGCGGCCTATCTCAGCCATGTTTCAGACGTCCACCCGCTTGCTTATCGGCGCCACGACCTTCGCAGCATTAATGTTGAGCGGCTGCTCGGCCAGTCAGCAGGAAGTGATTTATGACAAAGCCATTAACCTGGCCCGCAGCAGCGCCGACCTGACCCTGAAACAGGCCGATACCGGCGATGTGGAAATGCGTTATCTGGAACGTCAGGGCACAGGGCCAACCGTCTTATTGCTGCATGGTTTTTCTGCCAACAAAGATACCTGGCTGAAATTTGCCGCTGAAATGCCACAGGATTATCACCTGGTTATTCCCGACCTGGCCGGTCACGGTGACACCCCGGCACCATCAACTCAGGATTATAATTTAATCCGCCAGGCTGAACGCCTGCATAAGCTGATGGCTGCGACGGGCGCTGAACAATTCCATATTGCCGGTAACTCCATGGGCGGTGCCATCAGTGCCATTTATGCCACCCGCTATCCGCAACAGATTCTCAGCCTGACCTTAATTGATGCTGCCGGTGTTGATGCGCCAGAGCAAAGCGAATATATGCAGGCGCTGGCCGAAGGCAAAAATCCGTTAATCGCTACCGACGAAGAAAGTTTTGAATACCGCTGGAATTTCGTCATGAGTGAACCACCACTATTGCCATGGCCGCTGCGTCCGGTGGTTGTGCGTAAAACCATCGCCCGCGAAGGTATTAACCGCGAAATATTCAGCGATATGCTCGCTACCCGCGAAGAGCTGGCAGCCAGCCAGTTTGAACAACAGCTGAGCGAAAAAGTCACCATGCCAACGCTGATTATCTGGGGAGAGGAAGACCGCGTACTGGATGTATCAGCCGCACAGGTATTCAAAGAAAAGCTGCCACAGGCACAGGTAAAAATTTATCCGGGAATTGGTCATTTACCGATGGTCGAAATTCCGGCTGAAACGGCAGAGTTATACAGCCGTTTTATTGCCGTTACGGAGTAATCCGGGCAAGAATTTTTTGCGCTAAAAGAGGCCTGATTTAATCGGGCCTCTGCTTATCCTTAATGACATTCTTTCATCCGCAGCAATAACAATACAGCAGATCTCCGGAGTCGCTTTCCTGTTGTTTTAATCTGAAGAATGCCTGGGTATTTCCTGACGGAAAGCGGCGCTGTCAGAGCTTACTTACTGCGAAGAGCAAAGCCCTGACAATATACTGAGCAGCTCTGACAACATACGATAACGACGTTTATTCGTCCGCCCAGGACAGTACCTGCCCGGTTACGGCACCGCCATCAATAACGAATTCACTGCCGGTAGAATAGGTGGCTTCGGTCAACATAAAGCGTGCCATGCGTGCGACCTCAAGCGCCTCTCCAAAACGGGGAATGGGTTGCGCCTGAGCAATATTATCGGGCAAGCCATCGGTCATGGCAGTGCGTATTGGCCCCGGGTGCAATGACAGCACGCGGATATTATATGGCGCCAGGTCCAGCGCCGCGGCCTTGGTCAGTCCGCGTACGCCCCATTTACTGGCAACATAACCGGCAAGACCGCCATACCCCTGCAAACCCGCCGTGGATGAGGTATTGATAATGGCCCCGCCCCCCGCTTTTTTCAGCGCCGGTGTGACGCAATGAATGCCGAGAAACACACCGTACAAATTGATATCGGTTACGCGCTTAAACTCTTGTGGCGAACTGTTTTCTGCACCACTGAAACCCACGACTCCGGCATTATTGAATAGTGCGTTCAGGCCGCCGAATTCTGCTTCGGCAAAAGCGATTGCCTGCTCCCAGTCGGTAACGCTGACCACATCCAGATGGCGGTAACGCACCCGTGCACCCAGTTCCTCAGCCAGAGCATTTCCTGCATCGTCCTGCACATCGGCAATCAATACCTGAGCACCTTCACCTGCTAACAGTCTGGCGGTAGCGGCACCAATGCCACTGGCGCCACCTGTGATCAGTATTTTCAGATCCTGCGTTGCGATTACATCCATAATGATTCTCCATGTTAAATCTGCAGCCGGCATTTGCCGGATTATGATCAAAGCATAGGCAAAAAAAATCCGCTGCTATACCAATAGCAGCGGATTATGCGTTATTGCACTAACGCCCGGTTTATTGGCGGGTCAGGGTTTTATCAAAGGCACGGGTCACTTCACCGCTGACTTTATCAACGGTATAGGACGTAGCGCGGAACTCATCGCCGGCGATCTCGATATAAAAGAAGCCCAGAATATTATCCTGTTGCCAGTAAGCGGCGTTGCGCTCGGTATCTTTGAATTCACGACTCTTAGCACCGGCGCCGGATACCATATGCAGGGTTTTACCGCACTTATCAGCAGGTTTGAGGAATTGCAGCTCATGGTCGTGGCCAGCAATCATCACATCCACTTTGTTACAGACGTGATCTTTAAGCATGTCGTAATACACCACGCCGGCGCCCGGGAAGCCGTCATACATACCGGCATTACCGTGTTTACCGTTAGACAGGAATGGATGGTGGGCGAAAGCGATTTTCCACGGTGCGGAAGCGTTATTCAGCTCACGGTCAATCCATTCTGCCTGAGTCTTTTTGTACGGCAGCTGCCAGTATTCAGCATCAGCATCGCCCACGGCGGCCAGCGGGTTGGAATCGAGGGAGAAGAAGTTAATCAGAGGCTGCTCTTCGTTTAACGGCGCGGAGAAGGTGTAGTAACGCGCCGGCATCTGCCACTTATTGCTTGGGCGGTTCTGCTGGTAGTGATAATCCACCTGAATATCACCTTTATCGTTATCCAGACCGTCACCACCGAATAACCAGGAGTTATCGTGGTTGCCCAGCGTCATGTAGAACGGGAAGTCGAGGTTTTTATACGGATCTTCAAATTTGGTCTGAAACTGGATGTCCGATACCGAATCCACGCCGGCTTCATAAATGTTATCGCCCAGTCCGATGGCGAAATCACAACCACGCTCGGCACACACAGACTCCAGCGCCGCAGCCACTTTGTACTGACCATCAGCACCGGTACCCATATCGCCAATGGCGATAAAACGCACGGTCTTGTTGACGGTACCCACATCCGGCAGCGAATCCGGGGTTTCCGACATGGCCAGTGCCTGAGCGGCGACCACAGAGCCCAACAACGCGGGAAGCATTATTTTTTTCATAGGTATCTCCTTTATCAGCGATGAGAACAACATTGTGAGAACCGCCATAGCATAATGGCACCATGTTACAGCTTTGTTTTTGTTTTATGGCATCGCAGATAACAGCACAAAGGTACCAGTACAGAAAGGACAGTACCGGCCAGAGCCTCAGGAACAGGCCATAATACCGGAACCGGATAGCCGCACAGCGTCATTTCGGCCATATTCAACACAGGCCAGCCACTCTACACTGCGCGCCTTTATAACCAATACCGAAGAACCCAGCTATGGCAAACACAGATAAAGCAAACCGCCCTAACCGACTCAGCACTGTGGTCAGTAAAGTGAATAAACTGCCGGTCGCCTGGCGCGCCAAGGCACTGTCACTGGTGATGGGCCGGGTGATTCCTTTCGCTGGCACCGCCGGCACCCGCGTAGAAAAACTGACCCCGCAGGAATGCGTGATCGTTATGCGCAACAAGAAGAAGGTGCAGAACCATATCGGCAGTGTGCACGCCGCCGCCATGGGTCTGCTGGCCGAGTCGGCCACTGGCTTTATGACCGGCATGAGCGTACCCGATGACCGCATCATTGTTATCCGCTCCATGCAGCTGGAATACCTCAAACGTGCCAGCGGCGATATGAAAGCGGTGGCAAGCTTCAGCGATGAGCAGCTCGACTATGTGAAGAACACCGAAAAAGGCGATATCGAAGTGCCGGTTGTAATCACCGATGGCAGCGGTACCGAAACCGTTAAAGCCACCATGGTGTGGGCGTGGACGCCGAAGAAGAAGTAAGTTGTTGCCGATAAAACAACGTATATAAAAACAGGGGCATAAGCCCCTGTTTTTTTAACACCGTCTGATGTTAAGTATTGGCAGCCATATATTCACGGCGCTTTTGTTCGCCGTCGATATAACGTAACCACTGGTCAGCCATTTTTTCTGCTTCGGCAAACTTCTGCGCTTGTTCAAAGCTGTCGCGTGCGTACGCCAGATCATCCAGATTAAACAGAATCAGACCTTTCAGAATATAGGCCGAAGAAGGCTGCTGCAGCTTACCCAGCTTCAGCGCTTTATCGACGTTATTCAGTGCCAGCTTCCATTCCTGACGTTCGGTATGAATCTGCGCCAGCTTGTAGAAATCTTTACCGGCCTGCGAAGCTTCGGCTGCTTTGGCCATGACCACGATGGCTTTGTCGTATTCTTTCGCCAGCATCCAGGCATCACCCAGCAAAGACAGATTTTTAGCACTGGTTTCAATCTTTTTGTCTTTCATGCCATCTTCAAGAATGGCAGCGGCTTTATACGGAATTTCCTGCCCTAATAAAGCCTGCGCCAGATTCACCAGCTCGCTTTCTTTGCTCAGCAAACCCTGCTCGTGTGCGGTTTCCAGCGCCGCCAGTTCTTTCAGCGGCTGGCCAAGTTCGCTGTAAACAGCCGCCAGTTGCACCCAGTACTGGGCTTTAGGGTACAGGGTCGACAGATCCTGCAGACAGCGCGCCAGATTTTTGAAATCTTTGTTCTGGTAGTACACCGCACGCTCCAGCAGCAGCCAGTTTTCTTTTGGCTGGTTGCCTTGCTCTTTGGTCATGGCGATGGCTTTTTTCACATCCGGCAGCGCCTGCTGATATTTCTCCAGCTGGAACTGCATCTGTGCGCGCAGAATAAAAGCTTCAGCATTCGGTTTTTCAACCATTGCGAACCATTTATTCAGTTCAGCCAGTGCATTTTTATAATCTTCCTGAATCAGGTAGAGCTTAGCCAGACTGTACAGTGTGGTTTGCTCCAGACTTTCCGGAATATTTTTGGTGGCAACGACGTTTTTATAGGCACCAATAGCGTTCGTGTAATCTTCCTGATTAAAGTACACATAGGCGAACATATTGTGTGTCATCGCCTGTTCGTAACTGTTGCGTTTGATTTTCTCAACCGCATTCAGCGCCTCAATGGCTTCGGCATATTTCTTTTCATCAGACAACGCACGTGCAGCATCCAGCTTTTTATAGATATGCGGGCGTAAAGTCTGAGCACGGCGTACACGTTTCTTTTCTGCAGAAGAAGATTGCGCTTCTGCCTGCTGATCCTTGCTCTGCGACCAGGCAGCCGCTGGCGCAAGCATGCTTGCGCCATAGGCCAGTACCGCAGTCATCAGCACAGCAACGGGTTGTTTCATAGCATTCGTCATAAAGGACTCCTGTTATCTGCCACTCTTATCCAGTTCAAAACGGATAATGTTGCGTACGCCTTTTACCTCAACGGCTTTACCGTTTTCGATTTTCGGCTTGTATTTGAATTTGGTAACCGCCGCCATCGCTTCACGGTCAAAAATACCCGGCGGATCGGCTTCAATAACATGCGGCTCGGTCACCGTACCCAGCGTGGTTACGGTGAATTCCACCACCACATAACCTTCAATACCTTTCTGCGCGGCACGGCGCGGATAATTAGGTGCAACTTTTACGATCGGTAAAAATTCACCATCACCACTGCCGCCACCGAGTCCGGCATCAACGTTAAGATCGGCGCCAAGATCAAATCCACCGATATCAAAACCATCGGTATTTGCCTGTGCCATGTCCGGGCGCGGCATATCCGGTTTTGGTGGTTCGGCCGGCGGCGTTGGTGGCTTCTGTGGCTTGCGCTCTTTGGTGCGGACTTCGTCGTCTGGCTTATCCATCACGAAGCTCTGAATGCGGCCAAAGTCCTGTTCGTTCAGCACCGATCCTCCGGTGCTGATCAGGCTCTGCATCATCCAGAACACCGCAAAGGTAGCGACGGCTGCAACCGCCAGCGCAGCGCCGAAGCGTAGCAAGCTGGATTGCATGATCAGCGCTCCTCAGTCGCCAGTGATACATCATAAACACCGGCCTGACGGGCAGCGTCCATTACCGCTACCAGCTGACGGGTTTTGGCTTCCTCATCGGCCTGAATAACGACAGTACCCTGCGGATTCTCAGCGTGCATGCGTTCGATATTGGCGCGTACCTGGCTTTCATCAACTTTGCGTTTGTTAATCCAGATTTCACCCATGTCGTTAATGGCAATCAGGATATTGGCACGCGGTTTGGACTGCGCTGTGCTGGCATCCGGACGGTTGACTTCGATACCGGATTCTTTAACGAACGAGGCCGTTACGATAAAGAAAATCAGCATAATAAATACCACGTCCAGCATCGGCGTAATGTCGATTTCGCCTTCTTCTGCCTGCGGGGTTAAATTCGAAAAACCACGTCTCATACTATTAATTCCAATTAGTGGTCAAAAGTTAACTGGTCTTCAAGGCGAATTTTTTCGCGCTTGATAAAACGTTCGAGCAGTGACTGGGCAAATACCCCGGTCAGTGCGCCGACCATCCCGGCCATGGTTGGAATGGTGGCTTTGGAAATACCGGAGGCCATGGCTTTCGGACTGCCGTTCCCCAGAAATGCCATCACATCAAATACTTCAATCATGCCCGTTACCGTTCCCAGTAAGCCGAACAGTGGCGCCAGTCCAATCACCATTTTGATGGTGCTCATATTGGCGCTTAAATTAATGTTCAGCTGGCTGATCAGATCCTGACGGATCTGATGCGCATGCCAGGAGCGGCGCTCACTGCGCGCTTCCCATTCCTGTACCGCGGCGGCCAGAGCCGGGCGGTACGAGAACATAAAATAAGCGGCGCGTTCGAGTACCAGTAACCAGAGGATAAAAATCAGTCCGAAGATGGCGTAGAGGACGTCGCCTCCACGCTCCATAAACAGATATACCGGTTCGTACAATTCACCGAACATCATGGGTTACGCCGCTGTTGCCTGAGGTTTGGTCTGCTGTTCGGACTGACGCGCCAGAATACCGGTGGCGCGTTCTTCCAGAATCATCATCAGTTCACGTGAACGGTTGTTGGTTAAGGTATGCAGGAACACACAAGGAATTGCCGCTACCAGACCCAGAACCGTTGTTACCAGTGCCTGAGAAATACCACCTGCCATCAGTTTCGGATCACCGGTACCGAACAGCGACATGGTTTCGAATACATCGATCATACCGGTCACCGTACCCAGCAGACCCAGCAATGGCGCAACCACGGAAATAATTTTGATCCAGCCAATGGCACGGGTTAAACGTGGAATTTCCGCGGCGATTGCTTCACCCAGATGCAGTTCCAGGGTTTCGGTATCAGCATTTTTATTGGCATTAAATACAGCCATTACACGACCCAGAGCGTTATTTTCGTTTGGCGTGTCGTTATCCATCTGTGCACGGATTTTTCCGGCTTCGCTGTACAGTACAACCATGCGCCACAGAGCCAGGGCAATACCAATAGCACCCAGAACAATAATGATGTAACCAACCACACCACCCTGATCAACACGGTCACCCAGCTCTGGTGACTGACCCATGATTTTCAGCAGCTGACCACGGGAAGGATCGATCCAGAAACCGGTCAGTTCAGTGCCATTGGCAGAAGCCAGTTCGGCAGCAGGATCGGTATAACGGCTGCCAGGCTGCTTATCCAGCTCGACCAGACGACCGGCTTCCAGATCCCAGTTCAGGTATTTATCAGCAGAGACAACGTTAAAGCCGCCAACACGAATAACCTGCTCTTCCGTTGTATCACCGCTTGGCAGTACCACTTGCGCGTTGTAAGTGGATACACGGCCGCTGTAGGTCATTTCACGCTGCATTTCGAACCACAGACGTTCCAGTTCTTCAATGGATGGCAGCTTGGAAGAAGAACCTGCGGTTTTAATCAGATCGGTCAGGAACTGCTCTCGACCCGGTAATTCAGAACTGATAACAGAACCTTCAAATACCGCTTTGGTATCGCCGGCCACCTGCTGCAGTACACCGAATAATTCTTTCAGACTGCCCAGACGGTTATTCAGACGCTCCTGAGCTTCTGCCACTGCAGTTTCGTTCTGCTGAAATTCTTTTTCTTTCTGTGCGCTCAGCTGCTCGAGACGGGTGCGCTCATTCTGCGCATCGGCAACCATTTTTTCCTGCTCAGCTTTTGACTGATTAAAACGTGCCAGACGCTGTTTGAATTCTTTATCGTCACGGGCCTGACCCTGTTTAACCAGATTCAGCAGAGAATCAACACTGACCGGCTCCGCCGCCTGAACATGAGTATTCAGACCCAGCACCAGAGCGGCACTTAAAAACAAAGATTGCAGTTTCATTATTTAGTCTCCTGCTGTGCTGAAACGGGTGCGGCGACAGGCACTTTAATCAGATCCGGTGCAGCCTGTTCACGGGCGATACGGATACCGGCCATCAGCTTGCTTTTAAAGGATGCGTCCAGTGGCTCCCACTGATTAGCCGCGGTGTTCCATACACCCAGCTCCTGACCGTCCAGTGACTGATACATCAGGGAAATACGGCCCACGCGCAGGAAATCCACTTCACGGCTCTGGCCGTTGTTATCCAGCGTGCCACGGTACGATTCGATGGTGCGGCCATAATCGACTTCGGCCTGATAGGCTTCTGTTACTTTGCGGTATTTCTCGGCAACGGTTACGTCCGAACGGCCCATCATATTTTTCAGGTTGGCAACGCGCTTGCTGCGCTCTTCGGCCAGAAACGGTACATCGGCGGCCACAAACTGGTCGATGGCATCAATCATACGCAGCATAAGCGGCGTGATCTGACGCTCAACCAGCGTGACGTTTTTAATGCTGGCTTCAATACTGGCCAGCTCATCCTGCTGGGCTTTCAGCTGCTTATTCAGCTGTGCTACGTAAACATTGAGGCCGTCAATTTCTTTGACCAGACCACGGTATTCACGCTCCTGAGCGCGGATACTGTTATCAACAGAATCAATTTTCTGCTGCGATTGCTGTGCTTTGTTGGCGCGGTTAACGCCCTGATCCAGAGCACCGTCTACCGTGGCGGCAGAAGCACCCATTACCACGCCTGCGCTGAGCATGGCGGCCGCCAGAAGGTTGCGAGTTCGCAGTTGCATCGGCATATGTGTATTACCTGTTTTGTTCTCAATTCGTCTGCGTGACGCAGACTCCCCAAATTCAGAGCGCAAGATACTGCAGTTCTGTGACAGTTCTATTACATGACAGAAAGGCTGCATTTTTATGACAGGGTGTCATTTATTGCGGGAGCGACTGCATACAAGGAGCCGAGAAAAACAGGACGGAGAGTAAAGCAGGTACAGGAAATTAAATAAAAACGGCGCCCGAAGGCGCCGTCAGTTTTTAGCATGCGTTTTATTTATTACTCAGCAGCTACTGCAACCGCAGGGTTAGCCTGAGTGGCAACGCCATCCAGAGAGCCCGGAATAATCCAGCCAGCCCACCAGGCATTTGCAGCAGTGGTACCCGGAGCAACGGCACCTGCGTAGTTGGTGTTGTCGAAGGCAAAACCAGAACCGTTATCCGCAGGTTCCCACGCACTGACAGTAACAGAACTGGAAGTCAGTGCCACGGCGTCAGTCATAGTCAGCGACTGGTTACCAACGGTGCCAGCTTCTGTCGTGGTGCTACCGGTACGGTAGAAGTTTGTGCAGCTGCCAACCACGTTAGTGAAAGAAACATCGGATGGTACAGTACCAGCTTCAGTACCGGTCACAGCGCTGTCGATGCGTGCACAGGTGCCCCAGTTCATGGCAACGCTATTGTACAAACGTACATTAACGGCACCGCGCAGACGCATTGCAGGCTCGCCACCAACATTGGAAACAGGACCACCGATCAGGGTAATGTTAGCCAGAGCGCCTTCTGTCTGTGGAACGAATTCAGCATCAGAAGAGTTAGCTTCGATACCACGCGGATCATTGGTACCACTAGGGTTTGCTTTGGTTGCATCCTTACGCACGATCGCGTACTGCACATTACCCTTCCAGCCGGTATCAAAGTCGATATCGTCATCATCGTTACCGGTCAGAACCGCGTATTTAACGTTTACAGTACCACCGAACCATTCGATACCATCATCCAGGTTATTGTGAACCTGAATGTACTCAATGCTGGTGCCATGACCAACACCCATCAGGGTCAGACCGTTTACTTCGTTATTAGGACCTGCAACCTTTCCGGCTTCAGCAATACGAACGTACTTCAGTACACCGCTGTTATCCGCCGGCTCATTACCACCGTAGAAACCAACAGCAACACCACCTTCACCCTGTACGTTACAAACAGTACCTTCACCGTAACAGGCACCGGTATTACCAGCACCGTACTGAGGAGCAAAGCCCTGGATGATTACACCACCCCATTCGCCCAGACCATCAAAGTTTTCGTCAGCAGCAGAGCTGAAAGTGATCGGGTTAGCAGCTGTACCTTCAGCCATAATTTTGGAGCCACGGGTTACGATCAGAACACCATCATCCAGACCCTGTACATGGGTGCCCGGCTCAACAGTCAGAATAGCGCCATCAGCTTTGAGGCCGGCTACGTCAGCAGCCGTAATACCTACGTTACCACGACCTACTTTTACCAGACCGTCCAGCAGCCAGGTTTTGTCAGCGGTCAGGGTATAGTCCTCATCAATAGTACCTGTCAGAGTACAGACATCGCCTTCGCAGCTTACAAAGCTTTTTGCGACAGGATCAGAACCATTGCTTTTGTTGTCATCGCCACCACAACCAACAAGTGCAGCGGATACAATGGCTAATGCCAGGTAGTTCTTTTTAAGTTCCATTTCTTTTCCTCAATTGCTAATGCAGAGTCAATTATTCAACCGGGAATAAGTATTCCCGGGTTATATTTCAATAAGATTACAAATCAGAAAATATATTCGACAGAGGCGGAATATTTACGCCCTTCAAAATAGCTTTCGATTTCATCATCACCGCGTGAAAAGCTTACTTTCGAATCATTCAGATTACTGGCTTTGGCTTTTACCGAAAGCTGTTCGTTGACGTCATAGTTATAAGTGAGGTCAATAGTTACCCGCGCATCCTCAACTTCTTCGGACAACTGGCCCCGACTGGTTGCATATATGCGATCATCAAAATAATTCAGCAATAAAGTGACAGACTGACCTGTGGGTAAATGATCAAATCCAACCTGAAGATTTCCCAGATATTCTGATTGCCCCTGAAGCTTACGCTTTGTCGTTCCTTCCAGACGCTCGGCATCTGTTCCGCTCAGATCGACTTCAGAATCAACCCACGCAGCATTACCTCCCAGGAAAGAACTCCAGACATCGCCACTGAATGTATTCACACGAAAATCAATCTCTACCCCCTGAAGTGTGGCACCCGGAGCATTGGCAAAGGTGTAACCTTCAGCCGCATTACCATCACCGTCGACGACAGAACGCTCAATAGGGTCACTTACATCTTTATAGAAAAATGCCAGGGAAATACTTTCATCATCCGAAAAATAATATTCACCGCGTAAATCTGCATTCATAATTTCTGAAATAATCAGATTAGGGTTGCCTACCAAAAGATCATCGGTTTCCGGATCGTATTGCGCGGATTGAGAGCGCTCGGTAATACCCGGCTTAGAAATAGTCTGAGACAGACTGGCACGAATCTGAGCTTCATCATTCATACGCCAAACAGCAGACAAAGCGGGCAGAAACTTACTTTCGTCCAATTTACTGTTGCTTGAATCCTGGTTCGGATATTTTATTTCCTGAGAAAATGATTCAAGGCGACCACCAGCCAGTACCGATACAGATCCCAGATCAAGTTCCGCAGAAACATAATAGGCAAGTGTCTCATCGGTAGCTTCATAGTCATCGGTGTCCGTTGTACTACCGAGGAATACAACATAACGGTCAGCGATATTCTCAGCAGTCAGGATCTCTTCGAGTGTCAGGGATGTATCCACTGCCGGGTCCGTAATGGCACGGTTAGAATAACGCGCCAGATCCACTTCACGATCTTTTACGTTGTACATCAGACCGGTTTTAAGGCGGAAAAGAATATCATCCAGCATAATATCTGACTGATAATCCACACCGAGATCATAAACATTCTCTGTCAGATCAGAATACCGGCGTTCAACAGATCCCAGTAAGCGCAAAGGCTGATTGGTATTCAGACCACGACCATACTGATAACTGCGACGATCCGGCTCATAGCGTGAACTTTGAGCAAAACCGATGCGCCATGATAACTCGTCATCTCCCAGTAAACTGAAGTTGTGCAGACCCGAGAATTGCTGGCCAAGATACTGGCGCTCAACCCACTGCAGAGTGGTCGATGCAATCTCCTGGTTTTTTCCGTCATCTTCTACCGTTTGAGTACGGATCGTATTATCGGTTTTACGCAACAGAACAGACTTACTTTCATAGCTGCTGTTGCCGTATTCCAGGCCGTAAACAAAATAACCGGTTAAATCAACTTTACGCTTGGTACGTTCATAGCTCCCCACGGTGCCAAGATCATTAATTCTTGCGTCATGGCGTGCTTCAATTTCATCTTTATATTGCAGTGCAAAATAGCTGCCGTTTGCACCGTAATCAGTCTCATTAAAATCACTTACTGACAAAGAGAAGCCACGGTCTGGACGCGCTTCAACCTGATCAACATTGTAATTATTTTCAAATGACTGCCCCAGCTTAACCTGCTCACTTTCCGGAAGACAGTTGGACTGCGCACAACCAAAACGGGGATTATCCAGGCCGCCGTTGGTCAGGTTCTCGGCAAATGAGGGCTGCTCACGGGTACCATCGTCTATACCTAACCAGTCAGTACTGCCACCTTCATAGCCATTAATATCACTGAAGGTGGTACGATCATTAATAGCCAGAGACGCAGAAATTTTAACCGCTGAATCAGTCGGCATTTCTTTTGTCTTCATGCGGATGGCACCGCCGGTAGAATCTCCAGGAAGGTCTGGAGTGAAGGTTTTCTGAATTTCAATTCCACCCAGAACACTGGACGGGAAAAGATCCAGCGGAACATCGCGGCGCATAGGATCGGTACTTGGCATCAGGCTGCCATTCAGGGTGGAAGAAATGTACCGGCCCTGCATACCACGTACAACCGCAAACTGTCCGCCCACAACCGATACACCGGCAACACGCTTTAATGCAGAGGCGGCAGAGGAATCACCAAAGCGTGCCATCTGTTCTGTACCAATGGCATTCAGAACAGCCGACGAGTCACGCTGCTGTGCCGTTGCGGTAGACGGAATATAAGATCCAACCGCAACCACTTCTTCAATCATGCCGTCACCCGACATGCTCATAGTCATGTTGATGCCGGTATTAACGTTGGACATAACGCGTACAGAAGATACATCGCGCTTGCCATAATTCGGGTGTGCAATATTCAGCGCATATTCACCGCGCGGTAATTCAAAACTGAAAAAGCCATCGGCATCAGTCATCATGGCCATTTCGGTACCGGCAACAGAAATACGTGCTCCGCTGACCGGGCCACCGGTTTCATCAGATTGCAGATAACCGGAAATCTGGCCAACAGCAGGCGCTTCTTCCTGACCCGGTGTGTAGATATTAATTTCCGGCATCGGCTCGCCGCCGACCATGTCAACCTGAACTTCAGCATTCTGGTTACTGCCTGCGGTAGCAAAATCAAATTCGCCTAACCACTCACCGTATTTGGAAAGCTCAACTTTGTGATCGCCTTTTTTAATATCAAAAACGACAAAGCCCGATGCTCCGACCAGTTTTTTCTGGCCGTCTACGCTGACGGCAAGATCACGTACCGCGCTG
The DNA here is from genome assembly GCF_025345565.1 of Thalassolituus hydrocarboniclasticus. NCBI lineage: Bacteria > Pseudomonadati > Pseudomonadota > Gammaproteobacteria > Oceanospirillales > Oceanospirillaceae > Thalassolituus > Thalassolituus hydrocarboniclasticus. The sequence goes on along the minus strand of NZ_CP054475.1, from coordinate 1,184,708 downwards.
CCATCTTCGGTGATATATAAAACAGCTTCACCAGCCATCAGCTGAGAAACGAATAAAGACGATGCCGCTGCAAGCAACACACGAGTTGGTTTCATTACGCCCCCTACGAGGAATACAGGAATTAACAGGCGGCGCCGTAAACGAGTGACAGAATGGCAGTCAATTAACTGTTGTCGTCCGTGATACTCTTCTGACTCAAGCTGGAATCAGCAGCCGCACCTTAAGTGCGGTGCAGTATGTTGCGGTTATATGACATTTCGATTACAAAGCGCCGAAAGCCGGCAGGGGCAGGAATCAGATGGATTTAAGGCCGGGTAATATCTGCAGCAGTGGCAGGCGGCTGAACAGGCGCACCAGAGACGCATCTATTTTCTGATTACCGGCATCGGCATGCAGAATATCGAGCGCCCGCTCAACCGGCATTGCGGCTTTGTAGGGACGGTCGGAAGCGGTTAAGGCATCAAAAATATCGCACACCGCCATCATTTTTGCGCCGACGGGTATATCGGCAGAACTCAGACCATGGGGATAGCCCGTGCCATCCAGTTTTTCGTGGTGTGCTCCGGCAATTTGCGGAATACGCTCAAGCTCCGGCGTCCAGGGAATGGTGGCGAGAAAGCGGATGGTATGGCTGACGTGGCTTTCGATTTCGCGCCGCTCTTCTTCCGTCAGACTGCCGCGGCGCACGGCAAGCGCGAGAAAATCCTGATCTTCCAGCAAGGGCCGCTCACAACCATCAATATCGGCGTAAACTTCACCGCGTAATAATTGCAGATGCCCGAAGGTACCTTCATCGAGAATACTGGGCTCGTTGGCAAGTTCAACGGCCTGCTGCATGGCATCCAGTTTTTGCAACGCCTGTTCTTCGGCCTGTTGCAGTTGCTGTTCATATTCAGTATTTAGCCGCCGCTCTCGTGCAGCGACTAATTTTTGCTGCAGAAAATGATTGCGCACCCGCTCTTTCTGCAGGGCTATACGGTAATGAAAACGCACCCAGGCTTCCGGGCTGAGTTTTTTGGCTTTTACCAGTACATGCTCACGCACACCGACTTTGCCAAAATCATGCAGCAGTGCGGCGTAACGTAATTCGCGCAGCTCTTCGCTGCGAAACCGGATGGCCTGATATTCGCGGCCGGTTTCACTGTGCGCCGCCTCGGCCAGAGCAATGGTGAGTTCGGCAACCCGGAAGGAATGACCCGAAGTGGTTGGGTCACGTTGTTCAATGGCATGTACAGATGCACTGACAAAACCTTCAAACAGGGTATTAATACGCTCAATCAGCAGGTTATTTTCAATCGCGATACCGGCCTGGCTGGCCATGGTCTCGAGCAGGGTTACCAGACGCTCATCGAACGGCAGGGTTTCACGCTCGGCAATTTCTGCATTATTCAAGCGTATCTTCGGACTGCGTTTACGGTTTATAAACTGGATAACGCCGACAATTTTTCCATCGTGGGTACGCATTGGAATCACCAGCATCGAACGGGTGCGGTAACCCAGTTTCTGGTCGTAGGCTTTATTAAAAGTAAAAGGCGAACCAGCCGGCAAATGGTAGACATCATCAAAATTCAGGATATCACCGGACAATGCCGCATAACCCGCCAGCGACGACCGGTTAAGCGTGAAGTGCTGTTCCTCTGAATGGAACTCAACCGAATCATTCTGGCTGAGTTTAAATACCAGCTGCCGCTCGCCGTGTTCTCCGGGTTCGATCAGAAAGATGGACGCAGCATCACAGTTAGCAAAACGCCTGGCTTCCTGCAGAATACGCACCAGCAGGCGCGCATGGTCCTGCTCGGCAGACAGTGCCAGACCGATATCCATCAGCCGTTCAAACTGATTTTCCTGATGTTCAAGCTGGCGGGTAAGAAGCTGCGACTGCTGTTGCTGCTGCACGATACGCAGCGCCTGTTGCAGGGCATTGCGCAGAAAAGGCAGAGGAAAATTAACCGGCAACAGTATATCAGCACCCAGCGTATGATAATCGATACCGCTGTGCTGATCATATTCCAGCAGGCGAATCTGGCCTTGCGGAGCCTGCAGGCAAAGCGCCTGCTGCGTTTTGGGATAAAGCCCGATATCGGCACTGGCCGCAGCGGCAGCTAACACACAGCCTGCATCCAGCAGCGCCTGCACGGCGGCTCTGGCCTCCTGTGGCAGGGAGTCCGGGAAAAACAGCGTTGGCGTCGTGTTCATTCGGGTATCCATCCGCACAGGTCACAACAGTCTCAGCTATCAGGATAGACCCGGACAGCTGAACCTGCGGATGACATAAGCATTCAGGGTTTGCGTTCTTCATTCCGCAGCAGTTTGGCAAACGCCGTGATCTGCTCTTCGGTGGTCGGCAAAGCATCCAGCACCCGTTCCAGCCGCTGGGCTTCTTCCACCATAAAATCAATAAACACCCGCACCTTGCGCGGCAAATACTGGCGCGACGGATAGGCCAGAGAAATCGGTCGTGGACGTAAATGCCAGTCAGTAAACAGAGGCACCAGCTGACCATTAAGAAACTGCTCACCGGCCAGCAGATAATGCACATCACCAATACCTGCCCCCTGAACCAGACTGCCCAGAGCAGCAACCACTGAGTTTGTTGAGATTGTCGGTTCAACTTTTACTTCAACAACCTCGCCACTCACTGCATGCGTAAGCTCGTAACTCTGCGGCTGGCTGCCCTCACCGATTTTGACACAGCGCATCTGTGTCAGATCGTTGGGGTGCAATGGCCGGCCTACACGGGCCAGATAAGAAGGCGCAGCACAGAGCACCGAATCGGACTCTGCCAGTGTACGGGCAATCAGAGAGGAGTCGGGCAGGTCGCCCAGATAAACGCCAAGATCAAAGCCTTCCTGAATCAGGTTGACCGGACGATCGGTATGAATAATTTCCAGCCGCACATCAGGATAGCGTGCCTGGTAGCGGGCAAAGTAATGCCCCATGACCCCACTGCCCGCCATCATTGGCACGGCAATGCGCAGCAAGCCCTGCGGGTTACCCTCACGATCAGAAATCATCTCATGCGCTTCGAGAATTTCATGCACCAGGTGCCGGCATCGACTGTAATAAGCACTGCCGACTTCGGTCATACTCAGCTGGCGCGTAGTACGCTGCAGTAAGCGTGCGCCAAGGCTTGCCTCAAGGTCAGCAACCATGCGGCTGACCCGCGATTTGGGCATTCCCAGCGCCTTCCCGGCGGCAGTAAAACTACCCTCATCCACTACCCGGATAAACACAGTCAGTTGATTCAGATCCAGCATGTGGATATTACGCTCCCTTTACATCAAACACAGGCTCAGAAACCGCCAGAGCGGATAATTTTACTTACAGATCAACAAGTTACAAAATCGGCTGTTTTTCATACGAATCTAGAGTGTCAGCAGTTGCTGTGGTACGATGGTATCCATTAAAAAAATAATAAAACAGGCTTACCATGAATACGTCCTGGACCCGATCAGCACTGGCTGTAACACTCAGCACCCTGCTCGCCGCATGTAACAGCGGTGGAGGCAGTAGCAGCAACGCTTCAAGCGAGGTCAGCAAGCCGGATAACAATACTCCCCAACCCTTAGTCCGTAGTGAGATCCGGCTGGACAACATCGCCGATCCTGCACTGCGTACCTGCGTTGAAAGGCTGAATATCAACTATACCGATCAGTTACAGCTGCTGAACTGTCCTTCTGAAGGCATTCAGTCTCTGGACGGCATTGAGCAGTTTGATCACACCATCGTTATCAACCTGATGGATAATCAGATCAGTGATTTATCGCCACTGGCTGCTCTGGACAGTATGCAGTCGCTGGAGATCAGCAACAATAGCCTGACAGACCTGTCTCCTCTGGGACAGCACAAGGCACTGCGTATTCTGAGTGCCAGTAATAATCGCCTCAGCAATATAGATACGCTGAAACAGGTGAACACTTTGCAGCGCTTATATGTGCAGAATAACGCGATCAGCGATCTTAACATCATCAGCGACCTGTCAGGTCTGGTCAGTCTGCGCGCCGACCAGAACCCTGCACCACTGCCACACTCAATTCCACCGGGCATTTCCTACCGGATCTGATAGTCAGCACCAAATAAAAAAGAGCGCCATGGCGCTCTTTTTTATTATCACCGGCGTCTCTCAGGGCGCCGCTATCTGTAAAAACTGATTAGCACTGACATCATTCAGAACCGTCTCCGTACCGCCGGGCCAGCGAATACGGATTTCATCGATGGATGACGCACCAGCCAGACCAAAATGTAACTCCGGCGCATTGGTAGAAATAAAGTTATTCTCCAGACGCATTTCACGATATTGAGTTTTCCCCGCCGCAGTCAGCCAGACCTTGCTGCCAATCGCGGCACTATTGCTTCCGGAAGACTGCAGAGACAACGAGATAAAGTTGTCGTTTGCATTTGTCTGACCACGAACACGGTTTTCATAATAATCCGGTTGTCCGACATTGTTCACAATCAAAATATCGATATCACCATCCCGGTCAAAGTCAGTACAGCTGATACCACGACCCTGTTTACGGTTCGCAACCAGAGATTCCAAAGCCTTCTCGGTAAAGGTACCGTCCTGATTGTTAATAAAAAGACGTGCCTTGGTATTAACAAATTCTTCCCACGACTTACCACCATGATTCAGTAATCCCGCGGCAACATAGAGCCGCTCAAGATCCGGCCGGATATCGTCAAAATTATTACGGCCATTTATATGCTGATTGATATCCAGAAAAAAGTCCGGCAGGGAGTCGACATAATCTTTTACCTGCGCACTGAAGTCGGCAAAGCTCGGATAATCCTCTTTGCTAATGGATGAAAATCCGGTGATTCCCATCGGCGCCAGCAGGGTAAAAAGATACTGTTCATCAGGATAAATCTCAGACTCCGCCATACCGTAGCCATTTACCTGATATATATCGAGCCAGCCGTCATTATTAAAGTCTTTCATACAGGTGCCCCATGCCCAACCGCCATCGCGGACACCTGCAGCATCAGTCACATCGCTGAATACAATAGCATCACCGGGAACAGAATCATTACGGTATAAACGATTGCCGGTACTTCCCCAATTGCCTTCGGTGGTTGGCTCTGCTCCGGACATAACTTCAGCATCGTAAATACTGCTGATAAACCAGTCCAGGTCGCCATCATTATCAAAGTCTCCCAGCGCAGCTCCCATACCATTTTCATCATTGATAACACCATCATTAGTTACATCTGTAAATGAATGGTCTGCTTTTCCCTGAAAAATACGGGTACGGAGAAAATCAGCGGTACTGGCTAAGTCCACAATATGATCGCCATTAAAATCGGCAAAGGCAGGTGTGAAGGTAAAGTCACGGTCACCGATTTTTCCGGAGAATCCCCAACTGGAAGGAGCTGCAGTAAAGTAGCCTGTACCGTCATTCAGCCAGAGATGCGTCTCTTCAACGGCTTCGGGAATATCCCAATGAGCCAGAAAAACATCCAGATCACCGTCACCATCTATATCGTAAAATGCTGAAGACAGGGTTTTTCTCAGCACATGAAAGCCGGAATCTTCCTGACGGATAAAACGCCCCTGCCCATTGTTAAACCATATTGATGGTGTTTCCGTCAGCATATTACCGACAAATAAATCCGGCCAGCCATCACCATTCAGATCCGCCATTGCCAGAGCCGGAGCATCATTAATACCATTCAGGCCGTAGTTATCTGCTGCTTCGGAAAAGTATCCATTATTGTTAATCAGTACCACTGGCCCATGCTCGTTACCGATATCAAGAATGACATCGGCATCACAGTCACCATCGATGTCAGCAGCAGCTACCGATCCGGTATTCACCAGAGAGTTAAAACTCGTCAGAAACTCTCCCCAGGCTGAAGAGGTAAAGCGTCGATGGTAACTCAACCCGGTTGCCAGTTCGGTCCGTTTAAAAAAGCTCTGCGTCCCTTCGAGTACCGGGTCTGCGATATTTGTCTGAGTACAGCTAACCGACTGATAAGCAGGCACATCACCTAAATCAGGCGTGTTACCACGCGGGTCTGTAACATCCCCCGGCTGAGGTTCCGGCAACATGAAGTCGTTATCAAACGCCAGACGAAGCTCTGGTATCAGCCTCATACCATCCGGCGAGGGTTCTGAGAAATCCGGTAACCATTTTGATACGCACAACACATCGGTAAGGCAGGGGTCGGTCAGGCTGTGAAGAAATGCACCAAGATCTGCAATGGCCTCATCGTTGAGCGGTGTGAAGTTAACCTTATGCTGGGTTGAACTATAGATAAACTGGTCAAAATAAGAGTCGATAGCTTCTTCGGTATTTTCTTCAGCATTAGCATAAGTTACGCCCAGCCCATCCAGCTGAGGCAAGCCGCTTAACGAGAAGTCATAGTCATTTAATGCCTGCTGCGGGCTGATATGCCAACGAATCGCGGTTTCCAGATCAGGCAAACTGCCTGCATGCATATACGGATGTGTCAGCCCGACATTCAATAAAGAAGGCGTGCGGAAACGATGAAGATCAGACCTGGTACGGGTCACGTTGTAACGCCCGAAATCTTTCTGTGCTACATTTTTACCACGTCCGACCTGCGGTGTTGCAAAGGCGTAATATTCTTCGTCGGAAAAGTGCTCACCTGTGTGGCAACGGTTACATCCACCACCACCTAAACCTACCGGTTTAAAAAAGGTCACTGCACCCCGTTTCTGCTCTGCTGTTAAAGCGGAATCATTACCTTCCAGGAAACGGAAAAAAGGATTATCCACTGCAATCTGTGAACGCTGATATTCGGCTAAAGCCAGTGCAATATTATCGTAGCTGACCAGTGTATCCGCCGAACTTACATAATCGTCAAAAACATCACGGAATTTCTGCTCCCACTGAGGGTATGAACGTACCTTATCGGCGACCGCACGACGAATGCCATAGCGTGACTCTGCGGCTTCTGACGAGAAGCCCTTCATTTCTTCTGTCGAAGTAACCGGAAAACGCGCCTGGGCTGCTGTCAGGTTACTTCCGGCATCCGGATCCGGTCCTTTAAACTGGCTGTCCGGTGTTCGTATCGGTGTACCCGCACCATTATCCGATGCGATAGCAACCCGTCTGTAGCCTGAACCATCAAATTCAACAGACTCAACCCGACCATCCCAGAACATCGCCACGTCATAAAAGGCAATATTAAATGTCGTTGGACTGTTGCGCCCAACATTTGGTCCACCGTTCGCTTTAGGATCGAGGTAGTAATTACCGTCATGGCGTCTGCCCGGGCCAATCACATCTTCCTCATGAGCACCAACACCCACCGGCAGCGATAACTGATCGGTACCAGCCAGACGTGGATCGTGACAGCTGGCACAGGCAACATCTCCATTGATACTCAGAGACTTGGAAAAGAAAAGCTCCCGGCCCAGCACAGCCAGAGGATCGTTATGCGCCGGTAATGAACGCTCACGCAGACGTGACGGCTCAAGATGGCTGACTAAAGCCCGCAGCTCGCGGGTTAAATCATCATCGGCATCACCGCCTGAATCACCGCCTGAATCACCGCCTGAATCACCGCCTGAATCACCGCCTGAATCACCGCCTGAATCACCGCCTGAATCACCGGCAGCAGTACTGCCTGAACCTCCCCCGCAAGCACTTATTAATAGCATAAACAACAGGCTGATTAATGTACGATACAGTGTTTTATTCATATCATTGATAAGTCTGAGACCAGGAAGGTTGTGGATTATTATAATTTTCCATACCACTGTACTGCCCATGCTTCGGATGACCAGGGAGATAGTTATTCGGGTGGTCACCTTTTTGCGTCTCCGCCAGAAGACCACCGTCCCCGCCCATATTCAGCCAGAAACCAGGCATGGTCGCTGCTGGTGTAAAACCACCATCCCTGACCGGCGTCCAGTTAATTGAACGGGTTCCCGCACTTAAAAAGAAAGCTTCAGAGTGGTTCAGATAATTGGATTGCACCGGAAAAAGCTGTGCATGGGGAGATTGCCCCATCAGGGATTCAGGACCATTTACCAGCAAGCCTGCTGCACCCGATACACTGATCACATTCGTTGTTTTGGCATCAATCCAGCCAATGGTACGGACACCACCCAGCTGTGTTTCCAGCTGAATTTCACCAGCATCAATAAAACCAAGCTTCGCATCTACGGTAATGGTAGGGCGGATAAAGCCCGAAATAACATCAATCGCATTGCCCTGGTAGCCATAAGAGTCTTCCGCCCCTAAACGGAAGCCAACAATTTTTCCGGTGTCCTGATCGAAAGCGAATTCAAAATAAGGGTTTTGCTGAACAAACGGAGTCAGCTCATAAATTCCGTCACCATCATCATCCCGAACCTGACCCATCGTCACATCACGTAATTTAATATCAACACCGGAGTCAGGTTTAAAACCCGAAGGGAAAACACTGGTATTGAAAAAGGATTCTTCACCCACGTTGTGAGTAAGGCCTGATGACAGATAATTATCAGCCCCCAAACCGACAGATCCACAAGGGTTCGCGGTACAGGCCCAGTTAATATTATCGTTATAAGAGACTGGTGGATTATTGTTATAACAAACCTTATCACCGCCGGCACCGCCGGTACAGTTAGTACCTTCCGGACGCCAGTAACGGCCAAGGGCAATCTCCTCAATATTGGCGTTAATTTCGATTTTTGCTCCCATCGTCAGACGCAGCATATCCAGTGCACTGCCGTCTGCCTGTGTCATCGCCTGCTCTTTAACCTCAAAAATTGCCTGACCATAGGTTGCTGAAAGGTCAGCCTCATTCATGGGGGCCATACCTGCGACTGCCGTCGACCCGAAAGCAAGAAAGCTCAATAACTGTGTGATTTTTATTATTTTCATAATCAGTTAACCGGGAAAATATTAATTTTAGTCTGTGCAGGCATCGACAGCTCACCATCCATTTCGATGCCCATAATAAACTGATGACTGGCGCCAACGGTTCTGCCCGGACCGACGTAAATGCCTTCCGTCTTCAGTTCATCGAAGATAACCTCTTCAGGCATAGTCCATTGCAACGCACTCTTATTCTGCGTTGGTCCGAAATCGTTAATCAAATCAAGCTTGAGACCCTTAATCTCAATCGCACCGGTCAGCTCATCAACCACCAGCCAGTATTCGGTAGGATCTACATAAGATGCATCAGTATTGTTATAACTGATGCGGGTGCCAGTGCCAAACTCAGCCCTGGCGCTTAACGTAATACCTGTCTGACCAGTCTGATCCGATAAGGCTTCATCATCCAGCAGAGCCATCTCAGAGTGAGCACACAGTGCGTAAAACAACATCAGAAAAGAGTATTTTTTCATATCATAGATCCTGAGTTGTAATAACCATGCGCTGAATTTCCAGACCGCGAATTTCAATAACATTCTGATTCGGGATATAAGGCAACGGATTATCAGGGTTATTCTGATTAAAGATCTCTACCTGTTCATTATAAATAACGGTTTTAGGAACAAAAGCACGATGAGCAACCCCGGAGGCAATATAAGCAACAGCACCGGATCGTTCTCTCAGATAAATATCTTCATAGCCGGTAATGATCTCTTCATCGTTTTCGTCCCCAAAGCCAAGTGACTGAATAAAAATATTCCCCTGAGCAGCCTGCCCTACATCCTGAGGCAGCTGAGCCACTTCAATACGCATCTGTGTTTTTGCCGGCTCAAAGTTGTTTTGTCCCCAGGTGTAGCGTGCTTCCTGCTGGAACTGAACCGTACTGATTGTCAGCGGCTGATCTACCGTACCGAGTGGCAGGTACATATCAACGCCCTTGAGCGATAAGGCACTGGCTGCAGCATTATTAAGGTTGGTATTCAGAATAATTTCATCCGCACGCAGCCCCGTCGTCATTGCCATCGCCAGACCCTTGGTGGCATGAATGGGCTCACCGTTGATATAACTGGTTACAGGTGCTTCATTCTGATTATCATGCGCCCAGATATGGGTTTCTGTGCCGTAAAGACGCACACCTTTCAGATCAACATAAGAAAGAAACTGCTCATCCGGGCTAAGCAGGCGGTTGCTGTCATTGACAGAATCCACCCGCATATGTAGGTCAAATTTGGACGTTGCCTGATCTAACTCTGCTTCGAAAAGCGCCAGCTCGGCGGCATGGGTATCGGCCAGGGTAAAATAGTTACCAACATTTACCGATCCGTTACTGAAGAACCCCTGTGGAGCATCACGATAGCTGCTGAACGCATTTCCTCCGGCAGAAAATGTATTCGCATAGGTTCTCTGACCTTCGGCAAAACGGAAGAAACTGCGTTCGTTCTGATCAAGATCGGCCGCCGGAAAACCGGTATATAAAGCAGTAAAGCTTTTATACCCGGTCGTCCCATCAGTAAAAGTTGCAAGATGGCTCTCAGTAATTTCGCGTAAATCCCCCAAAAACAGCGGATTTTCATAAGTACCAAAGAAACCACCGGTATCAGGACCACCCAGCTGATCTTTTGTTACCCCTGAGCGGTTAAAACGCAGCTCACTGAAAATCAGATAATCCGGGTCAACACCTTCAGTGAGCTGCAACTTCAGCTTAAAGTCATCCGGCATTCCGTAATTTCCGGAATAAATAGCAACATTTTCAAAGGTTGCACCGATACCCTCCCCGGTGACCTCACTCATTTGTGAGTCGTCAAGGGATTGCATGGCAGCTCCGGCTTCAGAAAAAAGAAGAGAAGACGCGACAAAAATTACTGGAATACTATTTTTTTCCATCATTGATTTCTCCAGTTCCATCGGCGGTCTGCTGCTGTACATGAGCCACCATTAGCATAAGAGTCCATACCAGATCCAAAGGCATAACTACAAACTGCACGGCCATTAATATTGAACTCTTGGAAATTAGAATTCACAGGGAACGTTGCATTCAGCGTCGCATTTGTTAGTGTGCACTGACGCATATATGGTTCATCATCATCACCGCCATTAAAGGCTTCATAAGCATCATCAACCAATTCAAAACAGTAACTCTGTGTTGGACTAGTTTCAGAGAGTTTCTTATTGATCAATCTATTGTTATCCGGATTCCAAGTCCACAGCGCTTCTGGCCCACCACAATTCGACAATGAGGCCTGACGTAAACATGAACCATCATTCTGACGAAGCTCACGCCATAAAGGCACAGCCGTAAAGGTCAATTGTTTCGTAAAGGTTTCCGGATACGTTGATCCATCTCCACCTTCAAGCTTCAGCTCCAATGTGAAGTTTGTATTGGTAATAACAAAGGGAACAACAAAGCTACCTGATACTGTCAGCGGAGCAGAAGGATCATGCGATGCGAATCCATAATCAACGTTACCGGTACGAGCCGTGAACAGGCTGTTTGTGTCTGTTTGGGTTACGACACCATCAAACCAACTGTTATCTGTAATACTCCAGGTGTACCGGATCTTTTTATGATCGATATCCAGTGTATTTTTTGCCGGAAGAGTAAAGCTGAAGTTTACTACACGACGAGTTGGAGAATGCTCGGTATTCGTCGTGAGGTAACTTGGTACCGCAGGAGTAACGCCTGGCTCATAAACAGTATCGCCACCATTCGACAACGTAATAGAGTAATTATTTTCAATACGGTCTTTGGTATTTAATACCGTCACCGAATCATCAGTGCGGTTAATCGCACTGTCTTTATTGGCATTATTTAATGCTCCCATACCGACGACGCGCGGGATATTCGGGTCCTGCAGAGTCACCTGAACATTCAGGCTGGCGGTCGGCTCCAGAGTATCAATGGTATTCAGTGTCAGTTGTGCAGTATTGCTGCCACCATCAGAGAAGCTGATGGTTCCGGTTTCGGCTGAGCCGGATGCAAAGTCGATGTAATCGGCATTGGTTTTACCTACTGCCTTGCCCTGAACGTCAACAACATAATCGAAGCTGAAAGCGGTATTGATATTATTTGAACGGGCGATATCAAATATTACAGACTGCCCCTCGTTCACACTGGTCTGAGTACTGGAGATAGTCACCAGCGCTGGGCGGGTTACATCCACAATTGTCAGATCAGTCAGTGCACGGGTGATATCCTCACCGCTAACCGCCGCCAACTGCAGCTGCAGTAACTCATCATTTTCCTGTACATCATCATTCGTAACGGCGACCTGAATAGTACGCAGCTCCGTTGCTGCGGTACCAGGCGATGCCAGCGAAAGAGCAGGCCAGTTAAGCGATGTTGTGAAGCTGGCGTCAGCAGCATCTGCCGTTGACGCCGGCGAAGCGGTTATCAGCAGATCGGCAGCCGGAGCATAAATGGCCGTATTATAGCGCCGTACCGTTACCTCACACACCAGATCTTCCGCTGTCGCACGCAGTTCTGATGGAACCTCTGTACTGGTGTTAGGTTCTTTACAGGTGAATGCATCGGCTGTGAACTCAAACTGTCCCGGAGCATAGTCACGGACAATTAATGCGCCATTATTATTTGCAGACAGCAAAGGATCTTTGCCAACCTCTCCAGAAACACTGGTCAGAGTAAATTCGATTTTACGGTCTGCAGTACCAATCGCGGCACGATTCAGCGCACGCACTTCGAAACACTGCTGTTCGTCACTGTAAGGAGAACCTGGATTGCTGGCAAAGATCACCGTTCCGGAAGAAGAAGCAGGGACAATATCAGCGGTATTTACAAATTCGTAATCGATACCCGGTTGGGCAGAGCCGCCAATGCTGTAGCCAACCGTCACCGCACCATCGCCTCCGGACTTCCGTACAATACAGACCGCACGTGCAACACTGTCGTTCTCGAGAATCAGAGGATCGGCCGGTAACTGCAGTTCAAAGTTACCGAACGGGTTAGGTGTAACGTCATTAAGGCGCAGATTGTAGCTGGCCGGAACACCGGCTTCGAGGCCAGTGGTAGCACTGACGTCCAGATCAAAGACTGCCAGTTCCGTACCTTCACGTTCGGCATCATCGTTACTGTCCAGCAACAGGGTCACGGTTTGTGTTCCGCGGGTATCAGCCGGCCAATTAACTGCAGCACGATCAACAGCAACGGCACCTGAACCGGCGAAAGCGATATCGGCAACGCCGCTCAGGGTATTTTCTGCGCCAAGAGTTACAAGGCTGGAGGCCGCGTTAAATACCACATCTGCCGTTATGGGATTGCGGCTGCCACGCACACGCTCAACCGTTAAAACAACGGAAGAACTGTCTTCATTTACTTCGCTGCCAGCAAGGGTAAATTGCAGCTTCCCGGCCGGAGGCGCCGGCAGAATCGCAGCGCGCTCCGCTGCCGACAGCAGGCGGTTAAAGATCTGTACGTCATCCATCAGGCCAGTAAAAGATACTGGCGCGCCAGGCACATAACCGATAAATAAATCGTCATTGTTGCCTACCGACGTTTCTCCGGCAGCAAAATTAACACTGGCCTCAGGGCGCAGAATATTATCAATATAAACATCGATACCGTCGCTGCGCTTGCTGTACACCACATTCAGCCACTGGCGGTCTTCCAGAACGGATGTATTACCATTTTGGTTGGCATTAACGGTTGTTGTATTGGTGATATGAAGCTGGTCAGCCCCCGGATGCAGAAACAGTGCAGGCTGACGTCCACTTGTACCCTTCTGCAGAATTCCTCGCCAGTCAGAACCATTGCCATTTGCTTCGATGCTGATACGGAAAGCAACGGTATATTCATTTACCGGAATATCCAGGCCATTAACGCCGTCTGAATCCAGGCCCGGAACAATCATGCGCTGAGTACCACTAAGCGACAGCGCACCGGCGATCACCGGGGGCATTGGGTTGAGGCTGTTATTCAGGGCATTGTGATTATTACCGCTGATATCTTTCTGCGGTACACCAAGATCATTGAAATCATAATGCGCCAGAATCGGTGCTTTTACCCGAACAGTAACAAAGGCTTCTGATGTTGCAGCCTGAGCAGTGCCTTGCGGAATATCTGTCGCATTTACGCGGAAAACAAGAATCGCATCCTGCTGCAGCAAGACTGGCGTGCTGTACTCCGCCGTCAGTTGTGCAGTGCCTGCCGCTCCGGTGGTCAGAACTTCATTACTGATAACAACATCGGAGTTGCTGACATCACTGAAACGGCTGTCAGAAATCAGAGTCCAGCTGGCCGAGGCAATACCCACACCTTCGTCATCCGCCAGTTGAGCAGAAAGAACTATGCCAGAGGTATTTTCTGCAACCACGGTCTGCGTCGCACTGGTATCGATAATGGCCGGGAAGTTGGTTTCTTCGCCATTAATAGTCCAGTTGCCTTCTTCAATCCGGTCCTGAGCATTGATCCAGATCTGATCAACACCGGCAATTTCCAGCGCCAGTTTCAGCTTGGCGTTTTCAACAGCATTGGTCGGCGCTGCATAATACCAATCCGCTCCGAGCGTATTACAGGCAGTAAAGCCATCGCTCCAGCGCAGGCTGGAAGAAGCCGTAGTTTCAACCAGGCGCCATTCATAACCATTGGTACAGGCATAACCACGACTTAGCGGCTGCGAATTAGTATAGGTACACTGATCAGCGTACCAGGTACCGCCCTGCTGGGCTTTACGGTCGTAATAAGCGCAGTCGCGGTCTTCGTCCAACAATGAAACAACACCCCAGTCACTGTACGACATAAATGAGCGCCAGTTGCCCTCTACGCCCTGATCACTGAGGTTAATCCACAGGTCTTCATTAGCCGCTGCGGCAATACCGGCAAGTACGGCCTGACTATCACTGGCAGAGACAGAACCATAGCCCTGCGGTGCCATAAATTCAGAGCCCGTCACTTCGCGCTGACAACGGCTGAAGCCACGGGACCAGATATCTTTACTGCTTGTCGCTGTCCAGATGATATTACCGCTGCTGTTAATAGTACGGCAGGCAAAACGGGCAGCTTCTGTTGAGCAGCGTGCAGCATACCATTCACCGGTCTGATGATTGATTTTGGCGCAATCACGGTTACCGATATTGGATGGCTCTGTAGCAGCCCACCAGGTGAAGCGCAGACGGTTAGCAATCCACTGAGATTCGAGAGCAGTATCAGACAAGTTGATCCAGACAGGTTGTCCGCTCATTTGCGCCTGCAGTTCAGCCAGCTCATTCGGTGTACGCGGTACTGCGTACAGGCTGTTTTCGTTGTCTTCACAAATCTGGAAGCCACGGTTCCAGCGGTCGTTACCGGAAATAACCCAGGCGCCATTAAAGCAGGCAACGCCATACTCCAGATTACAGTCAGCGTCGGTAATTGAGCCATCCGGGTGCAGCAGAGAACAATCGGCATTATTGAAGTTATTGAATGTCGCTTTCTGCCAGCTGCGTAATTCCAGACGGTTAGCAAACCAGTTCCCCTGTGCGGCACTCACACGGTTGCTGCGGTAATAATTGATCCAGGTATTCTTAACCTGAGCCTTAATGCTGCGAATCGCTGCATCGAGCGCCAGATCTTCCGCTGCGGTAACCGGCGCAGCAAAGAAATAGTTGTCACCATGCTGTTCTTTACACAGCTGATTACCACGATCATAAGACCAGTAGTCTTCACCAACCTGAGGCGTAATTTGCAGAGTACCGCCGACCAGCTCACCTTTAGCAGTCGCAACTTTCCAGCTGGCGCCATCAAAGCAGGCATAGTGTGCGGCTTCGCTGGTACAGTTAAATGTACGCCATGGATTATTCTGTCCGGCAGCAACAGAAGCCTTAAAAGCACAATCAGCAACAGGTTGCTGTCCCGGGTAAGCATTCAGCCAGTTACTGTAAGGCAGATTTTTCTCGAAGGTTTCACCTGAAGACGCAGCGCTGACTTCATCTTCTTCGGCACCGTCCGTCATGTTCAGCCAAACAAATGCAATCGCAGAACCGCGCTGCTTGGCAGCCAGCAAGCGGGCAAAGTCCAGCTGAATGGCATCGTTTTTATTCAGCGGTGCAGAAAAAACAAACCCAGAACCATATTCATAAAAACACTGGCGATGACCTTCATCAAAACGGGTAACTCTGCCCTGTGAACGGGTTACTTTCCAGGTACTTCCATCGGTACAGGCCCAGGGTGCTTCAGTGGCTGCGTTGCAATCAAGGTCTGCCCAGCGACCATCAGCATACTGGGCAACACAGTCTTCACCTTTAACCGCTGCGGTTTCAGCCGCAGCAAGAATACCGCCATTATCAGGCTGATTCGCCTGCCATTCTGGCCAGCTGGGATTTCCTGTGATATTCGCAGCATTGGTAATCCAGTCGTTTTCCGCGATGGAATCGGTAGCATTCAGCCAGGCAACCGTACCCGCCGGAATAACCGCCAAAGCCTGCAGGTTTTCGTTATAAGTTGTTGGTGCAGCAAATACCCAGCCACTGCCGAGTGATTTACAGGCTTGTGAAGCAACTGAGAAATCCTGCAGCGAACCGCTGTTGACCGACAACTGCCACTGATTACCATTGCGGCAAAGGTACTGATTCATCTGCGAACCACAGGCAACATCGGCCCATTGTCCACTGCTGTTCAGCGTCGCACAGTTTTCTGCTTTACCACCATTAGGCTCATTACTTCCCCAAGCAGGAATTAACAGATCCAGCTCATTCCAGACCCAGGTGTTATAGTCCTCAAGGCGGTTACCATTAATCCAGACATCACCGCTGACACCCTGTTTTTCAGCGAAATATTTAATTGCCTGCATCTGACGAAAATCTTTAGGTGCAGAAAATAAATACCCCGGATTCAGGGCCTGACAGGCACGCTGCCCTTCAAGCAAATCATTCAGTGCATAAGAAGTTTCAGTAAAGTACCAGCGGCCGCCGGAAAAACAGGCAACCGGGCGACTCTCACTGCAGTCACGGGCATTCCAAAGAGTGGTGTCGACAGAAGCTGAAACACAACGTAAATCCGTATTATTAACCGGTTCATTATCGGCCCAGTTATTCAGGTTACGGTTTATTTTCCAGACACCTTCTGCATCACGGTCTGTGGCATTAATCCATACCGTTCCGCTAGTGGTGACTGCGGTCAGTTCAGCACGCTGAGATAAACGCTCTGGCGCAAAAAACTTGTACTTACTGCCGAAGTCGTTCTGACAAATCAGATTATAAAATTCGATATCCTGATCAAACGCATAGGTTGATGTTGTAATCTGCCAGTTACCATCAACACCATCATAAGGATCATAACAGGCAACTCGGCGCTGCTGCGAACAGCTCACATCGTTCCAGAAGCCACCGGCGCCAGCATCCTGCTCTGCACAATCCTCACCACTACCAGCATTATTAGGCTCACCGGACTTCCAGAATGGAGCCACCACATCCAGATTTTTATTAAATTTCCAGACGTTTTCGTATTTTTTATCCTGCAGGTTAATCCAGATGGTTCCGACACCGGCCTGCGAGGCGATCGTCTGCAGTGTCAGGCTATCCTGCACCGATAAAGGTGCTGCAAACTGATAGTTACCGGCTTCGCCATTATCGGTAATTCCGGTACAGGCCTGCATCGGATTGGCCATACTTTCAACATCTGTACCGCCATTAAATGAAACTGCGGTTGCAGAAATCGCCCAGTTATAGCCGTTGAAACAGGCTACACGCTTAGTGTCACCACAGTTGGTATCATCCCAAAGGCCACCATCGTTTACATAAAGCTGAGCGCAATCACCGGTATTATTAGGTTCAGGCTTTGCACCCGGATCAAAGAAACCACCATCCGTTACCTTCCAGTAATTCGGTGCCCCGGTATTAATATCAACCGCCTGCTCAAAAGTTACGGTATTGGCGCCGGTTTCATAGTCAGGAAAGGGGCCGGAACGGACGTTATTGTCACCATCAACAACGGCGTACCAGATCGGTGAGCCGAGGTCCCCCCCACGATTATACGGACTTTCGCTGACGCGCTGGTTAAATACCCAACGTCCTTCCTGATCACGGTCCTGCAGATTAATCCATATCGGATAAGGATTACCGGTGGAATCTGCTGCAGCTTTCAGCGCGGCGTTCTGCGCAGCAGTTACCGGCGCAGCAAATTCATAGCCGTCAAAACAGTTGCGTCCCGCACGCTCAAACGGTTGCAGGGCAAGACCGCCAAACACCTTCCAGTCAGTACCGTTATAGCAGGCAGTACGGTTAGTAGATGAGCAGGCAGCATCGTTCCAGCGGCCATCACTGAGCATAACGGCGCAATCTTCATTGCCGCTGTTATTTGGTTCACCAGCGTTCCAGTTACTGTAAACAGAACTGCCGCTTTCCCACACCATTTCCGGAGGAATCGGTGTTTCTGCGTGAGCATACGCTGATAAAAATGCAGCAAACAGTATGATATTTTTTGTCATAATTATGTTCATACCCGGTAATGTCTTAAGGGGCCGGAATAGGCTCAATCCGGAAGTAACTGCCCGGTTGAATACTCAGATTATTCATTACAAGACGGCCGCTCTGGCCCTGATAATTCTCGCCTGTACCAACCCGGATCTGATTTATACTGGCGTCGAGACTGCTATCTATTACACCGATATGCAGGCCTTTGGTTGTCTGATCTATGGTTTGTGATACCGATACATTCTGCAGTACAACCTTGGCTGTCAGACTAGGCGCTGAAGGGTCAAAGGGGTTATCAATAGGTGAATCTTTAATGGTCAGATCAAATTCGGTCGTTCCCGACATAGCCAGATCCATGCGCAAACCCTGACTTCCCTGACCCGGCAAAGTATAAAGCCCCAGGTCAATGCTGCCGCCATTCAGGTTAAGGTTTTCAATGCCATAAGCGCCCATACTGACGGATTCTGATGAGCCATCACCACTGCTGAGTGTCAGACCACCAATGATAAAGTCGAGATCATTAACATCGGTGATACGGGCCTCAATACCGGTGGCAAAGCCGTTATCTACAAAGTCGAGGGTGTAGCTGAGTTCACCGTTGGTGCGGAATGCTGAATTACGGAAATTAACCCGCTCACCACCGGTACGGTAAAACGCAGTGCCGATTGCCAGATCACTGGCGATTTTACCCTTAATTCCATCAACACCAGCGGCATCGTTAGCCGCAATGGTTATATAGCCCTGGGTGACATTAATATCGCCATAACCGACATCACCGAAATTTGCGACACCAAACAGACTGTTACCCAGATCATCCAGCAGAGTAATATTATTCAGTTCAAAACTTCCTTCGGTCGTACCGAATTCAATTTTCAGATTATCGCTGTCTCCGGTCAGAAAAACTTCACTGATAAACTGTGTATTTCCCTGAGCAGGTGTAAAGCTGATATCAGAAGAAAACGTGACTGCATCTTCAGTAAAGGAATAAGTCAGCCCACTACCGGCTTCCATAATGGTGCGTAAACCAATTTTTGAACCAGCAGGATCATTGACCAGAATGGTTTCCAGATAACTGTTACCGACAAAATTCCAGTCCATCATTTTCACAGAGGAGAATACCGAACGACCACTGAGTGAGATTTCTCCCAAAGCCAGGCTCAGCGTATTGATATCCGTAGATTTAATTCTGACATCACCAGTATCAGTAACATCAATGGTGGTTTTGATCGTATCACTGACTACGCCGCCAAGCCCATCAGGACGGGTGGCATACAGAGCCAGCGAAGAAACTCCGAGATAATCGCTGCCCTGACCATCACGATCCGTCTCGGTATAGCGAATTTCACCGGTTGATAATACGAGTCCATCAGCAGAGCTGGGGGTTGTTTCAATAGTAATACCCGACTGACCGGATACCGCCGCCATACTCTCTTCCGTCATTGGCTGCATGGCAGAAACAACAGGGGCAAAACATAAAACCGGGAGTAAATAGCGCATAATTAATGCCCCTCAACCTGGAGATAGCTGTTCTGAGTCAGATTCACCTGCATATCCAGAGTCCCGATACTTGCAGGAACAGCACCAACGCCAACTTTATCGCTGCGCTGCAGGGTAATGTTTTCCACCAGCAGGTTACCGCTTACACCATCAGTTGCCGTTGCCGCGTCAAAGTCGAATACCAGTCCACGCTCACCATCTACATTCATACGCATGCCTTTAACATCAAAGTTGGTTGGCATGCTGACCTGAGCAGACATCTCAAATACATTCAGATTCGGATAATTGTCATCCACCTCACCAGCGATATACACCAGTTCAAAGGAAGAGCCAGCGGCGATACGGGAGTCAAATTCAATACCGATTTCTCCGGCCTGCTCAGCATTTTTAATTAACAGATAGCCACCACTGACCATCTGAATATTGCGGAATGCCAGACTGTTAAGAACATCGTCACCGATGCGGGCGTTATAAATATTGATATTGCCGCCATTGATGGTTGGCATGCCAATGCGTAAGCCGTCGGTCTCCAGATCGAAAGTAATATTTTCCAGAGTCAGTCCACCCAGATTCGGATCCCGTGGATCACTGAAATCAATCGTCGATGTAAAGCGCGCGCCCTCATCTTCGTAATAGGTATCCATACGCATAGACTTAGGGATTAATAAATCGAGGGTAAAGCCACTGCCGATACGACCTCCTGCATACATCCGTGTTACCAGAGCATCGCCATCCGCAATCTGAAAATTGCCCTGACCCAGACCACCTAAAGACTGGCCATTGATGGCCAGAGAGCCCACTTCCAGTTCAATTGGCAGATCACGGTTAGTAAACACCACAGCCTTACGGCCATTAATTTCTTTGATTTCAAGATCAATCTGCACCGGACGGTTAACCGGCGTATACATGCGGATCGGCGACATAGAGATAGTACCCACGGTGCCATCTGCACCCAGGCCGTCATCGTCGATATAAGAAATGGAATCAATACGCGCGTCGTATTCCGACGTATAACGCAACCCCTGAGCCTGACCTGTCACTTCCGACAGCGAGCTTTCATCCAGCGCTTCAAGCGCCAGAGCAGGTGTACCGGCCATCATGGTGGCCAGGATGAGACAGCATTTTGATGCCATCTGACTCTCCCTAATTTTTTATTGTTGTTATACGTACGGACTAGCGGTGATACGAACGTGCAAGATATCAGAATCAAAACTGGCGTGCTACTTAGGTGTCAAACGATCGTTCCACAACGAGGGTGAAAAACCTGAAAATGCATTGATTTTCAACGACTTAGAAATCAACTAAACATTATGTAAAGTTCACTGAAATGGACCGGATTACGTCACCCGGCGGGAGCTTGCCCAGCAGCGTCCGAACAGAAAATTAAGACAGGTCAGATACAGCCAGATAATGGCCTGAGAGAAGAACAGTAATGGGATAAAAGAAGGCGGAAAGAAGAGAAGCTCCGGACGGAATAATCCGTCCGGAAAAGATCATCAGCCCTGTGATAACAGCTCGCGCAGGTCGAGAATCGCCGCATTGGCGCGGGAAATGTAAGACGCCATCACCAATGAATGATTGGCAAACAAGCCAAAGCCACTGCCGTTAAGAATCATCGGCGCCCACAGCGGCTCCTGAGTAGCTTCCAGCTCACGGATAATCTGCCGCAGGCTGACCAGTGCATTTTTCTTATCCAGCACGTCACGGAAATCCACTTCAATCGCACGCAGGATATGAGACAGTGCCCAGGCCGTACCGCGCGCTTCATAAAACACATCATCCAGCTGCGTCCAGGGGGTTTTCACTTCCTGATCATAATCCGCCGGCGTTGACTGACTGGCAGCACTGTCACCGGCCAGATCGGTATTCAGACGACGTTTGCCCACAGAGGCACTCAGGCGCTGCGACAGGCTGCCCAGGCGGGTTTCCACATCAAACAGCCACTGGCGCAGGTTATCGGCACGGGCATAAAACTGTGCCGTCGGTTCTTTCGGATCAGCCAGACGGTGCAGGTAGTTATCCAGCGCTTTCAGGCCGCGCTCGTATTCCGCTTCAGAAGAAGGAACTGCCCAGCTGTTATTGTCAAAATGCAGCTGTGGCTCCGCCACCGACAGGTCTTTATCTTCAGTAGACTGGCTCTGCGAACGACTGAAATCTTTACGCAGCGCACGGGTAAAATCCCGCACCTGAATCAGCACGCCGTATTCCCAGTTAGGGATATTGTCAAGCCACAGGCCCGGCGGGAAAACATCATTGCTCAGATAGCCGCCCTGTTTGTTCAGCAGGGTCGCCGTCACTTCCATCAGCGTTGCGGTGGTCGTGAAACCAACCACCGGCTCAACACCCATCGCCTCGGCACGCTGCATAGCGCGTTCACGCACCGGGAACATATCCGGTTCAGAGCTCCACAGAAATCCCAGAACAATGCATACCAGCAGATACACCACCAGCCCCAACAGTACCGCGCTGCGCACTACACCACCATCAGTCCACCAGTCCTGCAGACGCTCACGCATATCCAGAATTTTGTTCTGCAACTGCCCCTTCATATCTTCCTTTCCTTTGTCTGTATCGCAAAAAACAGCAGCAAGCCTACCCGCCGCCGCCCGTTCGGACAAGCTGCACACAGCTGATATACTGCGGCAACTCAATAAGTCTGTACCGCGTTGGCGGTTCACCCTGTCAGCAGAGGCCCGGCTATGTCCGCCAGTCAGAATCCACCAGCCCAGAGCCACAGCGCTCTCAGCCACAGCGAGCTGAGTCACCGCTATCAGCGTATTCTTGAGGCGATGTCTGAAGGCGTCTATGGCCTCAATGCCGCCGGCCACGCGACTTTTGTAAACCCGGCGGCCGAGCGTCTGACCGGCTGGAGCCAGGCCGAAATCGAAGGCCAGAGTATCCACCGCTTTCATCATCACAGCCATGTGGATGGCCGCCATTATCCGCAGGAAGATTGCCCGATTTACCAGACCCTGCAGACCGGCGTCACCGCCTACAGCGATCAGGAAGTTTTCTGGCGCAAAGACGGCAGCTGGTTTCCGGTGGAATATTCCAGCACCGCCATCATCGACAATGGCGTTATTACCGGCGCGGTGGTGGTGTTCAAAGACATCAGTGAACGTCTGCAACATCAGCGCTCGCTGCAGGCTGCCCTCGATCAGGTTGGCCAGCTGCAACGCCAGCTGCAGGCCGAAAACCAGTATCTGCAGCAAGAGCTGCGTGATCAGCAGGGAGAATCGGAACTGCTCGGCCAGAGCGATGGCATGCTGCAGCTGCAGCACAGCATCCGTCAGGTGGCCCCGACCCCCAGCTGCGTGCTGATTCTGGGCGAAAGCGGCAGCGGTAAAGAGCTGGTCGCCCGCAGCCTGCATCAGCAAAGCCCGCGCGCGGCCAAACCCATGGTACGGGTGAACTGCGGTGCCATGGCCGAAAACCTGCTCGAGAGTGAGCTGTTCGGCCACGAACGTGGTGCCTTTACCGGTGCCCACCAGCGCCGCATCGGCCGTTTTGAACAGGCCGACGGCAGCACCCTGTTTCTCGATGAAATCGGTGAGCTGTCCGCTGCCGCCCAGGTCAAGCTCCTGCGCGTGCTGCAGGAGGGTGAAATCCAGCGCCTGGGCAGCCAGCACACCATTAAAGTCGATGTCCGCATCATTGCCGCCACTCACCGCGATCTGGCCGCCATGGTACAGAGTGGTCAGTTCCGCTCCGATCTGTATTTCCGCCTCAATGTTTTCCCCCTGCATGTTCCGCCGCTGCGTGAACGCCAGGCTGATATCCCGCTGCTGGCCACCCACCTGCTGCAGCGGCTGGCCAGCCGTCTTAACCGCAAGGCGCCGGCCCTGCAACCGGCACAACTGCGCCAGCTGATGAATCATCCCTGGCCGGGTAACGTGCGCGAGCTGGCCAACGTGCTTGAGCACGGCCTGATTCTCAGCAGCGATCAGCTGCAGCTGCCGTTATTGCAGGGCATGAGCAGCCTGCAGGACCACAATGGTCAGGAGACAAAACCACTCCCGCTGCAGGAAGCCGAGAAGCAGCATATCCTGCGCGCCCTGAACTATTGTGGCGGTATGATCGGCGGCGACAAGGGCGCCGCCAGGCTGCTTGGCCTGCCGGTTTCCACTCTGCGCTCACGCATGAAAAAGCTGGGCCTGCTGTAACAAGAAACGATATATCGCATAAAACCAAATACCAACGCGATATATCGCCCCTGCCTCTACAGGAAAGAGCAGAACCCCAGTATTTATGCGCCCTGAATAACTGGTACGCCGGTTGCCATAGGAGCCTGTCAAAGATTTTCACAGGTTCTGATGGTTATGATCCCCCGCATTTCCCTGCTCTCCGCTTTGTTCACCGCTGCCCGCCGCCGCCACGACAACCGCATCCCCCTGCATGTGATTGACGAGCCGCCGCACCGGGTACGTCTGGCCAACGGCCTGTTCCGCAACTGGCGCCGGGCTGTTGGCTGGCCTTTGCTGACGTTGTTTTTTCTCACGCCCTGGCTCAGCTGGCAGGGTAAACCCGCCGTGTTTTTTGACCTCAACGCCCAGCAGTTCCATATCGGTGGCTGGCTGTTGTGGTCAGAAGATCTGTTGCTGCTCAGCGGTCTGCTGATCGGCAGTGCCTTTGCCCTGTTTTTTGTTGCCATGTACGCCGGCCGCCTGTGGTGCGGCTTCAGCTGTCCGCAGACGGTGTGGACCTTTATGTTTATCTGGCTGGAAGAAAAAATCGAAGGCTCACGCCAGATGCGCCGCAAGCTCGATCAGGGTAAAGGGACCCGCCAGCAGAAAGTTCGCCGGGCACTGAAGTTTGTTGCCTGGGTACTGCTCAGCCTGGCCACCGCCATCACCATGATTGCCTATTTCTACCCGCTGGCGCAGTGGTGGAGTGATGTAATCCGCGGCGATATCAGCAGCGTTGCTATGTTCTGGCTGATCCTGATCAGCAGCCTCACCTTCCTGAATGCGGGATGGTTACGCGAATCGGTCTGCACCCATATGTGCCCCTACTCCCGCTTTCAGTCAGTGATGTTCGATAACCAGACCCGCACCGTGCGCTACGATACCGACCGGGGCGAGCCCCGCGGTAAACACAACCCGGAGAATAAAGCCGCCGGTGACTGTGTTGATTGCGGCCTCTGTGTGCAGGTTTGCCCGACCAATATTGATATCCGTGACGGTCTGCAGATTGCCTGTATCGACTGCGGTGCCTGCATCGACGCCTGCGATAAAGTGATGCTGCAGATTGGCCGCGCCACCGGCCTTATTACTTACCAGCCGGAGGAGCAGCTGAGTCCGCTGCAGCGCTGGCGTCTGTGGGGTTATGGAGCACTTGCAGTCAGCGCCTTTGCCGTCATTCTGGTCACCACACTGCTGCAACCACCGCTGAGTGCCAGTCTGGAGCGCGACCGCCTGACACTGTACCAGCTGACGCCGGACGACACCCTGATCAACCGCTACACCCTGAAGCTACATAACCGCAGCCAAGACGCTATGCAGCTGACGGTTTATGACCAGCAACAGGTGGTATTGCAAACGACCCTCAGCGCCGGTCAGCGCGCCGCTCACAGTCTGGATATCGAACGCACCACCGATACCCCAAGTCAGGCACTGGAGCTGCGCATTGAAGATCAGCGCAGCGGCTACCTGCAGGAGCTGCCGGCGCGCTTTACCAACCCCAGAGTGCGTACTGCCAGCCTTGCAGCAAACAATTAAGCGCCTGATCAACGCCCACAAAAAAGCCCGTATGGAGTTCCATACGGGCTTTTTCTTCAGGCATTTGTTAAGACAGCTTAACAGCCTCGTTTATTACATGCGGTAGTTCGCCTGGAACGACAGACCCAGTGCATTCACATCGAACTCACCTTTCAGGTTGTCTGCGCCTTTCTGATCATCGTCCAGATCGTAGTTGTACTCGTCGATCTTGGATTTATCGATAAACAGGTACGCCACGGCCGCATCAAAGCTCCAGCTGTCGTTCAGGTTGTAGGTGGTACCTGCAGTCAGCCACTGACGGTCGTTATCCGGTACACGCGCAGTACGGTGCTCGTCTTTAACCGGAGAAGCGTCAAAGGCGTAACCGGTACGCAGGGTCCAGTCCTGATTCAGGCTGTACTCAGCACCCACCGAGTAAGACCAGGTGTCATGCCATTTCTCAACGATATGACCGATGTAGTTTTCACCCAGACCACTCAGGTCATCGATGATGCCGGACTTGGTGGCAATCACGTCGAAGTATTTGAACGAAGACCAGTCAGTCCAGGTCGCACCCGCCAGCAGCTGCAGACGGTCATCAAACTGATGGGCAATGCTGAAAGTCGCAGAGCGCGGGCCGGTCAGAGGTACACGGGAGTCCTGCTTATCAACTTTACCGGTATTACCATCAACCGGGTAAGCACCCGGCGGAATAGGGCCAGTTGCACCATCGGGATCGGCATAACCCAAAACGCCCTCGGACTGCTTAAACTCAGACTTACCTTCCAGATCAAAGTCGATCTCAGAGCGGTAAGCAAAGCCCAGGGTGGTTGCCTGGCTGGCATCCCACATTACGCCGAAGTTCCAGCCATAACCGATATCATCGCCTTTTACTTCAAACTTGTTTTCGTAGCCTTTGTACTGAGGGTCGGTAGCACCAGGGGCGCCGAAAGGCACCAGGTCCAGTTCTTTGCTCAGCAGGCCCTGAGCGTAAACGATATCGATACCCACACCGAACGACAGGGTGTCGCTCAGCTGATAAGAGAAGGTTGGCTGAATATCGATGGCAGACAGCTGGGTCTCATCGGCAAAACCGCCGGCCAGAGAGCCGCTTTTGTAATCGGTTGCGGTACCGAATGGGGCGAAAATACCCAGACCAACCGCGGCTTTATCGTCCAGTTTGTGCACAATGTAGCCAAACGGAATGACTTTATCCGGCATAAAATCGCCACCGTCGTTATACACACCGGCTTCAGCAGTATCGCTGGTCACCATACCAGTCGGGTTGGTGCGCACACCGTCAAAGCTGCCTTCCAGCTGCAGATAGGTAAAACCAAAGCTGGCCTGGGAGCGCTCAAGACGACTCATACCGGCCGGGTTAAAGAACACCACAGAAGCATCGTTAGCAACCGCTGCGCTACCGGCAAAGGCACGGCCGGCGCCACTGGCGCTTTGCTCATTAATTTTAAAACCGGAAGCCTGAACACCGGCGCTGAACAGGGAAGCTGCCGCTACGGCAACCGCCAGAACGGATGGTTTATTGAACATCTGAACACCTTGCTGAAACGCTATGTGAACCGCCCGGTCAGGAGGACCCCACAGGCGGAATAACCGACGGATTTATTACTGTTCGTCGAATGCGGCGGCAGTATGCCAGCACAAAAACGGCCAATTTGTATCAGATGGTAATCATTAGGTAACTTATTGAAACAAATTAGGCTTCAAATGACTTTTTTGAACACCGGTGTTCAGTATTGAAAAGTCACCCACGGAACCTGTTCCTCGTTGCAGGGTCGGCGCAACGCCAGCACAAGCTCTGCACAAAACCAACACGGG
The DNA here is from genome assembly GCF_025345565.1 of Thalassolituus hydrocarboniclasticus. Taxonomy (NCBI): domain Bacteria; kingdom Pseudomonadati; phylum Pseudomonadota; class Gammaproteobacteria; order Oceanospirillales; family Oceanospirillaceae; genus Thalassolituus; species Thalassolituus hydrocarboniclasticus. The sequence continues at coordinate 1,157,446 of NZ_CP054475.1, read as the reverse complement.
GTCGTATGCGCGAACCGACCACAGGTATACTGCCGCTTTTGCCGGAATGATCCGCTATGACTCCCGCAGCCATAAATTCTGCAATCAGCCCTACCAGCGTGCAGCCAGTTGCTATTGCACGTACACCGTTTGCTGAAAAGTTTGCCATTCCACGCCAGCCACAACTGGCGCCTGCTGCACGGGCGGTAATTGAGCTGCTGCCACCTTACAATCAGCCGGAAGCACTGCTTGGTCTGGAACAGGTCAGTCATATCTGGCTGCTGTTCCAGTTTCATCAGGCACCGGCCGACGATCCTGCGGCACCGCGGCTGCGGGTACGGCCACCGCGTCTGGGTGGTAATGAAAAATTAGGTGTATTTGCCACGCGCAGTACCCACCGCCCTAATGGCATTGGCCAGTCGGTGGTCAGGCTGGAAAAAGTGGAAGGTACACGACTCTGGGTATCCGGTGTCGATCTGCTCGACGGCACGCCGATCATCGATATCAAACCCTATGTGCCCTACGCCGACAGCATTGAAGGCGCCCACAATGGCATCGCCAGTGAGGCACCGGCCACCGTCAGCGTCAGCTGGCAGCCAGACGCATTGGCGGCAGCACAGCAACAGGCACAAAGACTGGGGGAAGACGTGGCAGCACTGATTGAACAGTGCCTGGCTCAGGACCCCAAACCGGCCTATCAGCAGCCCGATCCGGAGCGTCGTTATGGTGTGCGGTTCTGGGATATTAATGTGATCTGGCACTACCCGCAAAGCGGCGGGATTTGTGTTCTGGCGGTTGAGACTGGCGGAGCCGTATAAGCTCCGCCACAGCCCGGCATCCGCACTCAGCGTAAAAAATACAGCCGCTGCTTAAAGGATGTCAGGCCACGGGCCTTAAAGCGTGGCTCCTGCTCAATCAGCTCCCTCTCTTCCGTCAATGTCAGCGTATACAACGCATCGTAGTGAGCATGTACTTCGGCGTCACTGAGCGCAAAGGGCGGGCCATCCATCAGATTCTGATCATAATCGAGGGTTACCAGCATCTGCGGTGCACCGTTACTGAGTGCATGCAGATGCTGACTGTATTGCCGGCGCATACTTTCCGGTAACGCCACCAGCGCCGCACGGTCATACACCGCATCAATATCGCCACCCAGTTCACGCTGCAGCAATTCCCGGCTGACGTTAAAGAAATCACCGGCAATCAGCAATACGCCCTCGCCACGATAAAACACCTGCTCGCCTTCACGGTTTTTTTCAATGGCTATATCCAGTTCTGCGGTCAACTGAGCGGCCAGTTCATCCAGCGCAATTTCACTCAGCTCAATACCAACAACGCAGTAGCCAGCTTCGCGCAACCAGAACAGATCCAGGGTTTTCCCACACAGAGGCAACAACACTTTGCTGCCTGCGGCCAGATGCATATCCGGCCAGTATTTCAGCAGCACTTTATTCACCTCATCGAGGTGAAAACCAATCTCTTTTTTTGACCATTTGTCGTGCCAGAATTCGCTGTGCATAAATACCCCATCTGCCAATCTCAACACGCCGGTAATACGGCGCAAAGGTTGTTTATAACCGATCAGACATGCTTATTCCAATCCGACTCTGGTCGCCTCTGCCGGTCTGCTTATTCCGCTGCTTTATCCGACCAGACCGCCAGCTCATTGCCACCGGGCTCAGAAAAATGGAAACGCCGGCCACCGGGAAAGCTGAATACCGCCTTTGTTATTTGCCCGCCAGCCGCTTCCACCCGCGCCAGACAGTTTTCCAGCTGCGCAGAATAAAGCACCAATAATGCACCGGCGGCCGGCGCTTTTTCAGAGTCCAGATAAAAACCACCATCCAGTCCGGCTTCGGCTGCAAAAAAAGCACAGTATTCCGGGCCGTAGTCCTGAAACGCCCAGCCAAAAACCTGCTGAAAAAAGGCTTTACTGGCCGCCAGATCGCGGCTGGAAAATTCGACGTAATTTAATTTTTCCTGCATACATACTCCCTGTATCAGATACTGTCTGACTGTGCGTAAAGTCCATCACCATAGCCTGAATAACGGCCACAAAAAAGCCGGAATAAATCCGGCTTTTGAGACGATCCATTTCGTAACTCAGGCTTTTTTGGTGTAAGCACTGATAATCACAATACGCGTACCGTTTACCCGGCCTTCAATATGCTCCGGGTTATCGGTCAGGCCGATACCACGCACCATGGTGCCGCGCTTGGCAGTAAAGTTAGCGCCTTTTACATCCAGGTCTTTGATCAGGGTGACGTTATCACCGGCCTGCAATACAGCACCGTTGCTGTCGCGGGTTGGTTCACGGTCATCATCGGCTGCTGCGGCACTGGTTTCTGCCCACTTGCGGGTGTCTTCTTCCATATACATCACATCCAGCAGATCCTGCGCCCACGGCTCGGCCGACAGACGCTTCAGCATACGGTAAGCCAGCACCTGTACCGCCGGCACCTGGCTCCACATGCTGTCATTCAGGCAACGCCAGTGGTTAGCATCCGGCTCACCGCCTTCAACCTGGGTTTTGCAGGTCGCGCAGAGAACAACACCGCTATCAACAGTCAGCTGGCTGTGCGGCGGCACCAGAAAAGGGGAAAGATCGTTGGCAGAAGTACACAGCTCACACTGATTAGCCGCGCGCTGCAGCAGACTTTGTTCGATGGACATAAGCATTACCCTTAAATTAAGGCGGGCTATTATGCACAAAAACACCCTTTTTGTCGCCTGTGTCAAAAACTGTAAAGCCGGTTCAGGCTCTTTGCTGAGCCTGTAGCCCTGCTCCGCTTTTCACAACAGCACGGCCCGTATACGAAAAAGCCTGAATATCCGCAGCGGATATTCAGGCTTTCGTTACCCTCTGCAGACTGAACGGCAAAGGCCAGGCCGCTCAGGATAAACGTCAGTTCATCTGCAGAGCAGCAATATCTGGGAAGCGTTCCTGCCAGCCGTCGATCAGGTCATGCTGGTCAATATCCCACGGATGGAAGCCATCCTGAAAGAACAGACGCATCGACTTCAGGTTGTCACGCAGAATGCCTTTTTTACCCCAGAAGAATTTTGTCGCGTCAATCCACTCACGCAGGCTGGGGAAATGACGGTCGGCTTTCAGCATCAGGAACTGGTAATACGCCAGACGAGAGAACAGGCCGATAATGGAAATAAACATCACGCGTTTGCGCAGTTTTTCGTTATTCACTTTCAGGCGGTAAATATCAAAGGCCACTGCCTTGTGCTCGATTTCTTCCACCGCGTGCCAGATCAGCATCTGGCGGATCGTCGGATCAACGTCATCAAGAATTTCCGGGTTTTTCAGCAGAAACTCGGCCATGGAGGCGGTGAAATGCTCCATCGCGACCGTGAGTGCCAGCTGGCGGCCACGGCCCAGTGTGCGCTTGAGCATGGCGATGCGTTTCTGCAACCGGCCGGTAATTTCGTGCATCGGAAAGCCCATCTGGTCGATGGTATTGTTCAGACCTTCATGGGAATGGCCATGATGCGCTTCCTGACCAATAAAACCGCGGATCTGTGCCAGCAATACCGGGTCTTTGATTTCGTTCTGATAATTACGCACCGAGTGAATAAAAAAGCGCTCACCATCCGGAAATAACGCCGACAGTGAGTAAAAGAACGTGCTGACCAGTGAGTTATCTTTAAAGGTATATTTACGCATCGGGGCGGCGGTATCGAACGCCATACGCCGTGGTTTAATCTCTACCGACTGCGATTTATTGTTGTGCTCAGTCATGGTGTTACTCCAGGGATAAACATATTACTGCCGGCAACCAGAGCCTGTAACGCGACGAATCGGGGGAGGCTGCCAACAGGTTCTTGCTGTAACCGGATACAGCGTCGTTGTCAGTTAAAACCGGTTAACAGTGGCCAGATAAGACATTCTGACATGCTCCGCACTATGACATACTCCGGCTGCTGCCCCCCGGTGATAAGCTTGCAGTCTCCAGTGCAAAAAGCGCAAAACGCAGTCCGGGTGTATTACGCAGCAACCGTAACAAGCCAATAACAACGAACAGGCATAACACCAGGTATGAAGACCATCGGCACCGGCGCCTACAGTATTTCCTCAGACTATCTGATTCTGCTGACCGAACTGGCCTTTGAGCGCGGTATTTCCGCTGCCGACCTGCTGATCGATTCAGGCCTGCCGGAACAGATTCTGTTTCAGCCCGGTGTGCCCGTTGGCCATGAATCCTGCCTGAAGGTTATTGAACGCTTCTGCCGCCTGACCAATGACCTCGGCATCGCGCTGGAATACGGCAAGCGCATGACCCTGTCCAAGCACGGCGCTCTGGGCTACGCCGCGCAGTACAGTGCCACCATGGGCGATGCGGCGTTAAAAGTGATGCGCTATGTTGAAACCCGCGCCCAGATTTTCGAAATCGCCCGCGCCAGCAGCGAACATCACCGCCACCTCACCATTACCCCGCGTTTTGATAATCCGGTTGCCGGCCCCTTTATCACCCTGGCCTTTCTCAGCAGCGTTGAAACCATCTGCCGCACCCTGGTCGGCAACTACGGACGCGACGCTGAAAGCTGCATTCATCTCACCTGCCCCGCCAGCCTCACCGGACAAAGCACCCTGCCGCATTGCAGCGTGATCGGAGAGCAACGCGATAACAGCCTGACCTGGCCGGCCGATGCGCTGGAGCACCCGCTGCCCTTTTTTAACCCGGAGCTGGAAACCCTGGCCGAGCAACAACTGCAGACTGCCCTCACCAGCCTGACCCAAAGCAGTTCAGTGACGGGCAAAGTACGGGAAATCCTTAACGACCGGCTGCAGGATATGCCCACCGTTGAGCATGTCGCCTCCATGCTCTGTATGTCAGCCGCCACTCTTAACCGCAAACTCAAGGCCGACAGCAGCAGTTTTCAGCAGCTGAAAGACGATGTCCGTTACCGCCACGCCCAGCGTCTGTTAAAGCAGGAAGACCTGGCCATCGACCTGATCGCCGAGCAACTGGGCTACAGCGACGCCAGTAACTTCGCCAAGGCCTTCAAAGCCTGGTCCGGCGTATCACCCTCGCAATACCGGCAAAGTGCCTGAATCCGGGGAGTTGCGGCAACCGATAGTCAAAAAGAATCAAAATCCTCTCGTCTATAAACTCTTTTAACTGGTCACACTCCCGGCTTTTCCGTATCTAAGGCCCCTTTCGCTCCGCAACGGCAGATACTCTCTATGCGCAAATCTCATGGCCCGGCCAAAAATTCCGGCTCCACCTTCGGAAAAAGCAAACAACGCCCGGCCAAAAGCCAGAGTTCGCGCCCGCCGCAAAAACAACGCCAGAGCCGCGCCGCTTCAGGTTCAGCTAACGGCCGCCGCGGCAGCGGTGACGAAGCCCGTATTATCCAGCTCTGGTCACAATGGCAGTCACAGGCGGTAAAACCGCCGCTTGACCGCTGGCTGCGTGGCCAGCTGCGCGCACCGCGCCAGGCCGACAGCGCCGACAACAGCCGCACCCTGAGCGAAGCCATGTTCAGCGCCCTGCGCTTTCAGCAACTGGCCTGTGCACTGGAAGATATGCTGAATGAACGCAACGGCGTCAGTGCCAGCCATGCCGCGGAGCACGACTGGCAAAGCTGGGATGAGCAATGGCAGCCGGCCGCCGCCGACACCATGCACCCCAGCGCGTTCTGGTACTGGATTCAGCTGCGCAGCCTGCAGCCCTGGAATTTCGTACGCATGGTGCGCCAGGACGAACAACGCGCCCACCTGTTCGCCAATATTGAACATCAGGTAAAAGCCAAACCGTTATCCCCGCTTGCCCTGCTCTGGCACGGCGTGCGTCCGTCCTTTCTGCCGCTGCTGCAACAGCGCGCCAAACGCAGCCAGTGGTCAGACAGCGACCTGCAGCGTTTCCTGCAGATGCAGAATGGCTTCCCGCCGCTGTGGTTACGCATCAACGACCTGCGCCTGAACGAATTAGCGGCCGATTCACGGGACCTGAAAGCCCTGCAGCTGCGCCTGCAGGAAGAAGGCGTCAGCGCCCAGCTGCGTGACGACCACCTCTGCGCCAGCGGTGGCCGCGGCGTCAACAGCAGCGAGCTGTACCGTAACGGCGTGATCGAAATTCAGGATCTGGCCAGCCAGCAGATTGCCGCCGCACTGGCTGCCCGCCCCGGCGATAAAATCTGGGATGCCTGTGCCGGTGCCGGCGGCAAAACCCTCGCTCTGGCAGCGAAGATGAACAACAAAGGCGCCGTCGTCGCCACCGACCTGCACCAGCACAAACTGGACGAATTAAAACGCCGCGCCAGCCGCGCCGGTGCGCGCAATGTGCGGACGTTTTTGTGGGATGCCGCAGCACCACTGCGTCTGCCACAGGAAATTGCCCGCCAGCAGGGTTTCGACAAAGTTCTGGTCGACGCCCCCTGCAGCTCCGCCGGCACCTGGCGCCGCAACCCCGATGCGCGCTGGCGTTTTAACAGCGCCGACAGCAACGAACTGCAACAGATTCAGCGCAATATTCTGACCCAGGCCGCCCCGGCCGTACGCCCCGACGGCATACTGGTATACGCCACCTGCAGCTGGCAGGTAAGCGAAAATGAAGACATCGTCAGCGCCTTCCTGCAGGCCAACCCGGCCTTCAGCCTGCAAAGCCAGCAAATGCTCGGCGCACCGGAAGATGACTGTGACTGTATGTTTGTAGCGGTAATGAAGAAGGCAGGCAGCTGAGCGGTTTTATAGCCGGAGTGACGGGGTGTCACTCCGGCTGAAGCTTAATTGGTTAGTGTTTTAATCTGTGATGTTGTAGCGATTGGGGTGGAGGGCTTAGCGCCTCATAACCGGAGCAGCTTTGCTGCATCCGGGTGCTTTGACTTGTTCAGTGCTTTTCTCCGAAGTAGGTTTCTTCGCACCTCACTGTAAGATTACTTTTCATATGCCCATCATGATCTTGTTCTTTTATGATCAGCCCCATGTCTCGGAGCTTGCTAGTTCGCCGACCTACAAGCTGATGCGTTTTATCGATGAGAGCAGATATTTCACCAGCTCTCATTCGTTTAGATTCGTCATGAAGAATACTTACGATTTCCAACTCAACTGGTTCAAGCATGATTTCTTTATCCAGTTTCTCAACTTCATCTTTGAAATCTTCCGCTAAATTAGTGATTCCACATATACCTTCAGCACACTCTGGACACTTCCATTTATAGAGCTCCAAGCTGGCCTTGATCTCCATGGGGTGGCAAGCTCCACAATAATTGCACTTAATTGTCTGATTTCTCGAAAGAAACTGATGAATTGCTCTCGTATATTCGAAACACCTTTGCTGAAAATAATGTCTAAACTCTCTACCCTCAGGGTACCCCCAAACCATTCTTTCACTTTCGCACAAACCTAAGAACAGAGCGTAAGCAATAACACCATTTCCATTTTTGTCTCTCATATTTTTATAGCGAGATACAAAAAAGTTTTGTTCCAAAGATGCAAGCACTTCTTCAAGACCAGGAATCACAGTAAAATGACTTGTAGGCGGCGTACCTTTAATATTAATAAAATATCCACCACCAACATCTCCACTAGATATTTTTCGCCTAACTTCCTTAGCCTCATTAATCAAGTACCTTAACAACTCATTTTGGTTGTGCCTATCAAGCTTATTCTCGAATGGTTCTAAGGCGTATCGATTCATTCGATCGAAGTATTTCTCTATAGTTCCTTCATAATATTTTTTGGAAGCAAGCCTAATCGAAGCGTTTGTAATTTTCTGAGATTTTGAAATTCTATCCAAATAGAGTGTATGGAGAAGATGGCCAATTATTCTAGGCACATTAAATGACGCCTGAAAAATCAGCCTCATCATTTCAATACGCTCAATCTCCGAGCTAAAATCAAAATAATCATTCATACTTACTTCAAAAGCATCAAAGCGGGCAACAAGAAGTCTTTCTGCATAACTTGCTGCCGATCTTTCCATTTCTTGAACCTCGGATGCTTCATACAAATCAGAAAAATCCAAACTAATTGTATCCGCTTTCCCAGGATCAATTTTACCGTAGTAGACTCGTCCAGGGTAGGCTGCAACCTTCAGCTTAATAGTCTCATTACTTGAATTGTTTAACGGTGACAGAACAACATCAACAAACAATCTCTGATCGACGAAGTTAAGCTCTGAAAAATCATCAAAAAAAACAACGAGCCTTAAAAGGCCAGCCTCTGATATTAGCGTTTGTATTTCTTCAATAATCTCCCCAAAAGGAAAAGATTTTAAAACTACATCAGAATATTCGTTATAAATCTCAGTATCATCCAAAGTCTTATCGAAGTCGACTGACGACTCATTCAACTCTGCGTTCATTTCTGCTTGAGTCAAGGATGCTTTACCCCCAACCCGAGCCGAATCAGATTTTTGATAAGAGTTCTCTTGTTGCTTTTTAACTCGAATCTGTTGACTAATCCTTTGAAGAATTGGAATCTCATGCTGCTCAAGCCTGGATGACCTGACACGTTCAGATATACTACTCAAACAGTGCATAAGCTCATCGTACTGTTTTTTCTTGCCCCTCCATCGATCCAATAAAGTAAGCTTTTCTGAGTTAGCTCTTATTTCTTTCAGAAGCTCAGATATAACTCGACCTAGCATTGCCTTTCTTAATAGGTGAGTGCGATAAGCAACTATCGAAATCCCCATAGACTCCAGTTCAACAACAGGCGAAGTATTCGAATCTAAGACTTCTATCAATGATTTTACGTCTATATATACCGATATTATTTCGCTTTTTCCACGCAATGAAGATTGAGCCTTAGCAAAAACAGTACTCTTCCCTGTGCCTTTCCTACCCAGTAAGAACGTCGTATTACTAGACAAGACAGAGTTAAGAACTGCGTTACCAGGCAGTGCATCCACATAGAGTTTTTCAATAGGCTTGGCACCAATATCGCTCTCGAAATCTCGAAGTTCAGCTCTTCTATACTGCCGAAGAGACTCTGAAATTTTTGAAAACTTATCTAAATCCATATTGATCCTCGGCATCCTTTAGCACTGAAAATTGTATTAGTGTACGTGCGTATTTATCTTGGGCCACGCCTTTAAGAAAGCCTGTGTAACTCACTGGCTCTTCTAAGAAATCTTTCATAACTTGAAAATCCCTTCCAGAAAGACGCGCACGCCTGTTAATTCATGTTTACTGTGCAGCTAACTTTACACCCCGCTTGTAAACCCCTCTTGTAAATCTGAGGGCAAGCTATTGATTTATTTGACGATTAAGTTACTACCCTCTGACCAAACGGGCAAGCGCGAATATAAAGCTGTCCGATTTCGTTACAAACGGTGATTGATAGCGGGCAACTGACCTGCTGCGGTAAGAAACTAACAGGAAAGTCACTCTCTGTGTGAAAAGCGGCAGTGCGGTGATGGTTTTCTGCGCCTCTGGGGCCGCCGAAGAAACCGCAGATATGTCTGATCTGTCCGCAGGGATGCGGACAAGTGGCTCCGGCCATGGATGGCCGATGAGGCGCGCGGCCAGTAAATATCAAGGTTTCAAGGGTAACGGCCCAGAAAGCGCAAAGCTGGGGTCGGCCCGCCGGCAAGGGGATAAGTTCCCCTGGGAGGCAACAGGCCAGGATGTTAAAAACACTGTTTTTTGTTATCGCCGGTGGGCAGTGCCCACCCTACCCGATGATTAAAAAACCGTTAAGCCGTGAAGCGTTTTTCAGTAACCCGCCAGCGGCTCCAACCCCGCCACAGAACGGTTATAGCGATACACCCAGGCGCGTCTTGTCAGCGCCCGCTGACCATTCTCCGCCATAACCTGCACCGGGCAGCGCACGCGCTGATACTCATGCGGTTGCGGAAAAGCCGGGCTGCATTCTTCATAGGCATCCAGTAGTGGCAACAGGCTCTGTGGCTGGCGTAAGGCGTACAGGTCGCCATTGATCCAGTCACCGCGCGGATCACAGATCAGCCCCGGATAATGAGCCACACGATACAGCCGGCCCCGGATCTGTGCCGGCCCGCACCAGCGTGCCTGCTGCTGCAGGGCGCGGCGCAGTTGCCGTAATGCCTGTTTATCGGCGGCGGCAGGCCACTTCGATTCATCCGCCAGCCAGTGCTGTTGCAGAGTACCGTAGACAAATAACCAGTCGTTCATGGCTGAACTCTCAGAATTTTGCGTGCAGTGTAAAACAGGAAGAAGAAAGAGAGGAGCAGCAGCGACGGATTGTGTCGCTGCATGCAGGCCGTTTTATGCCGGTATTATGTTTTGAATGGTATTGCTTATGTACGGCTGTTTATGTGCAGCTATTCATGCGCAATCAGGGCATTTTCGGTACCCAGAATTTCTGCTTTAAAGGTTTCGCTGAACGGCTTGGCGCCAATCCAGATTCCCAGAAACGCATCAAACAAACGTTTGCTGGCAATCACACCGCGTACTTCATTTTTAACGATAATGCGGGTGCCAACACCGGGTACGTATTCGACGTGGGTTTCGTCACCGCTTTTCATGCTGACATCGAACATCTCAATGACTTCGTCAATCGGTGCACCTAATGCCTCGGCTTCTTCGTTGCTGAGGTTCAATGCATCGTACAGCGCCTTGGCAACACGACGGCCGCTGGCACGCGGCAGCAGCGTGTGGAATACCATACGTTTGTAGCCCTCATCATTAATCACGGCCTGTTCAGAGCGTCCCGGGTTCTGCATATACAGCAAACCCACATACATATCGACCACGTAATAATATTTACGCACCGAGGCGCCATTCAGTGTCATCTGCGGAAACTCACCGGTCGCTTCAATCACATCGGGAAATTCGGTATCGGCAATGGTCCGCGCCTGAGCCTGTACTGACAGCATTAATATCAGTACAGAAAAACAGGAAGCAACAGCCATGCGGGCCTGGCAGTTAAAAAGGCGGGAAAAAGCAGCTGAGAATATTTTCATACGACACTCCTTATCATTATTAGCGCCCGATTATGTCCTGTAAGGAAAACCCACAGATCACAACAGGCAACACTGGCGACATCCTTTACCAGCATTTCTGCCCTGCACTTTAACCACTCCGGAGTATGACCGCAAGAGCACGCTTGTAAGCCTTTAGCCTGAAGAGCAGAAAGATATCCGCCCGGAATTCTCCTTCTTATTCCTGATAAAAAACCGATTAACACCCTGCCAACAACCAAAACCCCAATTACCCTGAGCCAAACAGACCCCCACTGTCATCCATTCTCTGCGTTACCCATGCTACAACAGCGGAAAATGGTCTTAACCGGAGAATGAAATGACACTGCGACTGCAATTCAGGCAGAAAAAACTGCGCGCTTTTGTACTGATATCCACGGCTTCAGCACTGCTGGCGGCCTGTCAGAACAACCCCATAGCGACCGCTCCTGTGGTCACTAATGATATGCCTGTAAATCAGCTGGCCGATAAAGAATCTGCGGTCAGCAACCAGCAAGCCGTTGCCTTTCTTGCCTTTGGTGACAGCGGTTACCATTACGATTATCCAAAACAGTCGAGCTTAAATAACCCGCAAACCCGCGAGCAATTTTTGCTCAGCGAACGCGCTGCCTGGAAAAAGAAAGGCCTGCCGCCCGCAGATTTTGTCGCACCGCCAATGCATCGTCTCAGTGGCACAGATTATGTCGTTGAGCGCACCGGACTGAATGCTGTAGCACAGGCGATGACTCAGTATTGCCGGAGCAGGCGCTGTGATTTTTCACTGATGCTGGGCGACAATATTTATCCGGCCGGTGGCGATGGCAGTGAGCGTGACGAACAGCGTTTTCTCGATATTCTCGACCTGCCTTTCCGCCAACTGGTCAGCAGCCATGATGATTTCCGTATTTACGGCGTACTGGGCAACCATGACTGGCAAACGTCCCGCGCCGGTCGCGATGCACAGATTGCCTGGGCCAGCCGTGACGAAAATAAAATGGTCTTACCACAACCCGGGTTTTATTCTTTTAATCGCGGTGATGCCGAGTTCTTTGTTATTGATACCAATTTATTGCTGGCCGGAACAACGGTTTTAAAAGACAAGCTCAACCCTGACGGCAGCGAAAAAAAGCACAACAGTCTGGAACACTATGCTGACTGGCAGAAACCACAGGGACAGGAAAAGCAGCAGTTAGACTGGCTGGAAAATGCCCTGAAGCAGTCTTCAGCACGCTGGAAAATTGTTGCCGGACATCATCCGCTCTGGTCATCCGGTGGCAGTAAGTTTGAAGAGGCCCGCGCCCTGCGCCCGTTATTAATGCCGATGCTGTGCGAGTTTGCCGATCTGTATCTGGCCGGGCATGAGCATGATCTGGAAGCGCATCAGGATGACTGCCAGCAATATAACGGTGCAAACGGAAAAGAATTAAAACCACTGCCGATTATTGTTTCAGGTGCCGCGGCAAAGCAGCGGCCAATTCATACGCCGTTTCAGGCCTATCAGAAAAAAACCTACGCTGAATATCAGGAGCTGTGGATGCAGGGCATGGTTTGGGGATTTGCGCATATCACACTTGATGATGATATTCAGGTAAGGATGATCACCACCCCCAATGATGAAAGTGGTGCCACCACAGAACAGGTTATGCTGACCTTTCCACAACGCAGCCAGCAACATTAACGGTATTCAATCGGTCGGACTGCGTCTTAAAAACGCAGCTCGGCACCGATTAACGCGCTGGTTTTATCATCATAATTATGAATAAACAGATTGAGTGTGTCATAACCAACATGCAGCTGGCTGGCAAATCCTTCGCTTCCGCCCCCCAGCGCTGCTCCGAGGCGATAGCGGCTGAGCGACTGTACGGCAATGCTGCGGTATTCTCCGGACAATCTGTCCAGCTTGCCGGCAACGCTCACCAGGCGGTTGTTTAAAGCCTGGCATTGATTAACCTGATCCTGATACTGAGTATTCAGCTGGCTGTAACGGTCACCCAGCTGCGTCTGATCCGCCACCAGTATGCGATATTTTTCCAGCTGCTGGGTCAGATCAGCATTCTGCTGCTGCAGTGCAGCAATATCGGCACTGGCTTTACGGCTGTCGTCCTGATTTTTCTGCAACAGCGCGGTGTAATTCACACAGCCGGTAATATTCTGGGTTTGCTGTACTTTAGCGGCAGGCAGAATATAAACCGTCTGACCATTAATGGTCTGCTGACTGAGATTTGCCGGTGTGATCAGCATTTCACAGGTAGTCTCTTCTGCCTGTACACTTTGCCCGGCAAAAACAGCGAGAACGCTGCTCAGTAAAGCCATCCTTGTTAAAACCATCCTTGTTAAAGCCAGCATATTGCCTCCGTCAGAGTTGTGAGGTTGCTTCCAGTTGTTTAAGTTTGGCCAGCGCATCCAGCACGCGTTGGTTTTCGTCCTGCAATGCATTGCGCTGCTCAGTATGAGCATTAACCTGACGGTTAATGTCTTCCTGCTGTTGCTGCAATGCCGCATCGCCACTGGCAAGATCCTGCTGGCGCTGCAATAACGCCTGACGTTGCTGCTCAAGTTCAGCCGATTGTTTTTCCAGCTCCTGATTACGCTGCTTCAGTTGCTCGCTGGCGTCTTTTAATCCGCTCAGCTGCTCCTGCAGGGCAGAACGTTCACTATCCAGTTTTTTTAATTTTTCCCGCGCCCGTGACACCTGCCAGAGATTCATCAACAGCAACGCTGCGCCACCGGTAAAAACATACCAGCGCACACTTTTCGGCAGTATCAGACAGGCGCCAAGCAATAAAACAAAGCCGATCACAGTATCCAGATGTTCGGCGAGCCATAAACCAATATGCAGTTTGTCCATGTTCAGGCTCCTTTATCCGTGCGGTTTTTGCGGGATTTTTCCAGTGCCTCAATAATTTTATGCAACGGACCAGTGCCCAGACCAATGGCAGTACCGGTCAGACATTCTCCCAGCCAGCCGGGAAGATAACGGCTGGAAAAATAGCCATCATAGGCGGCACCGCCAATCTGACTGTTCAGCTGTTCGATTAAGGCAAATAAATTAATGCCCAACAGCAGCGCCAGCAATATACCGATAATAATGGCGAGAATTTTACTGACGGCTTTAATGGTGAGCGAACGCAGCGTCGCCGCCGATAAAGCTTCCACTCCCTCAAGCCCCGGATAATCGGTGCGCAGATAATCGTTAACCGCTTTACTGACCTCCGCCTGTACACGTCCGGCCTGACGTAATGCATCCAGTTGTTCGCTGAGACGTTGCGCGCTGCGGTTCCAGTAACTCTGATAGCCCAGCCGCACTTCAAAAAAATCGTACAGGGCTTTCAGAATTTCCAGCAGGCGCTCCAGCAATAAAGAAAAAAACAACGCGCTGCAAAGCATAATTAATGCAGAATCAAAGCTGTCCATGCTGACCTCCTGCGGCGCTTGTGTTCAGGGCATAAATATAGGGTTTCTGGCGGAAGGCCTGCAGCCCGGCCTGAGCGGTAGCGGATGTTTGCCAGGCGTTGCAATAAGCCCCGGTACGGCTGAGTAATTCGGCAAAAGGAAACTGATTTCCCGGACACACAGTATCAGCACCTTCCAGTGCACGGTGCGGAACTACCGCCTGTGTCAGCGCGCCGGGCATTTGCGGATACAGATTCAGCCACAGGGCAATTACCCGGGCTCCGGCATCCAGCTGTGCAGCGGTTGGTTTCAGTGGGCCATAGCGGCCATCGCTGTTGGCAAAGCGGTCGTGTGGCTGATTATGAAAATTACCGTGAAAGGCAATGCCCAGCGTGCGGTCGTTGTGGCCCCTGGCATGATTACCCGCGCGGTCCCAACGGCAGAACGGACGGATACTGCCATCAGGCATAATCACGCAGTGATAACCGGTAAGCCATTTTTTCTGCCCGATAAATTCATCCACAATGGCATTAAAACCCAGCGCCGAATTCATCGCCGTGTGGTGCACAACAATCTGCTCCGGCTCACCACTGCGGCGGTGAACCTGCTCCAGACTCTGCGGATTAACGCCGCCGGCATAGTGAATATCCGGGCCGGGTAAAACACTGCCAACGCGCTCGTCGCTGGCCAGATGAATAACTTCCGGCGTCTGCGCTGAAGGCTGGCAGCGCGCCTCTTCACCCGGATCAATTACTTCCTGTAGCGCCTGCTTTTCACTGTCGGTTAAACGGCGGGTGGTTAAAAACAGCATCAGCATATGCACCGGCTGGCTGCCACCGCCAATCAATAAACCCGACAACAGAGTATCCAGCGATTGCAGCATAATGACGTGCCAGTTGCCCTGCTCCCACAGGGTTGGAATATCCATAATCGCTTGTCCGGTAAACATCGCCAACAGATGCAGATCAAAAATGCCGGCGAGAATAATGCCCAGCCCCAAAGGCGCGAGGCGCATAAATAAATTGAGCGCTGCACTTTCGCTGGATATTACCGGAATGGGAACAACGCTGATGGCTGCGTGCTGCTCGAAGGCGGCATGATCGTTATCAACACCAGGAGGGATACTGTCAGCAGAACTCTCTGCAGCTTTTAATACTGCAACCTCCGGCGCATGGCCGGCCTGCAAATGCTGCTGAATGGCTGCAGCCTGTTGCTGTGCGGTTTTCAGTGCCGCCAGTCTGGCTGCTTCAGCATCGCGTTCAAGAAAGAATTTATTGGCACGTTCTTTAACGTGTTTGAGAAGTTCGGTGAAGCGTTCGACCAATAAGGCAGCACCGGCGGCCACGGTCAGACCGTTGATAAGCAATTCCAGAGGTACGGCTTGCATACATCCTCCCTGTGTATGAGATCGTTACCGACAAGATACCTTTTTAGTACCTGTCTGACCAACTGCAGGGAGGCGTATATCCATAAAAAAACCGCCAGCCGGTTGCCCGGCTGACGGTTTTTTAACAGCGAGCCATCAGCTCACTCAGATGCAGAAAGAAGCCAGCGGCGGGAAGCCGTTGAATTCCACAGCACTGTAAGTGGTGGTGTATGCACCGGTTGAGAACCAGTACAGACGATCACCGGATGCCAGATTCAGTGGCAGCTCGTATTTGTAGTCTTCGTACAGAATATCGGCGCTGTCACAGGTTGGGCCGGCCAGAACCACTTCTTCGAGTTCGCCTTTTTTCTCCACAAACAGCGGATATTTGATGGACTCGTCCATGGTTTCGATCAGGCCACCGAATTTACCCACATCGGTAAATACCCAGCGGTGCAGACCGTAACGGTCTTTACGGCTGACCAGTACCACTTCGCTGACCAGAATACCGGCGTTGGCCACCAGTGAACGGCCCGGCTCCAGAATGATTTCCGGCAGTTCTTCACCGAAATCCTCATGCAGGAAACGGGTAATTTCTTCTGCGTAGGTTTTCAGATCGTTGGTACGGCTGATGTAGTTGGCCGGGAAGCCACCACCCAGGTTAATCATTTTCAGTTCGATGCCGTCTTCTTCGCGCAGACGCTCGAAAATTACCTTCACTTTGGCAATCGCCGAGTCCCAGGCACCGATATCACGCTGCTGAGAACCTACGTGGAAAGAGATACCGTAAGGCACCAGACCCAGATCACGCGCCAGCAGGCACAGGTCCATCGCCATATCGGTCTGACAACCGAATTTACGCGACAGTGGCCAGTCGGCAGTTTGCGAACCTTCAGTCAGGATACGCACAAATACACGTGCACCCGGAGCAGCCTTGGCGATATTACGCAGGTCAGCTTCAGAGTCGGTGGCAAACAGATTCACACCCTTCTCATAGAAGTAGCGGATATCCCGGGCTTTCTTGATCGTGTTGCCATAGCTTACACGGTCACCTGTCACACCCTGTGCCAGAACTTTATCCAGCTCGTAGCGCGAAGCCACGTCAAAACAGCAGCCACGGTCACGCAGAATGCCCAGCAGTTCAGGCATCGGGTTGGCTTTAATGGCGTAATACGTTTTCGCATAAGGAAAACTGCTGATCAGATCATCCAGCTGACGCTCAAAAATACGTTTATCGACAACCAGACAAGGGGTTTCCTGTTTGTCGGCAAATTCTTTCAGGCGAGTAAAGCTCTCGGCATCGTAGTAGTCTTCAGGTTGAACAACCATTGGGCTCGCTACCTCCTTATCCGGGTAGTGATGTGAATGAAAAAAAGTTGCGCAAAGATAGGCTTATCTGCGCGGTAGTACAGTGATTTTTCTTTGTCCTAACGATCACCTTTTCGAATCGTAACACGTCCGGCGATCAGAATCTTTGCTCAAAGGGATGCAAGTTCACCGCAATCTGCCTGCTATGTGTCTGAATCGTCCTGACAAAGCGCTACAGCCGCGTTAGTACTGCGGCAGAGTAAAACACCGGGTTTACCCCAACAACCTCTCTCAGAGCGTTATTCCGTCGCCCGAACAGTGAAATCAATTTTCAGCGCTTACATTCATAAGCCTGCTCCGCTAAGGTGTCGGGCTGTTCCACTCCTGCCTTTATATGACCAGTATGCTCAGACTCTTTGAACGTTTTGTGAACCCCTTTCCTCCGGAACACCCGCAGCAGCCACCTGCCGGAATTTTTGCTTTCTGCCGCCATTACACCCGTGGCCTGGAAGTGCCGCTGGTGTTTATGTCGCTGCTGACGGCTCTGCTGGCGGTGCTGGAAGTCATGATGTTCGGCTTTATGGGCAATCTGGTTGACTGGCTGAGCCAGCGCACACCCGACACCCTGCTCGCCGAAGAAGGCAGCCGTCTGCTGCTGATGTCGCTGATGGTCGTACTGGTAATGCCTTTAGTCGTCTTTTTCCACACCTTGCTGGTGCATCAGACGTTATTGGGTAATTACCCGATGAAAATCCGCTGGCTGACCCATCGCTATCTGTTAAAGCAAAGCCTCGGTTTTTATCAGGATGAATTTGCCGGCCGCCTCGCCACCAAGGTGATGCAAACCGCTCTGGCGGTGCGCGAAACCGTGATGAAACTGATGGATCTGGCGGTTTATATTCTGGTGTATTTCACCTCAGTACTGGTCATGGTGGCACTGGCCGACTGGCGCCTTATGCTGCCAATGCTGGCCTGGCTGGCGCTGTATATTTGTGCCCAGCTGTACTTTGTACCCAAGCTGAAACGCATTGCCACCGAACAGGCCGACGCCCGCTCCACCATGACCGGACGTGTGGTCGACAGTTACACCAATATTCAGACGGTAAAACTGTTCTCACATACCGACCGTGAAACGGATTATGCACGCGACTCGATGGAAGGCTTTATGGATACCGTGTACCGCCAGATGCGTCTGGTCACGGGTCTGAATGTGACCGTTAACGTCATTAATTACCTGCTGGCGTTTACCATTGCCGCCATCGCCGTCTGGCTGTGGATGGACAGCGCCATCAGTATCGGCGCCATTGCCATTGCGATCTCGCTGGCGCTGCGCATCAACGGTATGGCGCAGTGGATTATGTGGGAAGTCAGTGCCCTGTTTGAAAATATCGGCACCGTTGCCGACGGCATGAAAACGCTGTCCAAAACCCCGCAGGTGCAGGATAGCGCTGATGCCAAAGCGCTGAACGTAAAGCAGGGCGAAATCCGTCTGGAACAGGCCTGTTTCCATTATCAGGGGCATGAAGACAACCAGAATAAAGAGGTATTCGAGGCACTGAATATCCATATCAAAGCCGGTGAAAAAGTGGGATTGGTCGGACGCTCCGGTGCCGGAAAATCGACACTGGTTAATCTGCTGCTGCGTTTTTACGACCTGAATTCCGGCCGTATTCTGATTGACGGTCAGGATATTAAAGACGTGACTCAGGATTCACTGCGCAAACATATCGGCATGGTGACTCAGGATACCTCGCTGCTGCACCGCAGCGTGCGTGACAATATTCTCTACGGACGCCCGGATGCCAGCGAAGCCGAACTGCTGGAAGCGTCGCGCAAGGCCGAAGCGCACGAATTTATTCAGGAACTGCACGATCCGGAAGGCAACACAGGCTACGACGCCCAGGTCGGTGAGCGCGGGGTAAAACTGTCCGGTGGCCAGCGCCAGCGTATCGCCATTGCCCGGGTATTATTAAAAGACGCACCGATTCTGATTCTGGA
Source organism: Thalassolituus hydrocarboniclasticus (assembly GCF_025345565.1). Lineage (NCBI taxonomy): Bacteria > Pseudomonadati > Pseudomonadota > Gammaproteobacteria > Oceanospirillales > Oceanospirillaceae > Thalassolituus > Thalassolituus hydrocarboniclasticus. Next base: position 1,138,504 of record NZ_CP054475.1, on the reverse strand, counting down.
CGAAGCCACCTCCGCGCTGGACTCGGAAGTCGAAGCCGCCATTCAGGAGAGTCTGTACCGGTTAATGGAAAATAAAACCGTGATTGCTATTGCTCACCGGTTATCGACCATTGCCGCGATGGATCGTCTGATCGTACTGGATCAGGGCCGTATTGCTGAACAGGGCACACATCAGGAACTGATTGCCAAAGGTGGAATTTACGCGCAATTGTGGGCGCACCAGACCGGCGGTTTTATTGGTGAAGACTGAGACGATTGAATGTTGTGATGAAGCCGGTCTTTGCGCCCACTCTGGGCTCATTTCAGACAAACCGGACCGGCGGTTTTATTGACGAAGACTAAAAGCCGCATTAAGCCCACTGCTGTCCCGCAGTTTTTAATCAGCACCGTAACTGACAAGAACAGCATTTTTTAACATCAAGGCCTGCTGCCTCCCAGGGGAACTTATCCCCTTGCCGGCGGGGCTTTATACCTGACCGCCATGGATGGCGGAAATGCATGTTTTGCAGGAGCAAAAACAGGCCCAGCTTCGCGCTTTCTGGGCCGTCACCCTTGAAACCTTGATATTTACTGGCCGCGTGCCTCATCGGCCATCCATGGCCGGAGCCACTTGTCCGCATCCCTGCGGACAGACCAGACATATCAGCGGTTTCTGCGGCGGCCCCAGAGGCGCAGAAAACCATCACCGCAATGCCGCTTTTCAGAGCAAACAGATGATCTGAAATTTCATGTCGTGAACTCTTTTTCCGTTGAAATACGGCTGAGCGGATTATTAAAACCGGCGATCGTGCGGCGCCAGACAACCAGATGATTCTGCGGCCTTCAGAGCAAAACCCTGCCCCGGAACGATACAAATTATTGGTGTTTTAAAGTGTCGTTCCGGGGCGAATTGTTTTGCGTGCCGCATAATCATTGCAGTTGGCTGGATGAAGCCGGACGCGCCGAAAAGAGAGGATCGTAAGGAGATACCTCTCCTTACTGGGGGCCAGGGGCTTGCCCCGGAAAAGCGTTTCAGGTTGAAACACTGTAATCGATTAATGCCACAGTTTGGAGTGACGTAGTGACACTCCAAACTGCGGGACAGTAGTGCTTATTAAGCCGGTCTTTGCGCCAACTCTGGGCCCATTTCAGACAAACCGGACCAGTTGTTTCACTGACAGAAAGTAAGACAAAACATAAGAACCGCTGTATTTATACGGTGGCCGTTTATGACCCCTTGCTTTATTACTAACAGAATTGTAACTTCAACTTTATTCCCGTTATTCATAATTCGCTCCTAAGCTTTGCTTAGGGGCGTTTTTTTCATGCGGGCTTTACTTACATGCAGGTCAGTTTTATGAGCAGCAAACCGAACATTATTATCTCCAGCCTTGATCTGGAGCGCCTGGAACGTTTATTGGATTCTCTGCCAGGCAAAGCGTTTCCGGGGATGGATGAACTGGAAGCCGAACTGGAGCGGGCGCAGATTGTGGCGCCGCGTGACGTTCCGGCAACGGTGGTTACCATGAATTCCACCGTGCGTTTTCAGGTGAAAAACACTCAGGAAGAGTTCTGCCTGACACTGGTGTACCCAAAAGATATGGATACTACCGGCGGTACCATCTCTATTCTTGCACCAGTCGGCAGCGCCCTGCTCGGCCTGTCGGTTGGCGATGAAATCGAATGGCCCAGCCCTAACGGCAAGCCAATGCAGGTACGTATCGAAGAAATTCTGTACCAGCCGGAAAGTTCCGGGGAATTCCACCGTTGATTCCGCCTGCCGGATAGCGTGCTATCCGGCGTTTATTCTTCATATAGATGGCGCAGATAAAATGCGCCTTCTGCTATAAGAATCTGCCCGTGTCGCGCCTTCCTGACCCGGCTTCGTTAATATCTTTATTATTTTCACAGAAGTGCAGTATGGCAAGCGCCATTCTGTCGTTATAATGCCGCTCTGAATTCATACAGGGAGGCGCATGCCAATGAAAGTTTTATCCGTACTCAGTCGGCCGGTGAAAGAAAAACTGGCACATGCGGACCACAGGGATCTTACCAGCTCCGGCTTCTGGATCGGTCATTTATTAATGATTGCGGCCACTATTGCCGGTGTCTATCTGGCCGCTCAGGCCGGTTTGCAGCAAGCCATCCTGTTTGATGATATCACCAGCAAAGAAACCAACTACTATCTGCGTCAGTCCTTATACGACGAAGTCAACACCAATGTCGAAATTCTGCGCAAATACAATGAAGAGTATTTTTCCCGCGGAATTTCTGTGCAGGAACTGAAGCAGAACAACCCGAAAATCAGCCGTTATGTGTGGGAGACGATGAAATACTCGCCCAACACACTGGAAACCCCGAGCTATTTCCTCAGCGAGATTCAGAACTTCTACCGTAATGTGGATGATCTGATTGAGAAGCGCGAAAAGTTCACCTATGGGCCAACCTACGCGACCAAGCTGCTGGTTGAACAGCTCGATAACATGGAAAAAAACGTCTTGCCTAAGTTAGCAGCAAACAGCAATAAACTGGCAGACGAACTGATGGTCTATAACGTTGACGTCCGCGAAGAGAAGGATATTGCCAGTGAGTAATAAATATTGCCCGCGTTGCAGCAATTCTCTGCTGACGCCAATGGCCTATGAAGGTGAAGAGCTGGATGTCTGCCGTAAATGCGGCGGTATGTGGTTTGAAAAAAACGAGCTGAATTCTCTGTTATCGGCCTTTGATAATGGTGACGATGCCGTCCAGTTTGAAGAACAGCTGGGCAAGCGTCTGGGACAAACCGACGCCGACTGCCCACAATGTAATGCCAAGCTGTACAACTACCATCTGCTTGAATCTTTTCAGGTGGAGGTCGATATCTGTCATAAGTGTGATGGCACCTGGATTGACCACGACGAACTGGAAGAAGTTAAGCACTCACCACGCCTGCGTGATGTATTAAACAATATCAACCAGAAAACCAGCTGGAAAACCTGGTTGTTCCAGTTTTTGTCACAAATGCCGGTGGAATATAACGTTAAACCGCATCGTACCCCGGTGGTGACCTGGGCACTGATTATTATTAACTGCCTGATCTACTTCTCTTACGCCTTCGACGAAGAAATGACCATGCAGGTGTTTGAGCTGTTTGCCAGCACGCCATCGGGTTTTGCCCACGGCGAACATCTGTGGACACCATTAACAGCAACCTTTCTGCACGGCAGCCTGATGCACCTGCTTGGCAATATGTACTTCCTCTGGCTGACCGGTGACAACCTCGAGGATGCGCTTGGTCGCTGGCGCTTCCTTGGCTTGTATCTGATCTGTGGTCTGGGGGCCAGTGCCTTCAGTATCGGCATGAACTGGAACAGCACCATTCCAAGTGTCGGCGCCAGCGGTGCAATTGCCGGTCTGTTTGGTATGTATATGATCTGGTTCCGCCATGCCAGCCTGACCTTTATGATTCTGGTCTGGCAGAAAAAGCTGTCCGCAGCATGGTACTTCCTGATCTGGTTAGGCATTAACCTGTTTGGTATGGCCGTTGGTGGCGGTGGTATCGATTACTGGGCACACGTCGGTGGTTTTATTATCGGTGTTGTTATTGCACTGATACTGAAAAATTACGTGATGAACCGTAATCCGGTGATTGCTATGCTGGCGAAACCACACGCTCAGCTACTGCGCTGATACCTTTTAAGCGGGTCACTGACCCGCTTATTACATACTTCCGAATTAATTATTATGGCTCACGCCGGAATACAGATGATGCTGAATCGCACTGCGTAAATGTGCAGGCTGAATCGGTTTTTGCAGCAATGCCAGGCCATGACTTTCAATACGCTGCAGTGCTTCAGGCGCCGTTGATCCGGTGATGATAATGGCCGGAAACTCCACCCTGAAATGCCGCCTCAGCACCATAACAGCATCAACGCCATCACATTCATCCTGCAGGCTGAAGTCGGCAAGAATCAGATTGGGCAGACAATCCGCCCGCTTAATTTCAGCGATCGCTTCTGCTGCTGAACCGGCAATGTCCACCCCGAAGTTCCACTGGCGTAACAGCACAGCCATTGCACTGCGTATCTGCAGATCATCATCAATCACCAGTATTTTCTGTCCTCCCTGTTGCCAGATCAGTTGTTTTTCGGCCGCAGGATTAACAATTTTATGCGGATCTCCGCAGGGAACTGTCAGACTGAAAACACTGCCTTTGCCGACGACAGAACTCAGGGTAAGAGGATAATCCTGTAATTCGCACAAACGACGTACAATGGCCAGACCAAAGCCCAGCCCCTTCTCTTCTCCCTGACGGGCATTCTGCAACTGCTGGAATTCGACAAACGCTCTGTCCTGGCTTTCCCTCGGAATACCCGAACCAGTATCCCAGACCTGAAGCAAAATGTGCTCTCCGCGCTTACGGGCAGCAATCAGAACCCCTCCGCTATAGGTATAGCGCAGTGCATTACTGATTAAATTACGCATAATCCGCTCAAGCAGAATCCGGTCTGAATACACCGTGTATTCGCCACTGTGAAAGCGTAATTGCAGGCCTTTTTCGCCAGCATTTCCTTTATATTCGTCATACAGGTTCTGCAGAAACCGGCCAATATTAAAATGAACCGGTTCTGGCTGTATCACATTGGCATCCAGACGCGACATATCAAACAAAGCATCAAACATTTTTCGTAATGTGTGCAGTGATAAATCAATACGCTCAAATATTTGCCGCCGTTTTTCTCCGGTCTCGTCCTTCAGAGCATCAATCAGCAGAAACAGCGCATGCAGCGGCTGGCGCAGATCATGGCTTGCAGTTGCCAGAATACGTGACTTGGCGTAAACCGCCTCCTGAGCTTCTGCATTTTTTAGTTGCAGCTCCCGCGCCAGCGCTTCGCTTTCGTAATGCAGCCGCATTTCCGAACGCACAATCGCATTCAGGCTTCTGGCAAAATTATAAGATGCCAATAAAGTAAACAGCATCATCGCAGCCAGGACGATATACGGCAACGACCCTACCAGCAGCAGGCGTAAGATTAACGCCGCCATGATGGGTACTCCGTAAAAATAATAAAATGGTAACCAGTGGGTGCCTGCTGAAATTGAACCCACGCTGAGTGTTACTGCCAGGGTAATCAGAAAAATCTGATGAGGGTTATCGCTTTCCGGAAAAAAAGTGAATATAGCAAATGCCCACAGCAACCCCAGATATGCTGAGAGTAGCAACAGACGATTTCGCCATGTTTCTGCATATTTATACTCAACGTTTCGCTTTCGATAGGCATGAATAACAGCCAGGCGGCTGAAAATTCCCAGAATGATCAGCAAGAACCATCCTGACAACAGAATGATATCGGTCTGCTGCCACATAACAACCACAACCGCGAGAGGAACAACCGTTGTCATTAATGCCCACTCACGCATTTTAGTAAAGTAAGGCTCTACCGCAGCGAAGGTAATTCGCTGCTCTATATCAGTGACATTCACATTATTATTCCTGATTAGCGGCGAATTATATCTGCAGAAAGATCTGTCAGATCAGGCCTTCCTGCTGCGCGATATGAACGCAATCTGTGCGGTTAGCCGCATTCAGTTCAATAAATAAGGAACTGACATGGGCTTTAATGGTGTGTTCGGTGAGAAACAGAGTCTGCGCTATCTGCCGGTTTGAATAACCCAAAGCAAGGAATTTCAGCACCTGCAGCTGGCGTTTGGTCAGCTGACTGCTGGTCTGACGACGTGGTGGAATGGCCTCTATACGGCTTAGAATACTGTCCGGAACAAAAAAACCGCCCTTGAGAACCTGCTGCAAACCGGCCAGCATATCCGCACTGCCAGCGCTTTTTGGAATAAATCCAAGAGCTCCGGCTTCCAGTGCAGCTTTAATAGCTCTTGGGTTTTCCTCTCCGGACATAATAACCAGAGGAGTCCATATTCCCTGCTCACGCATCCGTTGGATAATTGAAATACCGTTCATTCCCGGCATAACCAGATCGACCAGAATCAACTCATAAGACGAGTCGGCCTCCAATAGGGCAATCGCATCTTCAGCGCTGTTAGCCGCACTTATATCGGTATTTTCAGTTATTTTTTCCAGAACATGTCGTATTCCATCAATAAATAACTGATGGTCGTCGACAATTAATATTTTCATGCATCATTGCCATAGCTCATTCCCTACTGTGCATAATGAAGCGTACAGGCAGCGAATAGTTCATCCTGTTGGTTCTACTGCCGGTATATTGCCTAAGGCAATGCCAGAGATATAAGGCTCAGGCACGGCATCTCACACACCGTGCCTGAAACGGACGCAGTAAGTCAAGTTAATGACTTATTTGTCACGGTCATAAGTCAAAGGAAAGACGTACGGTCTTTAAAAGGTTTTGGCTCTTTATCTTTACCGGCCAGACCATTGGCCATGGCAATACGCTGATTTTTACGTCCCAGTAAACGTGCCTGCACCCAACGCTCCCAGCGCAGTGCTTTCCAGGTATCGGCTTTCCAGGATTTTTTGAATAAATATTTGGTGGCGGCAATGGCATCCGGCGATTTGCTGGCAATCACTTCTGCCAGTGCCTGAGCATCAGCCAGCGGATCGGCCGACAGCTTGCTGAGCAGACCATATTCATAGCCTTCCTGCGCGCTGAACTGACGGCCGGTCATGGTCAGTTCCTGGGCGATATCCACGCGGGTTAAACGTGACAGCGTCACCATACCGCTCATATCAGGAATCAGGCCCCACTTCATTTCCATAATGGATAAATTGGCATCCGGTGTAGCGATACGGTAATCGCAGGCCAGCGCAATCTGCATACCGCCGCCGAAGCAGTTACCGTGAATGGCACAGATCACCGGCACCGGCAGGTCACGCCAGCAATGGGCAATCTGCTGGGCGATATTCTGTTTGGTCCAGGGCCATTTTAAAAAGACTTTAGGCACCATCATCGGATCTTTGCTCAGCGCTTTAAAATCCAGACCGGCACAGAAAGAGTCACCTTTGGCGGCCAGAATAACGGCGCGCACGCTGCGGTTTTTACGCAGTTTTTTCGCGCAGGCGATCATCTCTTTAAACATCGGCATATCCAGCCCGTTGAGTTTTTCCGGGCGGTTCATATACACGTAAGCAATATGATCTTTGATTTCGCAGAGAATACGGTCGGTGCTGCTCATAAGGTTTCCAGATGGTTTATACGGTTGAGGCCGTCTCCGGCCGCTGTTGTTACAGCCCGGTTAACGGCAAAGCATCAAAAAGTGTGGTGATGATTTCACAGATAATGACGACCAGCCATGATCAATCTGAACAGATCAGAAACCCAAAAGCGCAGCGCTCAGCAAATAAGGCGCGACAGGCAGCCAAATGCCGGAATAAGGCAGCCCCACATCGGAAAATAAAACTCAGCGTCGCAGCAGCAGCGACTCATCAATAGCAATAAAGCGGTCGGCGGCTTTAATCAGCGCCTGGGCGGTTAACGCCTCAACACCAAAAGCCCAGGCCTGGGCACCGCTGCGTTTAACCCGCTCCAGTGCCAGATCAAAGTCGCCATCACCGGAGGCCAGCACCACGATATCGGCTTCAGGCGCGGCATCCAGTAAATCAATGGTGATGCCCACATCCCAATCGCCTTTGGCCGAGCCATCGCGGCGCTGAATAAAAGGCTTAAGCCGTACCTCAAAACCGATATTGTGCAGAATACGCTGAAAATTCATCTGCGCCGCATCACCACGGTCGATGGCATAGGCCACCGCGCGCACTACTTCGCGCCCACCGGTCAGCTGATCCCAGAAGGCCTGATAATTAAAATGGCAGCCGAAGGTCTGGCGCGTGGTGTAATAAATATTCTGCACATCGACAAACAGGGCAATGCGTTCTTTCATAAATTCACCACAGGAGATAAGCACCGATAAAAAGAAAAAGCGGCCCAGTAAATCAGGCCGCTGCAAGAGCCGAGAAGCGCGGGGAGGCGCACGCTGAATTACCAGCCCTGAGTATTGTCCTTCACCAGCTGCGCCATCATACCGATATGATCGGCACGGTCATTCAGACAGGGAATATAGTGATACTCGCGGCCGCCGTTATGCAGGAAGGTTTCGCGGTTTTCCACATCCAGCTCTTCCAGGGTTTCCAGACAGTCGGCAGCAAAAGCCGGGCTGATCACATCCACCCGGCCAACACCGGCTTTACCCCAGTCGGTGAGGGTAAAATCGGTATAAGGCTTCACCCACTCTTCCCGGCCAAAACGCGACTGAAACGAGCACAGCCACTGTTCTTCGTTTAATCCAAGCTCGGCAGCCAGCGCCAGTGCAGTTGCCCGACACTGTGACGGATACGGATCACCACGGTCTTCATAACGCTGCGGAATACCGTGAAACGACATCAGTAAACGGTCGCCCTGACCGTGCTCAGCCCAGTATTCGCGCACCGAATCAGCCAACGCTTTGATGTACGCCGGGTGCTGATGGTATTCGTTGACCCAGCGGGTTTCCGGCAGATGCGGACAAGGCTTCAGCGCCTTAGCCAGACGATCAAACACCGCCGCCGTGGTGCTGGAAGAAAACTGCGGGTACAGCGGCAACACCAGCATTTTATCGACGCCGGCGGCGCGCAGTTCACGCCCGGCCTGCTCCATCGACGGCTGACCGTAGGTCATCGCCAGTACCACCGGAATATCGCAACCATACTGTGCCTTTAAGGCCTCTTTAAGAGCCTGCTGCTGGGCACGGGAAATGGTCATCAGCGGTGAACCATGCTCGCCCCAGACCGAGGCATAGGCCTTGGCTACCCGGCCCGGACGGATACGCAGAATCACACCATGCAGAATCAGCCACCACAGCGGCCGCGGCACATCGACCACGCGCTTATCCCAGAGAAACTCAGCCAGATATTCACGCACCGCTTTGGGTGTCGGCGCTTCGGGAGTACCAAGATTGGCGAGCAGCACGCCAAAGGGCGGGCGTTGAGGCGAATTCACGGACACTATCTCCTGCCTTGTATAAGTTTTGCCTAAGTTTATCGGAACCGTGGCAGAGGGTCATCCGTGATTATCTGATCGGGGTAATGAAAGCCGGTGCTGGATGAAATTCAGATCTGTATACAGGGGAAATAACTCTGTCATGATGCCAGGGCCTGCCGATTGCGCGCAGCAACCTCATGATGGAGTACAGCGATGAAATTTCTGCAGTTAAAAATACCGCCACTGCTGCTGACTGGCCTGACCGCCTTGCTGATGTTATTGCCAGTGATGTTGCGTACCGGCCATATCAGTGGCTGGCATGGCCTGCGCTCTCCGCTATTGGTTATAACGCTGGCCCTGTTTTTCGCCGGCGCCGTCTTCTGCCTGGCCGGAGTTGCCAGCTTCCGCCGCGCCCGCACCACCGTGAATCCGATGCGCCCGCAACAGGCCAGCACACTGGTGCAGACCGGCGTTTATCGCCTGAGCCGTAACCCCATGTATACAGGCTTCGTACTGCTGCTTGGCGCGTTGGCGATGGTGCTGGGTAATTACCTGAGCGCACTGTGCATTCCGCTGTTTATCTCTTATATGAATCACTTTCAGATTGAGGCCGAAGAAAAAGCCCTGAGCGAATTATTCGGCGACGAATACCGCGCTTACTGTCAGCGGGTAAGGCGCTGGCTTTGATTCAGCCAGGCCTGTTAATACAAGACCTGTTAATAACAGAACTGCTCAGGCACCGGCTGCCAACGCTGACACGCTACGGCAACCAACAATGGCCGGTGCTTTATGTATAAGCTCATCGTTGCTGATTGCGGCCACCATAAACAGCGCAAAGTCGGTACGCCGGGTCAGATTACTGGCCAGTACGGCATCGCCCACATGTTCGCTCCAGCGCGGTAACCCCTCCGGCTCGCCCTCTTCCAGATCGCTGCCACGCACCACTGTCCAGCGTTTTTTACTGTTAAACACCCGGCGGCAGGCCTCTTCCTGGTCACTCAGATCCGCCAGCCATAACCAGCGTGCCAGCCGCCCGAACAGTGCGACGAATAAACGCAGCTGCCAGGAATAACGGTCTTTACCGTCGCGCGAAATATGCCAGCCGCAGGAAAACACCAGGCGTGCCTCCGCCGGGGCAAAATCCAGCACCGCCTGCGCCGTGTTGGTGGCATAGCCCTGCACGCCCCAGGGCGCCAGCACCGTCAGCACTGCATCACAATCGGCGACCGCCGCACGGATAACCTCGCGCTCATCCGTACGCCCGGGAAAAATACGGATCTGTCCGGCAAAACGGCTGAGCTTAGCGACACTTTGCGGGCGGCAAACGCCCACCACTTCATAACCCCGTGCCAGCGCGTGTTCGGTCATATACTGGCCAAGTTTGCCCGAGATACCAACGATGCAGATTTTCTTCATAGCCTGAGCCCTCATTTCAGTCTGCCCAGCTTATCCATACACAAAACGCATAGAAATCCGCTAAAGTTGCATCGTTAATATGCACATCTGCATAGGTACAATGAATTTAAGGAGGAAAGGATATGGACTGGGGCTCGGTAAACTTCGACTGGAACCACGCCCGCGCGTTTTTAATCAGCGCCGAGCAAGGCTCGCTGTCGGCCGCGGCACGTCTGCTCAATACCAGCCAGCCCACCCTCAGCCGTCAAGTCGCGGCACTGGAACAGGAACTCGGCATCACCCTGTTTGAGCGGGTCGGTAAAGGACTGCAGCTGACCGACAGCGGCGCTGCCCTGCTTGAGCACCTGCGCCCCATGGCTGAAGCCGCCAACCGCTTTGCTTTAACGGCCGCCGGGCAGTCACAACTGACCGAAGGCCCGGTCTGTATTGCCGCCAGCGAAATTGACGCCATATTCCGCCTGCCCGCCGTAATCGACGCTATCCGCCAGCGCGAACCCGGCATCCAGCTGGAAATTGTGGTCTCCAACAACATCAGCGATTTACAGCGGCGTGAAGCCGATATTGCCATCCGCAGCTTCCGCCCCGAACAGCCCGATTTAATCGTCAGGAAACTCGCCGACGAACCTATCTGGCTGTACGGCAGCCACGAGTACCTTAACAATCTGGATGCGGTTAACAAGGCTGCCGGCAAGAGCAAAACAAGCATTGACCCACATATTCAGATTATCGGTTTTGAACGCAACGACAGACTGATGAATATTCTTAACCAGCATGGCTGGCAGCTGAGCCAGAAGAATTTTCCCATCGTCACCACCTTTCAGATGCTGCAATGGCAACTGGTCAAACAAGGCAATGGCCTTGGCTTTTTTCCGCAACAGATTGGCGATGCCGAACCCACATTCCGCCGCGCCTTCAGCGAACGCGGCGCACCGGTAACCGTACCGTTATGGCTGGTCTGCCACCGGGAATTGCGCACCAATCCGCGAGTTAAGCGGGTATTTGATTTGTTGGCGGAGATGCTGACGGAAGGGAATTAATAGCGCTGTTTAACCGGCGGGCAGCATTTCAGCACCGCCGGCTCAACGGGTCATTCCAAGAAAGTGGCCCTGTTTATTAAGACCGAATTAATGACAGTGATAAGGCTGTGACCCGGCATGGCAGCACTGCCCTGCCGGACTGTCTTTCCGGCAACCGCCGCTGTGAGCGAAAGCGGCTGATGTAAAAATCACAAGTGACAATGCCAATATTATTTTTTTCATGATGAGATTCCGTTTTAGTATTTTTTATCAAAAAACCTCCCTGTCAGGCCAGAAGAGTACGATCTCTCCCAGCCATCAATCAGTAAAGCCACTCCTTTGCTCTACAGGCCAGACTGAATGTCATTGAGTTTTCAGTCAATGGCACAAATAAAAAAATGGCGTGCCGAAGCACGCCATTTCCCATCAGACCGAAGCCTGATAATTACTGCACGTAGCGCAGTTTTGACGTCCAGTCCTGCTTCTGACCCACACCCATCTCGACGGTGAAGGTTTCGTTAGCGCCCACCGAACCTGACCACATATACAGATGATCGGTCCAGGAACCTGACGGCCAGCGCTGCAGATAATAATCTTTGCCGCTCACCGTATCACGATCAACAAAGACCACCTGATCGCCGTTTTTCAGACAGTCGCCATCGTCATTCAGAATACGGATACGTAATTTATTGGAGGCATTATCCTGTTTGGTAAAGTAGGCATAATTACCGCCACCACCGCCAAGCCACCAGTTCCAGTAAGAACCGACACGCAAATTACCCTGTACCTGCACAAAGTCGTTGCTGCGGATACAGAAAGCACGGTTTTTCGGATACCAGTTATCCAGATTAAAGCTGGCTGCCGCATCGCTGGCACTGCCATTCACCTTAATCCAGCCGTCGTTATCGCTGGCGTTAATTTTGATATAAGCGCCATTGGCCTGATTACGGAACTTCACGGCGGAATAAGGCTGATTCACAAAGCGGTAGCTTTCGGTGCGGGTGTTGTCATCGGCATAGGAGAAACCGGCAATCGGATAATGATCGGACAGCTCCTGATACTGATAATTTTTGTTTTCCCAGCGTGGCGAGGTCACGTCCAGCGACTGGTTATGCCAGTAGGTTGGCTGCGCATGATCACGGGAAACAAAAATATAATCGAGGTATTCGCTGGGCAGGTCCGGATAGTTATAGGCGGCAATACCGTTGGATTCCGGGTCCCAGGAGGTATCAAATCCGGCATAGGCATCCGGTGCATTCACATGCAGGGTTTCCAGCATATCCGGGTATTCGGCGCTGTTTTTAATTACGTTAAAATCGCCACCGATAAACAGTACCTGATCGGCCGGGATATTTTTGCTGGCAATAAACTGCTGCATTTCGGTGAACTGACTTTTGCGCACGGCAGCCGGATCGGAACAGGCGCCGTCTTCAGCCTGAGCATGGGTGCCAATCACATGATAGTCATGGCCGTTTTTATCCAGACGGATATACACAAAGCCTTTATTAGCCAGCCAGTCCGCTCCGCAACCCTCTTTGTAGACGTACTGAATTTGTTCCTCAATCGGCCAGCGGCTGACAATGGCCACACCACCATCTTCCGGAGCGGTATTACTGTATGCCCCCAGCGTCTGATTCCAGCCGCTCTTGGTGCGGCCCAGTACCGGAGTCTGATGCGGATACTGACTTTTCAGGCCGTCCAGCAGGGTTTGCGCCGGCCCATTATCAAAAATTTCATTAAGAATAATGGCGTCGTGTCCATGAATAACGTCCGATTGCAGAATCAGTTCCGCACGGGTTTGTTGCGACCAGTCGGAAATAGCACCGGTCAACATATACACGTTGTAGGCCAGCAGCTTTAAATCATCCGCATACGCCAGGTTGCTGACAGAGGTTTCGGGTGCAGGAATGGGCGCCGTAGCTTCCTGAGTAGCGGTTGGCGTATCAGACATGGCCTGACCGCTCATAGCGGCTATCAGTAAAGAAGCGGCCAGCAGTGGTTTGAATGCAGCATTTTTCAGAGTCATATTGATCTCAGCTTTATTATGTTTATCAGATTGAGATTCCTTTCCCCGGACGGCCATTCTAGAGAGCAACGGCCTCAGTAAAAATGGTCCTATCGTGCCAATTCATATAAGCATCTCAGGTAAACATGAAATCTGGGGCCGAGGCCTGCTATCCGGGCGCAGCCAGCCCCGGCTCAGGGCAAAGAAAAAGCCCATACAAACTGACATTTGTATGGGCTTTCTGATTTTTTGAAAGCGCAACGGAACTGAGTCTGTCAGGCTCCCAGCAATGGCAAATGCCTGCGCTTTTTATAAGTCAGCGTAAGTTCAATACAATGGCGCAGCGCAGACTCAGGCAGCGCTGCGGAAAGGTCTAATACAATGGCCCTGTTGCCCTGAAACGCCAGTACATCGCCATACAGAACCCGGAAGGTATCAACCAGTTTGGTGTTGCAGTTAAAAAACACATAGCAGTTATGCGGAGTATCAGGCTTCCAGTCGATCCGGATCGGACTGCCGCTTTTAACACTGTAGCTGGGCTCACCCCATTTCAGAGATTCTTCAACAGCACCTGACTGCAGATGTTCAGCGGTCTGAAAAATCAGGCTCCGCAACGAGGAAAGCTGATGACGGGCAGAGTCCGGGTACTGGTCGAAACGGGTTTTTACGTTCTTATCCATTCAAAATTCCGGTTTCAGAAAAATAAGGGGCCATTCCGGATGCTTTATAAAACCAGACTCGCGTGAAATAAAGCATTCAGCTCATCCATTACCGACTGCTCTTTCCTTGTACTGTCAGCAAAGGATTCCAGACGTTCTAATTCAGATTCGATAAACTGATTCAGCTCAGGAATAGGCGGAGCAAGCTCCTTTTCCAGACTGATCTTCTTGCGCACCAGCAGTGCAGAAATCTGCTCATTCAGTTTTCTGTCGCCGGCAATCATCTGGCGCAGAGTCTCAAATTCAATGGGGGCAGGCTTGCGATATTTCTCCAGCCACATAATGGACAGCAACGGACGCAATACATAAAAGTATTTTTTAATCGGCACCAGATCATCACGCAGATAACCCCGGTAGTTCGTTTTCGCCATGCTGCGGTAGTGGTAAATCCCTTTTTCAACGCAGTAGACCGTACTCAACAGCTCACGCGACCTGCGCGCAAAATCACCGCGATCAAGGTAAACAATGGGCGACTGCAGCCACTCGACAAAGGCCGGATTCGAGCGTGAAAACAGCTTTAAGGCTTTGCGGATATCCCAGCCGTTGATGTCGATCTCATCGACAATCGGATACTCGATAACATCACGCTTATCTTCCAGGTCCACCGCCACATACCAGTCTTTAGGATGCGCATAGATAAAACGCACATCGTAATCACTGTTCGGTGACTCGAATCCCCAGGCACGGCTACCCGATTCAACCGCGTAAAGAACGCGGACGCCATGCTCTTTCTCGGCGTTTTCAATGCGGGCAAGGATCTCTTTTTTAACAGCGGGTTTAATCATAGCGATGTCTGGTTAACCGGGTAATCACCGTCACTACAGGGTTTATAGCCCATGACGCTGTTAATACATAACACCTTATCACAGGGTATTTTTTAAATTATTTAACTCTTCGCCACTGAGTATAACGGGTGACACAACAGGTTCACCAGACTCAGTAAAAAGCGGAGAATTACGATACTTACCACCGATACGCATGGATAAAATAATCCACAAAAATCTTACAATCATACCGGGGAGTCCTTTTTGCTTCGGCTTCGGTTCTCCTATAGCAGAATCCACATTGACTATTGCGATATTCTTGCCAAAATCTTCGGCCATTTTTGCACGATTCAGCACCGAATGAATAAGGCCGATAAATGAAACCTTAGGATCAGGCAGCGTATTACCAAGGGGAGTGTTACAGCAGGCGGCATACCAGCGGATCATCCCCTGATCGCTAAGCCGCACAGCCGCGAGATGCTCCTTACCTTGTGAAAAAACCACACGGGGCTGTGCCAACTGCACAATTTCAGTCCCTCCCTGTGCATCCAGAACATCACCTGCCCGGCCTAAAAATTTCGCAAAAGCCTGACAGTCGGCACAGTAACATACCACCCGACTACAGGTTCCGGCTCCCCGAACATGACCACTAAGAGCCCCGCATTGACACTGAATTTTGTGCATATTTTTACTCGTTACTGAAAAATGCTATCTGGATAGCTTTTATGATGCATGTTTAGGACTTGTTAACACTAATTAAAGTTAAATCTTATTTCTGGTGATCATTCTGATACTCAGGCATTCAGTGCCTGTCGGTTTTACTTTGGGGTGCGTTAAAGCGGAGAAAAGTCACAGGTCATTTTCATGCATTACAGGACGATCCGGTAATATCCACCATACTCCCCATCCTTAGTCCCATTGTGTGTGACCTGCCAGCCCAATTTCTGGGCCACTCTCTTGCTTGCCACATTATCGTCAGCAATAAAAACCTGAACGGACTCTGTGTCGATCTCAGCCGACAACCTTTCAAGCGCCAGTCTGGAGGCCCTTACCACTATGCCATTACCCCAGAACTCCGATCTGATGAAATAGCCGAAGTCCAAAACACCTTCGATCTCTTTAATACCGCAGAATCCGATGAACTCATCAGTATCAGATTGGGCAATAGCAAAACGTGACGGGTTATCAAGCGCATTCTCAAACCACGAATCCGCCTCATCTTCTGTTAAAGCCCGGCGGGGCCCAAGAAACCTCATAACCCGGGAATCCTGAAGCATGGCCATAACCGCTGTTTTATCCTGACGTTGAAGATCTCTTAGTTTTACCGGAATCATAATGCTGGTTTCACCATGCCGCGACAAGCTAAGCGGCTCAGTTAGTGTGCCTATAGGTTTATGAGAATTTCTATGCTAATTAACAAGTAAATCTATAATATTTGAGAACTCGCCAACAGAGCCTTTATACATTTCAACAAACTTACCGTTTTTACAGGTGATATTTATATACTTTTTACTATCGACATTGAAAATTTCGCGTTCCTCGTTGTTCGGGGTGAACGGATGATGTTAACCAGCTGCCTATTCTACTTCGATCGCGGATAACATCCGCTCCCACACCGACAGGGTCCGGCTTGCCACAAAAAGAAAAGCCCATACAAACTCGCATTTGTATGGGCTTTAAAATAAAAGGAGCCAGCTGATAAGCCCTGAGTTTCTGAATCGTCGTCGTGGGCAGTCACTGTCCCGGCAGAACCGGCTTAGGACCAAAGAAAAAGCCCCTGCAAACGTTAGCCTGCAGGGGCTTTTAAATAAGTGGAGTCAGCCGATAAGCCCTGAGCTTCTGAATCGTCGTCGTGGGCAGTCACTGTCCCGGCAGAACCGGCTTAGGACCAAAGAAAAAGCCCCGAAAATTTCTTTCCGGGGCTTTTAAATAGAAGGAGTCAGCCGATAAGCCCTGAGTTTCTGAATCGTCGTCGTGGGCAGTCACTGTCCCGGCAGAAGCCGGCGAAACGCTGGTAAAGAAAAACCCCGCTCAGTTTCCTGAGCGGGGTTTTCATAATAAAAGGAGTCAGCCGATAAGCCGGGTTCTGTCGTGGACAGTCATTCGTCTAGGCCTGCAATCACTCACAGGCTCAAGCAACCTACCCGTTCCCAGCGCGGGCCGCGCCTATAGGGAACCTATTTGGTCTTGCTTCGGGTGGAGTTTACCGTGCCACGAACTGTTACCAGTCGCGCGGTGCGCTCTTACCGCACCCTTTCACCCTTACCTGATCCCGCTTGCGCGGGCCATCGGCGGTTTGCTCTCTGTTGCACTGGTCGTAGGCTCGCGCCTCCCAGGCGTTACCTGGCACCCTGCCCTGTGAAGCCCGGACTTTCCTCCCCCCACACTGTTGCCAGTGCGGGCGACGACTGTCTGGCCGACTCCGGGCGCGGATTCTACAGGAATACAGAGTAAGTGCTATAAAAACTGAACCCGCCGGCCAGACTGTCTGGCGATAAACCAAAATTCGGACGGCAGTTCTACAGGAATACAGGTAAGTGCTATAAAAACCGAACCCACCGGCCAGACTGTCTGGCGCTAAACCAGTATTCGGGCGCGGGTTCCACAGGAACGAGAAGTAAATAACCAGACTGTCTGGCGCTAAGCCGGTATTCGGGCGCGGAATCTACAGGAAAGGAAAACAATAGCCAGACTGTCTGGCGCTAGACCGGTATTCGGGCGCAGGTTCCACAGGAACGAGCAGTAATAGCCAGACCGTCCGGCTCTAGACCGGTATTCGGGCGCCGGTTCTGCAGGAAAAGGAAATAACCAAACCTGTGGGAGCGGCATTTCTGCCGCGCTCTTAATCGTGACTGAAAGTCACTCCCACTACTGAAAGTCACTCCCACTACTGAAAGTCACTCCCACTGAATCAACCCTCACATTCAGTCAATTATCTGCGGCGCTGTGAAATACCCGCAGGCGCCTGTGTTTAAGCCTTCCCCTGCATCTCCAGCGCTTTCTGATACAGCTCTTTTTTATTCTCGCCGGTCAGGTCGGCAATAATAGCCGCTGCTTTTTTCGGTGGCAGTTCGGCCAGCAGCAGGCGGAATAGTTTGTTGCTGTCGACTTCGCTGGCCGGGGCCGGATCGGGGTTGCCGGCAATCATCACCACGAATTCACCTTTCTGCTGGTCGGCATCCGCCTGCAGCTGGCTGAGAATGTCTGGCAGTGTGCCGTGATAAAAAGTCTCGAAGGTTTTGGTTAATTCGCGGGCAACACAGGCTTGACGTTCTGCGCCAAAAACCTCAGCCATGACTTCCAGCGTATCGAGAATCCGGTGTTTGGATTCGTAGTACACCAGGGTGCGTGCTTCCTGTTCCTGAGCCAGTAATTTTTCGCGTTTGGCACCGCTTTTATGCGGCAGGAAGCCTTCAAAGGTAAAACGGTCGGTCGGCAGGCCTGCCGCGCTCAGGGCAGTAATAATGGCACTGACACCGGGAATCGGGCTGACATGCAGGCCGCGCGCGCGCAGCGCCTGCACCAAAGGATATCCCGGATCGGAAATTAACGGGGTGCCGGCATCGGATACCAGCGCCATGCTCTGGCCCTGTTCCAGATGGCGGGCAATCTGTTCTACGCGCTCACGTTCATTGTGTTCGTGCACCGATAACAGCGGCTTTCGCAGGCCGAGGTGCTGGAGTAATTTTGCGGTATGTCTGGTATCCTCGCAGGCAATTACATCAACGCTGGTCAGCACCTGCTTTGCACGCTCGGTGAGGTCAGCCAAATTACCAATGGGTGTCGCCACGACGTAAAACGTGCCGACCTGCATTCTGGGATCTGAAGTCATGCGGGGAAACTTACCTGATCGTTGGTTACGCGGATTATCGCTGCTGGTTGTCAGCGCGGGTCTGGGTTTAAGCGGTTGTTCTACCACACCGGGACAAACCGGGCTGGGCAACAGCCTTACCGAAAGCAGTAGTCAGAGTAATTCAGTATTAATGCAGCAGATTCGCGGCGAACTCGACGACGGCGAGTTTGGCAATGCTGCGCTGCAATTGCAACTGTTGCACGAGCGTGTGCTCACGCCACAGGAGCAGGTGGAATTTATGCTGCTGTCGGCGCAGATGCATCTGGGCAGCAACGAGCCGGAAATTGCCGGCGAATATCTCAACCAGCTTACCCAGCGTATGAATTACGCCACGCCGGAGCAGGAACTGCGCGCCAGCCTGTTAAAAGCCCGCTGGTACGAAAGCAATGGCGAATATCTGGCCGCCGCGCGCGAGCGTGATTTTTTATCCGGCGCATTAAATCCGGAGCAGCGCGAGCAGAATCATGAGCAAATCTGGCAGGATTTAATGGCCATGCCGGAAGTCGAGCTGCTGGAATGGGCAGAAAAAACCCCGGCTACCCAGTTTGGCGACTGGCTGCGGCTGGCGGCGATTTCCCGTAACTCACGCCTGACACTGGACGAACATCTGGCGGCGGTTACTACGTGGCGCGAACAGAATCCGGCTCACCCGGCAGCAATACAATTACCCGGCGGTCTGGCACTGCTGGCTGATCTGGCGGCTAACCGTCCGCACAGCGTCGCCCTGATGCTGCCGTTATCCGGCCCGCTGGAGAAAACCGGTGGCGCCATCCGCGATGGTTTTATGGCCGCTTACTACGAGTCTCTGGATAAAGGCTACGCCATTCCGCAGGTGCACCTGTACGACAGCCAGAAATACAGCGATATCGATATTGCCTACGCTCAGGCGCAGCTCGACGGTGCGCAGTGGGTGATCGGGCCGATCAACAAAATGCAGGTGCAGGCACTGCAACAGCGCGAAACCCTGCCGCTGCCAACCCTGGCCCTGAACTATGGTGACCGCAGCGAAGCCGAAACCCTGCCCGCCAACCTCTATCAGTTCGGCCTGGCCGCCGAAGACGAAGCCGTACAGATTGCCGAAAAAGCCTGGACCGATGGCCTGCGCCGCGCGCTGGTACTGGTACCACAGGGCAACTGGGGCGAGCGTATTTATGCCGCCTTTGAACAGCGCTGGCTGGAGCTGGGTGGTGAAATCGGCGAACAGCGTTTTTATCCGAACCGCCAGGACTACAACCCGGAAATCAAAGCGCTGCTGAACGTCGACGACAGCCAGAAGCGTTATCAGACCATGCGCCGTCTGTTACGTCAGAGCACCGAGTTTGAGCCGCGCCGCCGTCAGGATGTCGACTGGGTGTTTATGGTCGCCCTGCCGCAGCAGGCCCGCCAGATCAAACCAACGCTGGCATTTAACTTTGCCGGTGATCTGCCGGTATACGCCACTTCGCATGTGTATTCCGGCGAACCGAATCCAACCAAAGACCGCGACCTGAACGGCGTGCAGTTCTGCGACGTGCCCTGGTTGCTGGAAAGCAGTGAGCTGTACCGCACCGTAGAAAAAGTGATGCCGAATGGTCAGGGCGGCTATGCCCGCTTATACGCCATGGGCGTGGATGCCTTCCGTCTGCTGCCACGGTTAAAACAGCTGGAAGTATTCCCGCACAGCCAGATGTTTGGCAGCACCGGCGCACTGGCGCTGGATCACGAGCGCCGCATTCACCGCCGTACCGAATGTACCCAGTTCCGCTCTGGCCGGCCGCAGCGTTTAGCCAGACGCTGAGTACTCACACCGCATAACTCACGGGGCAAGGATGCCATGTGGTTTACCCGCAAAGACAAAAAACTGCAGGATTCAGAACAAACGGCAGAGACTTCCTCTGCCGCCGAAACCCGTGCTGCAGAAAAGCCTGCAACCCGTAAACCTGCAACACGCACAAAAGGCGCCGAGATTGAACAGGCCGCCGAACACTTCCTTAAGCGTCAGGGGCTGAAAGCCGTTACCCGCAATTACACCATCCGCGGCGGTGAAATCGACCTGATTATGCGTCACGGCAAGGTGCTGGTCTTTGTTGAGGTGCGTTACCGCGCCAGCCAAAGCCACGGCAGCGGCGCCGAAAGCATCACCCACCACAAGCAACAGCGCTTACTCAAAACCGCCCGGCACTATCTGCAGCAACACTATGGCGCGAACCTGCCGGACTGCCGCTTTGACGTGATGTCGGGCAGCGGTCAGCCGGTGCAGTTTGAGTGGCTGCAGAATGTGTTTGGCTAACCGCTCCTTAGCAGAAACAACGCTGTATCAGAACTGCCAGGCCGCCGCCAGACGCACAGTGCGCGGTTCAATCACATGGTAATGAATATCCTCCTGCTCGCTGCTTTCACCCGGCAGACGAGAGGCGTACCAGTAATCAATATCGTGATCGCGGCTGTCGAACAGGTTGAGTACATCGGCACTGAACACCCAGCTGTTCAGGCTGTAGCCGCTGCGCAGATTCACCACCGTGGTCGGGTCAGACATCACCGAGCCATCTTCCACCAGCGGCCGCTCACCAAAATAGCGCAGGCGCAGACTGCCAAACCAGCCCGCACCGCGCTGGCTGCTGATACCCGCCTGCAGCACATTGCGCACCGCACCGGGAATCTCATTCCCCCCGGCTGCATTGCCGCGTAATTCTGCTTTGGTCCAGGCGTATTCCAGATCCATATTCCAGCGCTCGTTCAGCTGATAATAGAGCGTCATTTCCAGCCCTTTACGCCGTGAAGCACGGCTGGCTTCGGTATTACCGGCATCGCCGACAAACAGCAGCTCGCTGTCGAGATCCAGCTGCCACAGCGCCAGCGAGGTACTCAGACGCCCGGCCATAACACCGCGCACACCGACCTCATAACCCAGCGAATCCACCAGCGGATCAACCGCCTCCACCGCACTGCCATCGGCCGGATCAACCTGAATGGTGGTGCCGCGGGCGTCGTTTGAATGCAGTCCCTGCCCCGCCGCCAGATAGCTTTCCCAGTCGCGGTTCAGGGCCACAATCACGCTGCCTTTTAAGGCGATATTGTTATCGCTGGCTTTGCCGCTATTGGCACTCAGGTCAACGCCGTTTTTGTTGCTGCCAACCCGGCTTTGTACATCAAAGCGGTAGTCGTCGTAGCGCACACCCAGCACGGTACGCACGCGCTCATTCCAGTACAGGGTGTTTTCGGCGTAGAGGCCGGTGCTGAGTTCGCCTACACGGTCACTGCGGACAGTTCCGATACGCTGACGTTCTTTACTGTGATACAGACCCACTTCGTCAATATCGTCATAACGCAGGTCGGCGCCGATACGGTTGCTCATCGCCAGACCGGCTATCTCTGAGTGCCAGAGGTAACTGAGCTGACCACCGTAAATCCAGCGCTTATCGACCTGCTCAAACTGATCGCCATTGACGGTATCGTCGAGGTAATAGGTGAAGTCCGACCACAGATTCATGTCGTAACGGATGGCATAAGCCGAAGCCTGAATACCGTCGCGTTGCCAGATGGCATTCAGGCTGTAGCGGCTGGATTCACCGCCCACGCTGTCGTTCAGCGAACCCAGTTCGTCGATCAGGCCGCTGTCGACCGCACGCTGCGGAATCTGGTCGGCGCTGTTCCATTGGTTGTCATAGCCCATAAAGGACAGACTCAGCTTGCCACCAGCCAGTGCGCGGCGATGCTTGAGCAGCACACTGCTTTTATCCAGATCTTCGCGGATATCGCTCCAGGGGCCATCGTAGGTATTGCGTTCCAGTGCATACAACCAGTCGCCCTGAGCATTGCTCAGACTGTCGAGCAGCAGCGCCCGGCGATACTGATCTTCGCCCAGACTCAGCTGCGCCAGCCCCTGAGCAAAAGTATCGGCGGTCTGCAGGGTGGCACTGCCCGCACCGCTGAAATCACCGACATCGGCGTAGTAACTGCCCTTCTGATAACTCAGCGAGCCAATGCTTTCCGGAATAATAAAATTAAGATCGGTATAACCCTGACCGTGGCCGTGGGTGCGCATATTGACCGGCATACCATCAACAAAGGTGGCGAAATCGGTGCCGTGATCGAGATTAAAGCCACGCAGAAAATACTGGTTCGCTTTGCCGCTGCCGCTGTGCTGGGTGACGACTAAGCCGGGCACCAGCTCCAGTACTTCACCGGTGCGCAGTAACGGCCTGCTGTTAATTTCTTCACCACTGACATAGCCCTGCGAGGCCGACATAGCCTCACCCAGCAGTTTTTCTCTGGCGGTCACGATCTGGTTATCCAGTTTGGCTGCCCTTTGATTTACTGCTGTATTTTCTGCTGCAGCAGCGCTTTTTAATGTACCGTCGTTTTCCGCCGCCTGTACTGTCTGTGTCAGTGCAAGCACAGGTAACCCCAATAGCAAAAGACCTGCGGGCTGAAATTTCATCTTTATCCTCATTGTCCACTTAAGCGGCGTAAGGCGGCTCTCAACAATTGCCGCCACCGGTCCTGTTAACGAAAATATCACCATCTGCTGACGAACTTATCAGCCGCAGCGAATACCGATAACACCTCGGTGTTAACCATCTGCGGCAGGTAAGGGCTGGAAATAACGGACGCGCACAAGCCGCGCCGGAACCTGTGCCCCCAAAAGAAAGAAACGGCCAAACGACTCATGAACCGCAGCACCGATTTAACCCGCTGGCTGAAACTGCCCACAGCCCGCTCACGCACCCCCACTCTGGGTAAGCGCGAGCTGGCCATTCTGGAAGTGCTCTGGCAACAGGGAGCGCAGTCTGTGCAGCAGGTGCACGCCAGCCTGCAGGAAGATATTTCGCTGAATACCGTGCAGAGCACACTGGAGCGTTTGCACCGCAAGGATTTGCTGCAACGCCACAAAGAAAGCCGGGCGTTTTTTTACAGCGCTGTGCTGCAGAAACCTGACCTGATCAGCAACCTGCTGCATGATATTGCCGCCGACCTCAGTGCCGATGATATGGCGCCGATGGTGTCAGGCTTTATGGATTATTTAGCGGATGTTGCCCCAGCCATGGGTGAGCGCCTGAACAAGGCACTGGCCGCAGAGCCTGATGCCAACGGCGCTGACTATGATTCCTGAACTGGCCGATATTCTGCTGGCCAGTGCGCTGAGCTTCAGCACTTCGTCATTGCTGGCATCATTGCTGTTTCCGCTGCTGCAGAAAACACAGCACAACAGCAGCCCGCTGCAGCAGTCACGCCTGCTGATGCTGTATGCCCTGTTGCCCCCGGCCGTCACCTTCTGGGTGGTGGTGCTGCTGATGAATCCGGAGCTGGCAGGAGTACTGCACAGCGCCCACTGCCATGGTGAACTGTGTGGTCCGCATGTACCGGATGTCAGCTCATCGTCCCTGACGGGGGCCATACTCGCAGGTGTTATCAGCGCTCTGCTGCTGGTTGCTTTATTACTGTTTAACCACCAGCTGCGGCGTGGACGTCAGCGTCTGGCAACGGTTGACCTGTTCAGCACGGCCGGCAACCCGTCCGGTAGTGGCGTCACAGCACCAGACTTCCGCCTGATTGATTCGCATCTGCCACTGGCCTGGTGTGCAGGTCTCTGGCGCCCCGCAATCTATATCTCTACCGCGCTGCAACAGCAGCTGAGTCCGCAACAGTCAGCCATGGTGCTGTTGCATGAGCACTGCCACCTTCTGCGCCGCGATAACCTGCGCAAATTCCTGCTGCAGTGGGCCAGCCTGCTGTGGCTGCCAGAACCACGCAAAGCCCTGCAAGAACAGTTTGCGCTGAGCTGTGAATTACAGTGCGACGCCTACGTCACCCGCCAGGGTTATGCACCTGAGGCGCTGGCCGCACTGCTGCAGCAACTGCAGCCACAGACCGATATGGCAGCTCAGGCCAGCGGCGAGCGTATACAGGCGCTGTTATATGACCCACGCTCCCCTGCAAAGCATGGCTTCAGCAGTGCCGATGGCTGGTTGCTGCTGGTGTTGCTGCTTTGCGCTCAGGTGGCGCTTTTCAGCCACTGGCTGCATCCGCTTCTGGATACATTATTTCTCTGAGAATCACTGTTATTTGGTTTTGTCTCATGGCTCATTTATGATGGCCCATCTGTTACTCCCGGAGCGTTATTGTGCAGGATCGGATCATCGGCCATTTTGGCGCCAGTATCGAAACCAAAACCCACGCAGCAGAAGAGCTGCCACCTTATATCGAGCGCGCGGCGCAGATTATGGTGAATGCCCTGCTCAGCGGCGGAAAAATTCTTACCTGTGGTAACGGCGGCTCCGCCGGTGATGCACAGCACTTTTCTTCCGAGCTGCTGAACCGCTTTGAGCGCGAGCGCCCGAGTCTGCCAGCCATTGCCCTGACCACCGACTCATCGACCGTAACCTCGATCGCCAACGATTACAGTTATAACGAGATTTTCTCCAAGCAGATCCGTGCTTTGGGCAATGCCGGCGACGTATTGCTGGCCATTTCCACCAGCGGTAACTCCGCTAACGTGGTGCAGGCGATTCAGGCCGCCCACGAGCGCGAGATGACCGTGGTTGCCTTAACCGGCAAGGACGGCGGCCATATGGCGTCACTTATTACCCGTGACGATGTCGAAGTGCGGGTACCGGCCAACGTTACGGCGCGGATTCAGGAGGTTCACCTGCTGGTGATTCACTGCCTGTGCGACCTGATTGACTGCTCACTGTTCGGCGAAGAATAACCCTACACAGCATTCTGGCCGCGACAAACGCGGCGCATAAAAAAACGGCCCGGACATTCACATGCCCGGGCCGTTTTTTTATTACTTACACCTGTGCCGCTATCAGGGAATCAGATGGCTGAAATCCAGCATCAGCATCTGCACATCACCGGAATACCGGCTCGCCTGAACAGTAAGGCGGGTATTGTTGGACAACGGATAACTGGCCCCGGCCTGCAGGCTCAGCTGAATTTCACTATCCAGATCCGCGTTAAAGCCTGCCGCAACATCAACGTCAATCTGCGAGAATCCTGCTCCCAGCATCCAGCGCCACTGCCCCTGTAATGGCTGACTGTACTGCGCCAGCAGACTGTGCGTTGTGTATTCAATAGCGGCGCTGTTCACCTCAGCAGCGCCCGGAATACCGTACTGATAACGCACCTGCCAGGCATCGTTCAGCTGCAGGCCGGCGGCAAAATGCCCGCCCAGCCCGCCGTCGTCGGTGACTTTATTGTTGCCATGCACCTCCGGACTAAGCCAGCTTCGGCCTACACCCCAGGCCAGTAACCAGTGCATATTATCCATCTCAGGTCCGCTGGCAGGTTGCGCACTGTCAGCCTGTGACAGCGGCGCCCAGAGCATGCAGGCCAGCAACAATGTCGGCACAGACACCCGTGCAGCCATTCGTCCGGCCACCGCCAGTGCCGCAGCAATCAGCAGCATCAACGGACTGAATGCACCGGTAGCCGTGGTGATGTCATCACCGGTATTAATGGATGGGTCTTCACCATCATTAACGTTGTCGTTATCAGAGTCCGGATCGAGATGATCGGCAATACCGTCCTTATCATAATCCGGCATCTCGCGGTCATCACGTACGCCATTACCGTTATTGTCGGTACCGAAGGTATCGCCATTTACGTCGTAGTCGACGCCATCATCAATACCGTCGGCATCGGCATCCAGACCGGTAAAGAAGCCCATTTGCGGATTTTCAACCACATCCGGAATGCCGTCGCCGTCATCATCTTCATCCAGATGATTCGGAATACCATCGCCATCAATATCCGGCAAAGAACCAAACGCACCAACCGCATTGTCGATAATATCCATCAGGCCATCACTATCCATATCGACTGTG
This sequence comes from Thalassolituus hydrocarboniclasticus, assembly GCF_025345565.1. Lineage (NCBI taxonomy): Bacteria > Pseudomonadati > Pseudomonadota > Gammaproteobacteria > Oceanospirillales > Oceanospirillaceae > Thalassolituus > Thalassolituus hydrocarboniclasticus. The sequence goes on along the minus strand of NZ_CP054475.1, from coordinate 1,112,014 downwards.
TTGTCGATACGGCCGTCTTTATCAACGTCCAGCAGCAGCGGCAGACCACTGAGTGAGAAATCGGTCTGAATACCATCACTGCTCAGCTGCAGGAAGTTAAAGATGCCGTCGTTGTTATCGTCGATCAGGTCGCTACTGTCATCGAGTTCAATGCGATCATCATCGACCATCAGATTGCCATCGGCATCAGCCAAACCGTTTTCGATCAGATCACCGATACCATCGTTATCGGAATCCAGATCCTGACTGTTCAGCCGGCCATCGTTATCGGCATCGACCAGGGCGTTGGCCGCGCGATAACCTGCAATAGTCATCAGACTGTCTTCCGCGCCGTCGAGGTTATCGTCGGTTCGGCCATCATCGACATTGCCATCCTGATCGGCATCGGCATCAAAGAAATCGACAATACCGTCGCCGTCGGTGTCGGTCAGCACCAGACCCAGCTCAACCCGATCGGACAGACCGTCCTGATCGCTGTCGGTATCTTCACGGTCGATAATGCCATCACCATCACGATCAGTCGTTACATCGCCTTCAAGACTGTTCGGCAGACCATCGCCGTCATCGTCCTGGGCTTCCATAATCAGGGCTACCAGTGCTTCCAGCTCTGAAAATTCATTGACATCATCAGACTGAGAACGGGCAACTGCGCTGTTCAGAATCAGCAGGATACGGTTGAAGTCGTCATCCCCCGGTGAACTCAGGCCAGCCTGGCGATACTGAGTAAGCGTTAATCCGGTGGCATTAACAGGATTTCCGGCTGCTGAAGAAATGGTATTCAGGGCATACTGCTGCAGACTGATCACAGTATCTGTTGCGGCAGACGTATGCTGTTCGTTACGGCCCAGATTATCCGTGTAACTGACCTGCACCGTTATTACACGGCCAACATCAGCGGCTGCAATGGTATAGGAGGCAGAATTCCCTCCGACCGGAGAAGCATCGGCCAGCCACTGGTACACCAATGTTGCTGCATTTACACCATCGGCATCCTGCGGCAACGCTGACAGAATCTGTCCTTCTACCGCCAGCCCGGAAACCGACACAGAACCATCCGTATTGAGACTTTCATAATCTACCGACAGGCTGCCTGCGGTGTTGTTATTTCCGGCAGCATCCTGAGCTACTGCACCAGCAACATTCAGCGTTACCGTACCATTTGCCGTTGGTGTAATTAACGCGGTATAGACCGAAGCACTGGTTGCATTAAAGGCACTGACGGAAGCATTGCCGGCAACAATATCGCCAAGGGTAAAACCGGTAACATTTTCACTGAAGGTGAAGGTCGCGGTAAAGGCGGCATTGATAGTACCACTGGCACCACTGATAGTTACCGTCGGTGCCGTCGCATCATAAGTAACCGCCAACTGAGTTGCTGCCGTGTTGTTATTACCAACACCATCCTGGGCAACCGATCCTGCAACATCCACCGTTACTGAACCATCTGCTGTTGGCGTAATTAATGCGGTATAAACCGAGGCACTGGTCGCGCTGAAAACACTGACTGAGGCATTACCGGCAACAATATCGCCAAGGTTAAAACCGGTGACGGGTTCACTGAAGGTAAAAGTCGCGGTAAATGGCGCATTGATGGTGCCACTGGCACCGGATATAGCAACGGAAGGAATTGTCTGGTCATTATCAACAATGGTTATTGTCCGCTGCTGTACACCGGATTCAGTGCCATTACTGACAGTCGATATATCGACAATAATTGTTTCGTTAACTTCTTCGATTGCATCTTCGCTGATGCTCAGCGCTGACGTTTTTGTCGTATTTCCCGTGGTAATAATAAGACTGCTGATCTGGCTATAGTCAACACCACTGGTTGCTGTTCCGGAGTAGCTCAGGTTAACCGTAATATTCTGGTTAAAGGAATGGCTGGCCGTCGCCGTTAAGTTAACGCTCCCTACCGATTCTGCCGGACTTGTGCTGCTGGCTGACAGAGTAATAGTCGGATAGGCAGTCACTGTCAGCGTAGCGGTATAAGCGGACGCACTGTAGGCCGTACCATCATTAACATCAAAAGTGAAACTGGAGGATGAACCTGTTGTGTTCAGATATTTAAGGTAACCGGCATCAAGATTGGCTTTGCTGACCTGCGATCCATTTGTCAGTGCAGATTCGCCACCGTTGATTGTGTTGCTGCCATCGCTATCGACCCACAGACTACCCTGCACGGGAACCGTGACGATACGAACATGATCTAAAGGATCACCATCGGTGTCAGAGTAGGAAAAATTCGCCGTTGAAAAAGCATAAGATGTTCCCTGATAAATCGGACTCGCAGTGAAGCCTGCTGCTGTTGGAGCGTTATTGATAACAAATACCGAGCCGGTAAATGTATCCGGCAGATTGCTGGGGTAGCTTGGGTTATCGGTAAATGACCAGTTCGAAGTATTATAAATCTGGGATAAACAGTCTGACAGTGTTGAGTTACAAGATGCGGGACCGGTGTAATAGCCTTGTAAAATATTCAGCTGCGCAGTTTGCCCGCTAACAAGAGAAGTACCTAAAATAGTTGCTGCATCTCCATTACCAAGAGTGCTTTCGTCACCATAAAAAGCCAGAAAAACACCTGGTGCGGCCCGGGTTCCGGTATAGATATAAAGCTGATCACCATCAATCATATTAAAACCGGTATCGCTTTCCGCAACACTACCGGTGTTGACTGCGATACCAGAAGTACTCGGATCATCAGAGGCATTGGTAATTTTAATTACCGTCCCTCTGGCAAGCGTACTGCCGGTATTATTTGTCCAGGTTAAATTGCCTTCGCCGGTTGGCGTTGAAAAGGCGGCACCATCCCATTCTTCATCCGTAATGGTCAGAGTTGTTCCGTTCGGGCAGTCGTCAACCAATAAAAAGGTCAACCCGTCGTTGTATACGACAGAAGGGCTGACGTCGTAACCGTTGTATGCCAGAATTGCAACATCGCCCGGAGAGTCGATTGAGCTGTTCTGGGTTGCGGCTGAAGCAACTAACGGCAAAAAAAACAGTAAAAATAAAAATTGCTTCATACCAATCTCCATTCGTTATTCAGATTTCCCTAAGTGCAGAAAAACCGGACCGGTAAACCGGTCCGGTTTTTCATCAGTTGCGCGAAGGAAATATTCCTTGTGTGCAGATGATGTAGCTGATTGCCAGCGATGGCTGCATATTATTGAACGACTGGTTGCCACCCATTAAACCAGTTTCCACCTGCAGGCCTTCAACAGGTATCGGGCTACCTGAGTACATGGCATTGGCTGTCGGTGCACTGGCATAAGCATCACCGCCACTATTGGTAAGAACACCAGCTCCCGGACTGGCTTCATCGGCTTCACCAGTTTCAGTATTAACAGGCACCGCAACATGACCGGCACTTTGCACAATCACCGTATGGTTATGAGAAGGCAGGTTAAGACTGGTAAGGGTTACCGTTTCGGTACCAAAGTGCTGCCCAGCTGCACGCGGCGTCAGACCAGGACCAGCACCGGTACCCAACGCACAACGACCGCGCAGATCCGGTAAAGCAAATGTCGTCCGGCCATCGCCACCGTACATAGTGCCGATAATAGAAAACAACGAAGTATTACTTGAAATAGCAAGTAACTGGCCCGCACAAATCGACCAGGTACGTGGTGCCCAATTAGCGCCAAATTGAGTAACGGTTGCAATTGTTCCTTCCATTTTTATTCTCCTTAATTAGCTTCTGGATGGATAAATACCAAACATACAAATGATGGCGGGCAGTGCCAGAGAAGGCTGCATATTATTGAACTCCTTCCCTTCTCCGGTATTGGTCGCCACGACTTCAAGATCATTAACCGCCAGTGGACTGCCGGAATAAACAGCATTCATACTTGCGGAACTGGCATAAGTTTCTCCACCGCTGTTTGCCAGAACGCCGCTGCCAGGACTGGCTTCATCTGCATCTCCTACCGCTGTGTTAACCGGAATTTCGATATGCCCGGCGTGATCCACCCGCACCTGATGATTGTGTGATGGCATATTGGCAAGAGTTAGGGCTACTGTTTCTGAACCTGTCTGCGCACCGATTCTGCGATCTTTTAAACCCGGTCCATGGCCTGTTCCCATGGACGTACGACCTGCCAGGTTTGGCAAAGCAAAACTTGTGCGTCCATCACCACCAAAATTCGTACCGAGTAATGAAAACAGAGCATCATACTGACTGATCGCCAGTAATTGCCCCTGGCAGAAATCCCAGTTTCTGGGGGCAAAATTACCGGCAAAGTTCGTTATATTGGCTATTGTTCCTTCCATCCTGCTTCTCCCGTTTTGTTATTGGATAACTGTCAAAGCGTTGCCCGGCCTGAAGTTGATAACGCTCAGCAAAGCGCAGTCCACTGAAGATCCCTGCCGACAAATAAATAACATCAAGACGTAACACACCATCGTGACAGGCAACCAATAAACCTTCCGGCTCACCGATATGCACAATGGTTCCTGCCTCTAATCCGTACGATGGGTGGTTTACCGGAGTTGCCTCCAGCAGGTACAGCACCTCCTGATTAAAGCTGAAAGCCGCGCCACCCAGTTGCGGATTACAGGCACGGGCGAGATTAAAAATATCCAGACACCCGGACTGCTGCCAGTTAATACCTGCCGCATTACTATCAGGGCGCGTAGCGGGCTTATCTTTATCCTGCAAAACCCGTTGCGGCTGTGCTTTAAGATCCATACCGCCTGCTGATAACCATTGTGTAATGAATAGTGGCATTTTCTGCGACAGGTAAAGATTAACTCCCTGATGAGTATCGTAGGGATGGATGGATAATTTCTGCTGAAAAAGAATATCGCCACTATCAGCCTGTGCGGCGATCTGATGCAATGTAAGAAATGTTTCTCCGGCGCCTGAAGCTATTTGCCAGAATAAAGGATCAGCACCCCGCCACTCTGGTAAATTGCTGGCATGGATATTGAGTAATTTCCCTTTAAGTTCCTGCACCATAGAGGCCGGAAACAAGAAAGATAAATAGCAGGAAACGATGGCATCAGCCTGCAGCGTTTTCTGATGATCAATCAGAACCTGAGGCCGTTCCGGATCCATAACCAGCAGATTAATTCCCAGCATTGAGCATTGAGTCGCTAATTGTCGGCTGTCTTCTCCGGTAACATCATAAAGCCATACCGCCGCCAGCTGCTGGCGGGCATAAAGATCCTGAATTAATGGCAGGGCAAGACTGGTCTGAGTAGCAATAATCAGCTTCATACCGGCTCCACATACACCGGCAGAAAACCGGGAAGTCCCTGTTTACGATAATAAAAAAGAATACTGTCACCCGGTTTTATCAATAAATCTCCGGGCTGTGGATTGCGCGGTTCAAAACCGATACAGACACTCAGATCCGGCAGAGGGTGAGTGATACCGGATGCGTACTCCGCTAACGATAAATTCTGATAAACCTGAATTTCAGTGGTGAGCAACAGAATATGTTCAGCAGAGGTATCCAGATCTTCAGGGATCTTAACCTGAAGGCAGCGGATCAGCTCACTGCCATCATCCAGGCGGAGCAGATCCAGCTGCCGCAGAGTGTCACGACTCAGCTCCAGCACAGGACCGATATCAATCCGGCGTGTATTTTTTTCGCCCTCCGCTCTTGGCTCTGCCGGAAACTCATCTTCTGCCTGAGTAAGAACAGCACGGACACTGACTTTTTCCGGTAACAACAGTGCGTCTTCGGCCAGCAGAGGGGCAAAATGCTGACATATATTCAGATGCCCTTCCCGGCTCAGACCATGCTGCATGGCCTCCACCAGCAAAATATCCACACTGCCAGGTTCGGCGCGGTAGTCACAGGCATCCTGACATAATACCTGCACAACAGAATCAAGCTGAGTGGCTTCCACCAGAGCCTGCAAACTCTGAGCAGCAGCCGGATGAATATCAATCAGGGTAACTTCCAGCTTCTCCGGTAACTGTTGTTGTTCACGCAGGAAATACAGTACCGGCAGAAGAAGTGGTGCAAAGGGGCCACAAGCCGGATATACCAGATGACACTCACGCTCCGCATACTGAGGCAGAATATTACTGAGCGCCTGCCAGAAACTACCGACACGTACACTGTCCAACACCGTCCGGATCGCATAATCCGGTGACATGACTAATCCATTTTTATTAATAAATTGCCGCTGACGTAACGGCGCAGGAATATTCAGAGAGCAATAAAATCCTGCAAGCTCCTGAAAACACTGCTGAAATAAATTAATGTCAGAAGAATTACTGACAACCTGGCTAACACTATTTAATAAGACATTACTTATACGATCAGGCCAGTTTTTTTCCGACTCGCTACTGACAGACGTCAACGAGGTTCGTAATTTCTGATTAAGAGAGGCTAATAACGAAGGATGATATGAATACTGTTGCTCAGATACATAATCATCCGACAGAGAATTAGTCTGAAAATGTGGTTGCAGAGCTGCCGTATCCATAGCTGAACATCACCCGAAATCCTTGATATAACGCGCAGCATGATCTATGGACTTATAAAAATCAACTTCATCAGAAACATAAGAGCATATTAATATAAACAATATTTACTCGGATCTGACGAGCATATTAAAAATCATCCTTTTGGATATACACCCGTTTTTTTATTTATGCTAAGCCCCACAATTTATTGCGGGGCCATTAATTAACACATATATTAATATTTACAAAAAATGGCCTGCATTTAGAATGCAGGCATCATCATTTCCGTTAAGGTTCATCTTTCAACCGATTGATTCCTAACGCTTTTAATGTGTATTTTTCATAAATCGGTTCACTGGAGCCGGTTTTCATTTTGCGGATGAAGTATTTTTCAAAAGCAATTTTTGCCAGGTGTACCCACTTACCTTTTTTGAACCAGGTAACGTTACGTGGCGGAATCTGCGGTATGGCGACAAAGGCCGCGCCAGTGTCTCCCATATCCGCCAGACAGATTGCATTCCAGGTCCCGCGGGCATTAGCTTCACCTTTGCCATCCAGGTCAGCCGCCAGATTATGCGCAATCGCAGTCATCATGGATTCGATCATATAGCCGGTTTTCGGCGTACCAGTCGGAACCGGCGTCTCCTCTACAGGAGGAATGGCAACACACACACCCGCCGAGAAAATATTTTTAAAGGTCGGGTTACGCTGGAACTCATCGATAATGACAAAGCCCTTCGGATTCACCAGACCCTCCACCGCAGCCACCGGGTCAACCCCGGCAAAGGACGGCAACATCATGGAGTGCTTAAACGGCAGCTCATGCTGTTTTTTCAGTGAACCATCGTCATTCATCTCATCGACATACATCATGCCGTCGGCCACGCGGGTGACTTTGGCGTTGGTAATCCATTTGATATGGCGGTTACGCAACTCGCTTTCCAGCATCGATTTGGAATCCCCCACGCCGCCCAGCCCCAGATGACCAATATAAGGCTCACTGGTCACATAGGTCATAGGAATACGGTCACGGACTTTTTTGTTGCGCAGTTCTTTATCAAGAATAAAGGCGTACTCATAAGCCGGCCCAAAACAGGAAGCGCCCGGCATAGCACCGACAATCGCCGGGCCCGGTTCGGCAATCATGGCTTTAACATTGTCATAGCAGGTTTCAGCATGATCCAGCGAACACACCGATTGGGTAAAACCGCCATGTGGGCCAGCGCCCTCAACCGCGGCAAAATTCAGTTTCGGGCCAGTGCAGATCACCAGATAGTCATAGGCTTCAACATCACCATTGGCTAACGTCAGCTGGTTGGTTTCAGGATCGATGGTAACCACCGCCGAAGCGATGAATTCAATGCCTTTTTTCTCCAGATGAGGGCGGATAGGAAAACTGATTTCCGGCCGTTCGCGCCAGCCAACCGCAATCCAGGGGTTCGAAGGAACAAACTGAAAGTCTTCCCGTTCGTTGATAACCGTAACCTGGTGCTCTTTATTCAGGATTTCGCGGATTTCATACGCGCCTGCCATACCACCGGTACCGGCGCCCAATACGATAACTCTGGCCATAGTCTGCCCCATGCTTGTTATTGTCGAAGTGACAGATAAGGAGCAAAACAGGGGCCAAATATTACTACATAAGCATAAAGTAGAATTAATAGCGCAAAGCGATTGAATTCACAGAGAATTTCAACCGCCGCTGCAGGGAGCGACCAACGCAGAATGCGATGCAACAAACACAGGATGACAGATTTGTCGGAAGGAAGCGTCAGTTCTGACAGTCGGAGCAGGAAGGATTGCGGCTGATGCCCCAGCGCCGCCACTCGCCCTGTAAAGCATCGAAGGTCAGTAAACGGCCACTCAGGCTTTCGCCGATGCCCGCCAACACTTTCAGTGCTTCCAGTGCCTGCATGGCACCGATAATCCCGACCAGCGGTGACAACACGCCGCTTTCGGCACAGCTGAGCTGCTGATTATCCAGACTGGGGTACAAACAGCGGTAACAGGGGGCATCCGCCTGACGCGGGTCAAACAGCGTGATCTGACCATTCAGCCCAACCGCCGCACCCGAAACCCAGGGTACAGAGCGCGCGATACAGGCGCGATTGAGTTCATAGCGCACGCGGCTGTTATCAGTACAGTCCACCACCAGATCAACTCCAGCCAGGTGCATTGCAAGCCAGTCAGCATCGGCACGCACTGCGTGAGTGATCACCTGCACTTCCGGGTTTAACCGCTGCACTTCGGCGGCGGCGGACTCTGCTTTCAGCAGGCCAATATCAGCACTGCCGTGGGCGGTCTGGCGCTGCAGATTCGACAGTTCTACACGGTCATCATCGACCAGGCTGAGGCGGCCAACGCCGCTGGCCGCCAGATACTGCAGCACCGGGCAGCCAAGACCGCCGAGGCCGATAATCATCACATGGGCGTCGAGCAGCGCCTGCTGCCCGTCAATATCCAGCTGCGGTAACAGAATATGGCGCGAGTAACGCAGTAATTGCTGATCGTTCATCATTTATCCCATCACCTGCTGCGGCCAGCGGCCACCACTGATGCGCGGCTGGCCAGCAAGGTCACGACGATTACTCACCTCAGTGAAGCCACGGGCGCGCAATAACTCACACACCGCATCCGCCTGCTGATAACCATGCTCCAGCAACAGCCAGCCATTGGCGCGCAAGAAGCCCGGCGCACGGTCAATAATCAGCGCCAGATCACTCAGGCCATGGTTATCAGCCACCAGTGCTGAGCGTGGTTCAAAGCGCACATCGCCCTGCGCCAGATGCTCATCGTCTTCATCTATATAAGGAGGATTACTGACGATCAGATCGAAATCGCCACTGACGGCGCTGTACCAGTCGGACTGCATAAAACTGACGCGCGCAAGCTGATTGCGGACGGCGTTACTCTGCGCCAGCGCCACCGCATCGGCATTAAAATCAACACCGGACACCTGCCAGGACGGCTGCTCCGACGCCAGTGCCAAAGCAATCGCGCCGGTGCCTGTACCCAAATCGAGCACCCGGCTGTTGGCCGGCAAAGGGAGTTCCAGCGCCCATTCCACCAGGGTTTCGGTGTCAGCACGGGGAATTAAGGTAGAAGGGTTCACATTCAGATTAAGCGACCAGAAATCGCGCTCACCCAGCAGATAGGCCACCGGCTCTCCGGCCAGACGCTGCGCCAGCAAAGCATTCGCCGCCTGTTGCTGTTCTGCGCTTAATGGCCGGTCAGACCAGGTGTAAAGCCAGGTACGGCTCTGCTGCAGTACATGGGCCAGCAGCAATTCGGCATCCAGCCGGGCGCTGTCAGAGCCTTGTTCCAGCTGCGTCCGCGCCTCGGCTAACCAGGCTTCAATGCTCTGCACGGATGCCGGATCAGAGCTCATCAGCCGCCTGCCATCTCAGCCAGCAGATTGGCCTGATGCTCGCGGATCAACGGCTCAATCACCGGCGTCAGATCGCCCTGCACAATTTCGTCGAGCTTATACAGCGTCAGGTTGATGCGATGATCGGTAACCCGGCCCTGCGGATAGTTATAGGTACGGATACGCTCTGAGCGGTCGCCGGAACCAACCAGACTTTTACGCGTCGCCGCCTGCTCAGCCTGAGCGGCCTGACGCTGAGCGTCGCGCAACCGGGTCGCCAGCACCGCCAGCGCCTTGGCGCGGTTTTTATGCTGCGAACGCTCATCCTGACATTCCACTACCAGCCCGGTTGGCAGGTGCGTAACGCGGATGGCTGAGTCAGTTTTGTTAATGTGCTGACCACCGGCACCGGAGGCGCGGAAGGTGTCGATGCGCAGATCGTTCTTGTTGATGTCGATCTCTTCTTCACTCTCCACTTCCGGCATCACCGCCACGGTACAGGCCGAGGTATGAATACGGCCCTGACTTTCGGTCTCAGGTACCCGCTGCACCCGGTGCGCGCCGGATTCAAACTTCAGCTGTGAATACACATCGGTGCCGGAGATGCGGGTAATCACCTCTTTAAAGCCACCATGCTCACCTTCGCTGGCACTCATCAGTTCGGTACGCCAGCCACGGGTTTCGGCATAACGGGTGTACATACGGTACAGATCGCCGGCAAAGATCGCCGCTTCGTCACCGCCGGTACCGGCACGGATTTCGACAATCACGTTGCGGCCATCGTCCGGATCTTTCGGCAGCAGCAGAATTTCCAGCTCATGGGCCAGCTGCTGCAGACGCTCGCCGGCGGCCTGCTCTTCTTCCTCGCCCATGGCGCGCATATCCGGATCAGGATCGGCGGCCAGGGCTTTGGCCTCTGACAGATCGGCGCCGGCCTGCTCATAATCGCTGTAGGTCTGGGCGATCACTTCAAGATCAGCGTATTCCTTCGACAGCTTGCGGAAGCGATCCTGATCGTTGGCCGCATCCGGCTCAGACAGCAGGTGTCCGACCTCTTCATAACGGTCACGCAGGTGTTCGAGTTTATTCAGAATCGAGCTTTTCATGGTTTATTCGGTATCAGCAGAGGAGGATGGCGCCGCATGGCTGTTCAGGCTGAACAGTTCGCGGGTCCAGTCGAGCACTTCCAGACGGCCTTCAGCACCGGCTTTGCGCAGCGCAGTGGTCGGTGCATGCAGCACCTTATTACTGAAGGTATGGGCAAACTGGCGCAACACTTTTTCCGCGTCGGCACCGTTTTCAAGTTGTTTCAGCGCTTTGCTGAGCTGTTCTTCGCGCAGCATATCAATACTGCTGCGCAGATCGGTCAGGGTCTGCACCGCATCCAGCGCTTTCAGCTCGCGCATAAAATGATCGACGCCGGAGAGGATCAGCTCTTCGGCCTGACGTGCGGCATCTTCACGGGAGCGCACGTTTTCTTCGATGATGCTGCGCAGATCGTCTACCGAATACAGATAGACATCCGACAGCTCACCAACTTCTTCTTCGATATCGCGCGGTACAGCGATATCGACCATAAACATCGGCTTATGGCGGCGTTTTTTCAGCGCTTTCTCCACCATGCCCTTACCCAGAATCGGCAACGGGCTGGCGGTTGATGAAATCACGATATCAGCACGCGGCAGCACATTGGGAATGTCTTCCAGCAGCACCGCTTCGGCATGAAACTCCTGCGCCAGATTCTGCGCCCGCGCCAGAGTGCGGTTGGCAACAATAATATCGCGCACGCCGGCCTGATACAGATGACGGGCCACCAGTTCGATGGTTTCGCCGGCACCAATCAGCAGCGCGCGGCTGTTGGCCATATCGGCAAAGATATGCTGTGCCATACGCACCGCCGCAAAGGCGACCGACACCGGGTTTTCACCGATGGCGGTATCGGTACGTACGCGTTTGGCAATGGAAAAGGTCTGGCGGAACAGGCGACCGAGTTCAGAACCGACGGTGCCGGCTTCCTGCGCCACAGCAAAGGCCGATTTCATCTGGCCGAGAATCTGCGGCTCGCCCAGCACCAGCGAATCCAGACCGCTGGCAACACGCATAGTGTGCTGCACCGCCTGCTCGCTGGTCAGGCAATAGAGGGCCGAATCGAGATCGCGGCGGTCAATATGATGATGACGGACCAGCCAGTCGACGATCACCTCTTCGCGCAATTCATCGGCCGAGCAGTAAATTTCGGTACGGTTACAGGTCGACAGGATCACCACTTCAGACACAGGGTCCAGAGCCTGCACTTCGCCCAATACCGCCGGCATAGACGCCGGATCGAAGGCAACACGCTCGCGCACAGCAACCGGTGCTGTTTTATGGTTAATCCCCAGTGCCCAAATACCCATGTCGACTGACGCTGCTCCCGCTTTCAAACTGCTCCGCTGACGATCATCAGCGGCGGAGTGCCTGACCTGCAAAAACACAGAGCGTACTGCAACTAAGCAATCGCTTTGTGCGTCACAACAGGTGGCGGCTGTGCAAAAGCGGGGATTATAAACATCTGGCCGCGGCTTTGCCGCTGAAATCTTTGACTTAAATCGCTATCTGACCCTAAATAGCATGCGCTATCTCATAATGGCATCCGAATCATCAGGTCTTCTCTTTATATGTTTTTTTATATCCGTCAGTCCCGCCATACCTCTTCTGACCGCCCACCACTGCCGGTTTTCATACGCTCAGGTCGTTGGCTGGCGCCATTGCTTTCCGCACTGATTGTTCTCCCCGGCTGTGCCAGCTTCGGCACCTCACCGGCAGCAGATCAGCAACAAAGCGTTCCGGCCGATAACGCAGCGTCACAAAGCATTCACTACAAAAACAGCCCTGCGGCAGACGAACCAACGGAGCCGCATTACCGCCCGATTCCGGCAGCTACGCTCTATTCATTACTGGTTGCGGAGATGGCCGGCCAGCGCCAGCGCTTTGATATTTCGCTCTACAACTATATGGATCAGGCCCGTACCACCCGCGATCCGGCCATTGCCGAGCGTGCTGCCCGTATCGCCCAATACGTTGGCAGTGACACCCACGCCATTGAAGCCGTCGCTATCTGGCTGGAAGAAGAACCCGAAAACCCTGCCGCTCATCAGGCGGCTGCACAATTACTGATGGAACAGGGTCAGTTTGGTCTGGCACTGGAGCATCTGGAAAAATTACAGGAACTGGCCGGCATCAGTCAGTTCGACTACCTGGCCGCCAATGCCGGACAGCTACCGGAGGAACAGCAACTGGCTCTGCTGGCGAAGTTTCAGCTTCTCTCCAATAAATACCCGGAAAATGCTTCCGTCTGGTACGCTCGCGGCATTATGGAGCAGCACCTGCAACGTTATCCCGCCGCCCTGCAACATACAGAAGAAGCACTGAAACGCAATCCGGCCTATTTAAGTGCTGCCCTGCAGAAAGCACGCATACTGGTGTTACTGCAGCGTTCTGACGATGCTATCGATTGGCTTGAAGACATCCACGAAGACTACCCTGAGCATAAAGGCATTCAGGTTCTGCATGCCCGCATCCTGCTCGAGCAACGCAACATGGACAGCGCCCGTGACGCCTTTGTTAAATTGCACAAAAACTTCCCCGAAGATGCTGCCATTCTGCTGTCACTTGCCCTGCTGGAAGAAGAACTGGGCCAGCGTGAACAGGCCCGCGAACATCTGTACCAGCTGCTGACCAGACAATCCCACACCGACGAAGCCCACTTTTATCTGGGCAAAATGGCCCAGGAAGAAGAAGATTATGATGCAGCCATAGAGCAATACGCTCAGGTCAGCAGTGGCCGGGAGTTTCTCGCCGCTCACCTGAAAGCCTCTTATCTGCTGAATGATACCCAGGGCATCGATGCAGCCCGTGACTATCTGAATGACCTGCGCGGTGATTTTCCGCAACACTCGAGCGAGCTGGTACGCATCGAGGTTGACCTGCTGTCTGCTGCCGGTCAGCCGGAAGATGCCATGGTGCTCATCAGCCAGGCCCTGAGCGTTGCACCGGAAGACATCAACCTGCTTTATACCCGCGCGATGCTGGCGGAACGCCTGGATGACCTGAACCGTCTGGAGCAGGATCTGCGCACGGTTATCCGTCTCAGACCAGACCATGCCGAGGCACTGAATGCACTGGGCTACACCCTCGCCGACCGTACCGACCGCTGGGCCGAAGCCTTGCCGTTAATTGAGCGCGCACTGGAACTGACACCGGAAAATCCGGCAGTTATCGACAGCCTGGGCTGGATCTATTTCCGCATGGGCAATATCGAACGCGCCCGGCCACTGCTGAAAAAAGCCTTCGACATGATGAAAGATCATGAAATCGCTGCCCATTACGGTGAACTGTTATGGCTCAGTGGTGATCAGACCGAGGCGCGCGACATATGGCAGCAGGGGTTAGAACAGACCCCTGACAGCGAGATTATTCTGCGCACCCTGCAACGCCTGGACATTGATCCGGAAACCCTCGACCAGAACCGATAAGCTCCGTGATGACGATTTCAAGAATGCTGACCACCCTGCTGCTGCTGACACTGCTCAGCGGCTGCAGCAGCCTGCTGCCCAAACCTGATGGCGGCAAACAAAGCCTGCAGAGCAGCCTTAATAAACTGCAGACCTGGCAGGTGCGCGGTAAATTATCGGTGACTTCACCCGATGACAGCGTGACCGGCTACCTGACCTGGGAACAGGATAAACAAAGCTATGACCTGTTTATTTCCGGCCCCTTCGGCTCCGGCTCCTCGCGCCTGCAAGGCAACGCCCGCCAGGCCGAACTGACCCTGCCCGGCTGGGACAAACCACAGCGGGCACGCACGCCCGAGCAACTGATGCTGGCTCATATGGGCTGGAATTTCCCGGCCACCGATATCCGCTATTGGGTGAAAGGCCAGGCCAGCCCCAATGCCAAAGCAAGCAGCGAGTACGATGAACACGGCCTGCTTACGCATCTGCAACAGCATGGCTGGGATATCCGCTTCTCCCGCTACCAGCAGCACGGTGATTACTGGCTGCCCGGCCTGATTAAAATATCCGGCCACGACTTCCGTTTTGTATTTTCGATTAAAGAGTGGACTGTTAATGGCTGAACTGCCTGAACATAACAGCTGGCTGAGCGTACCGGCCCCGGCCAAACTGAATCTGATGCTGCACATCACCGGACGCCGGGATGACGGCTACCATAACCTGCAGACCCTGTTTCAGTTCGTTGACTATGGTGATGAGCTGCACTTTAAATTACGCAACGATGGCGAACTGACACTGACTCCTGCCATTGAAGGTGTCAGCTTCGAAGACAATCTCATCATCCGCGCCGCCCGTCTGTTGCAAAAAAAATCAGAAAAAAAATTGGGTGCTGATATCCGGCTGGATAAAAAACTGCCCATGGGGGGCGGTCTTGGCGGTGGAAGTTCTGATGCGGCAACCACACTTCTGGCGCTGAATACATTATGGGATCTGCAGCTTTCTCTGGATGAACTGGCAGCGATCGGACTCTCCCTCGGAGCCGACGTCCCAGTGTTTGTGCGGGGTGAAGCCGCTTTTGCCGAAGGTGTGGGTGAGATACTGACCCCCGTGCCAGAGCTTGCTGAACCCTGGTATCTGGTGGTGTGCCCGCAAGTCCATGTAAATACAGGAAAAATTTTTTCACATGAGGGGTTGACCCGCGATTCGGACCCCATTAATATTCGCACCGCGCTGAGGCAAGGGGGCAGAAATGACTGCCAGGCAATAGTCTCAATGTTGTATCCAGAAGTTGGTAACACATTGAATTTGCTAAATAAATTTTCCTTTGCTAAGATGACGGGCACTGGAGCTTGTATATTCTCAAGCTTCGGCTCTGAAACAGAAGCCATCAGTGTTTCTGCGCAGTTACCGGCCGAATATAAGGTCTTTGTGGCTAAGGGTGTTAACCAATCACCTGCACATAAGGTATTATTCGGACCGTCTTAAAGTTGCTGGGGTGTCGCCAAGTGGTAAGGCAACGGGTTTTGATCCCGTCATTCGTAGGTTCGAGTCCTACCACCTCAGCCAATTCTCTTTCCTTCCATCATTGAACAATTACATCAAAGGGGACAACTGTGTCTAAGTTGATGGTTTTTACCGGTAACGCTAACCCGGAGCTGGCTAAGCTCGTTGTTGAGCGTCTCGATATCCCCCTTGGCGAAGCCACTGTTGGCAAGTTCAGTGATGGTGAAATTACCATCGAAATCAATGAAAACGTGCGTGGTAAGGATGTATTCATCATCCAGCCTACCTGTGCACCAACCAATGATAACCTGATGGAAATCCTGCTGATGGCCGATGGCCTGCGCCGCGCATCAGCCAGCCGTATCACTGCGGTTGTTCCTTATTTCGGTTATGCCCGTCAGGATCGTCGCCCGCGTTCTGCCCGTGTACCTATCAGTGCCCGTGCTGTGGCCGATATGATGTCCACTGCCGGCATCGACCGCGTTCTGACCGTTGACCTGCACGCTGACCAGATCCAGGGCTTCTTCGATGTTCCTGTTGATAACGTCTACGGCTCTCCGGTACTGATTGATGATCTTGAGCGCCAGGCTTACGAAGACCTGATCGTTGTATCTCCTGACATCGGCGGTGTAGTTCGTGCCCGCGCAATCGCCAAGCAGCTGAACGTTGATCTGGCGATCATCGACAAACGTCGTCCGAAAGCCAACGTTTCTGAAGTGATGCATATTATCGGTGATGTTTCCGGCCGTACCTGTGTGCTGGTCGACGACATGGTCGATACCGCCGGCACTCTGTGCCACGCAGCCAAAGCTCTGAAAGAGTTCGGTGCGAAAAAAGTTGTAGCCTACTGTACACATCCTGTACTATCCGGCCCCGCTGTTGAGCGTCTGGCCAGTGCCGAGCTGGATGAGCTGGTTGTTACCGATACCATCCCGCTGTCTGAAGCTGCTAAATCCATTGGCCGCATCCGCCAACTGACCATTGCTGGTCTGCTGGCCGAAGCTGTACGCCGGGTAAATAACGAAGAATCCATCAGTGCGATGTTTCGTTAAGCCATAACAGCTTACTAAACGATTTTTTCGGGCCGTTTGAGCTGGTCGCAAGCTCAAACGGCTTTTTATGTCAAAACCATGAGGAAATACCCATGTCAGAATTTAATCTGTCAGCTGAACTTCGCGAAGATGCGGGGAAAGGTGCGAGCCGCCGCCTGCGTCGCGAAAACGCCGTACCAGCCATCGTTTACGGTGGTAAAGCCGGTGGTAACGATCGCAAGCCACAAGCCATCGTTCTGAAAGCTAACGAGCTGAACAAAGTACTGGAAAACGAAGCGTTCTACAGCAGCGTAATCACCCTGACTATCGGCGAAAAAGCCGAGCAGGTTGTTCTGAAAGATCTGCAGCGTCACCCATCCAAAAACCTGATCTGGCACGCTGACTTCCTGCGCGTAAGCAAGTCCACCAAGATCAAGGCTCACGTACCTCTGCACTTCATCAATGAAGAAAGCTGCGTAGGCGTGAAAACCGGTGGCGGTAAAATTGCTCACCAGCTGACCAGTCTGGACATCATCTGTAACGCTGGCGACCTGCCAGAGTTCATCGAAGTGGATCTGGCCAACGCTGAAGCTGGCACCGTTATCCACCTGTCCGATCTGAAACTGCCAAAAGGCGTTGAGTCTCTGGCTCTGTCTCACGGCCCAGAGCACGACACTTCTGTTGTTACTGTTATCGCTCCTAAAGGCGGCGACAGCGAAGAAGAAGCAGCTGCCGAGTAATTCCGGTTGCTGTAGCAAAAAAGCGGGGCTGGTCCCCGCTTTTTTATTGGTGATTCTTTATCATCGGATATCGACATCATGTCTGACCCTATTCAACTGATCGTAGGCCTGGGCAACCCCGGCGCCGAATACGAGCACACCCGCCACAATGCGGGCGCCTGGCTGGTTGAACGCCTGGCGCAGAACGAACGCATCAGCCTCAGTCCGGACAAAAAGTTCTCCGGTCGTGCCGGCAAAGGCCGCCTCGGCGGGCAGGATTGCTGGTTACTGATTCCCACTACGTTTATGAACCTCAGCGGACAGGCCGTCCAGGCGCTGGCCAACTTTTATAAGCTGAAACCGGAACAGATTCTGGTGGTTCATGATGAGCTGGACTTACCTGCCGGCACAGCCAAATTCAAGTTTGGCGGTGGTCACGGTGGCCAGAATGGCCTGCGCGATATCATCAGCAAGCTTGGCAACAACCAGAATTTTCATCGCCTGCGTATCGGTATCGGTCATCCCGGTGACAAATCTCAGGTAACCGGCCATGTACTGGGCCGCGCCAGCAAGAGCGACCAACAGGCCATTGATGCGGTAATCGATGAAGCCTTACGCGTTCTGCCCGATGCACTGGGCGGCGACCTTGCCAAAGCCATGAATCGACTTCATTCATTTAAAGGGTAAAATACCCGCCAAATTTTAACGCTGTTACGGCAGCAGTACGGATCACAGGATACTTTTATGGGCTTTAAATGCGGTATCGTTGGCTTACCCAACGTCGGCAAATCCACACTGTTCAATGCACTGACCAAATCGGGTATTGCCGCCGAGAACTTCCCGTTCTGTACCATTGAACCCAATTCCGGCGTGGTTGCCATGCCAGACAAGCGTCTGGACGAACTGGCAGCCATCGTTAAGCCTGAGCGTGTTGTGCCAACCTCCATGGAGTTTGTGGACATTGCCGGCCTGGTTGCCGGTGCCTCCAAAGGCGAAGGTCTGGGCAACCAGTTCCTCGCCAATATCCGTGAGACCGACGCCATCGCCCACGTTGTGCGCTGCTTCGAAGACGATAACGTGATCCACGTTGCCAACCGCGTCAGCCCGGCCGACGATATCGACATCATCAATACCGAGCTGGTACTGGCTGATCTGGAATCCTGTGAAAAGCAGCTGCAGCGCATTACCCGCGTTGCCAAAGGTGGCGATAAAGATGCCATTGCGCAGAAAGCACTGCTGGAACGTCTGATCCCGCATTTCGAGCAGGGCAAAACCGCCCGTATGCTGGAACTGAACGATGACGAGCGCAAGCTGGCGCGTACCTTCCACCTGCTGACCATCAAGCCAACCATGTACATCGCTAACGTGGCAGAAGACGGCTTCGAAAATAACCCTCACCTCGATGTGGTGCGTGGTATTGCCGAGTCAGAAGGCGCTTCTGTTGTTGTGGTCTGTAACAAGATCGAAGCCGAAATTTCCGAGCTGGACGATGAAGATAAGCTCGAATTCCTGCAGGAAATGGGCATGGAAGAACCGGGTCTGGATCGTGTGATCCGTTCCGGTTACGAGTTGCTGGGCCTGCAGACCTACTTCACCGCCGGTGTGAAAGAAGTCCGCGCCTGGACCATCAAAATCGGTGATACCGCACCACGCGCAGCTGCGGCAATTCACACCGACTTTGAACGTGGTTTTATCCGTGCCGAAGTGATTGGTTATAACGACTTTATCCAGTACAAAGGCGAAGCCGGTGCCAAAGAAGCCGGTAAATGGCGCCTGGAAGGCAAAGAGTACATCGTTAAAGACGGCGATGTAGTGCACTTCCGCTTTAACGTCTGATGTCTGACAACAGAGCCTTCTGCGGAAGGCTCTGTTGCTTTCTGTTCCTGCTGACCTGAACAATCCGTTCCAGAGATACCTCTCACTTCATACGGACTTTAGGTCTAGAATGCATTTTCTGCATTTACCTCTTCGCTGAGCGCCTGCCCGGCAACCCCATCGGTAACACTATGCCCGCATTAACACTGCCACTGCCGTTGCTGCTGGCTTTACTGACAGCCTTATCGCCACTGGCCATTGATATGTATCTTCCGGCGATGGAAGCCATGGCCGGCGATCTGCAAACCAGCATCCACCTGGTGGAGTTATCCGTCAGCAGTTACCTGCTGGGCTTTGCACTTGGCCAGCTCGGTGGCGGACCTCTGTCTGACCGCTACGGCCGCCGTCCCCTGATCATTACCGGCCTGATTATTTTTGCCCTCAGCAGCGCCGCGCTGATGCTGACAACTTCACTTGAGGCACTGCTTGCACTGCGCTTCCTGCAAGCCATCGGCGGTGGACTGGCAACGGTTAATTCCAGCGCCATCGTCCGTGACCGTTTTCAGGGGGCCGATGTCGCCAAAACCTTATCACTGGTGTCCATGATTATGATGCTGGCGCCATTGGTTGCGCCGATGCTCGGTGCCCTGACCTTGTCCTTTGCCGGCTGGCGTACCATTTTTCAGACACTGACCATCTACGCCGTGCTGGTGCTGATCATTCTCGTCTGGCAGCTGGAAGAAAGTCACCCGCCACACAAACGTCAGCAACGTCTGCCGGTGCGTGACTACCTGCGGGTCATCAGACACGCGCGCGCACGCCGCTTTATTCTGGCTCAGGCACTGGCATCCACCGGTATGTTTGTTTTTATTACCGCCTCGCCTTACCTGTATCTGGATTACTTTGAGCAGGATGCCGAGCACTTTCCCTGGCTGTTTGGCGCCAACGTGTTAACCATGATGGCAATGAACCGCCTGAATATACTGCTGCTGCGCCGTTTTGACAGCAAAGTAATCCTGCACACAGGACTCCGCCTGCAACTCAGCAGCGCCCTGCTGTTGCTGCTGTTATTCGCTTTTTCCCCACAACAGGCAACGCTGCATTATGTGTTACCGCTGATGATGCTGTTTGTTGGCTCTCTGGGCCTGATCTCAGCCAATGCCACGGCAACCATCCTGCATTATTTCCGCGATATCAGTGCAACAGCCACGGCCCTGACCGGCGTCAGTGTTTTCTGCAGTGGCGCTTTGTTTGGCCTGATCTGGGGCCACCTGCATAACGGCACACCACTGCCGATGATGGCGGTCATGCTGTGCACGGCACTGCTGGCCAACCTGGCACTGTGCCGTATTCCGGCAGAGCAGAATGACGCGGTCAGCACATCCTGATTATGAGAACAACAGACTGGTGCACCAGTGAGACAAATCTGACTTGTCTGCGCGCCGGAAGAGGAACAGAATGAACATTCAGTCCGAAACACGAAAGAACATGGATAAACGCCAGCAAATTCTGGAAGCCACTGCTGATCTGATCGCAGAACAGGGCTTGCATTCATGCCCTATGGCTATGGTCGCAAAGCATGCATGCTGCGGCGCTGGTACCATTTACCGTTATTTCGAGACTAAAGAAGAATTAGTGCAGCAGTTATTTCTGCATCTGACCGAAGTGATGGCGAGCCACTGTATGGCCGGCTATGACGAAAGTGCCTGTATCAAGAAGAGATTTTACAGCTTCTGGGGAAATTTTTACCGCTACATGCATGAGCATCCCAGAGACCGTGCTCTTATGGAACAGCTGTCAGCTTCGCCCGCCATCAGTGAGCTGCAACGGGAGAAAGCGCTGGAGCCGATGAACAAAGCGCTGATCCGGCTGTTGGCCGAAGGCAAAAGCCAGATGCTGATCAAAGATCTGCCGAATGAAATCATCACTACCATGACGTTCGGTAGTCTGACCATGATGGCCAAGAAACAACAGCTGTCACCGCAGATGTTTCCACAGGCGGTGAAAGCCGAAGATTTGCTGAATCTGTGCTGGGACGCCATCAAAGCGTAACCACAGGATGAACAAAACAGGCCCACAAGGCCTTTTTTTAAACGCCAGACCCTGAATGAACGTTCACTCTCGTTGATTCAAATCTAACTAAGGAGACATATCATGTCGAACAGCTTACCTCAGGCGTCAGAATCAACCACCACGATGCCAGCCAGTGCCGCAATGACACCAGCAGTACGTAACAGCGGCAGTGATTTTTATTCCATGCTGACTCAGCTGACTCTGACCCAGAAGCGCAACCGCGCCACCGCACGACAGAGCGCCTGAGTACCACGATCCGGGCGAGCCATCAGTTAATGAATGATGGCATCTTCGCCCAGATCGGCCTCCGCAAAAGACGCCGGTAATACACACAGACGATTCACCATCAGCAGACTGTGGTCCGGAATCAGCAGCTGGTCGTTATCCATCAGCGCATCCAGCAGCACACAGGTTGCATCAATCGAATCCAGTCCGACGATAATCGCCAGGGCAAAGCCATATTTAGTATTGAGCGCCACCAGATCCCCAACTTCCAGCTCTTCCCGCTCGGTAATAATATCGTCACCTACCAGCTCATCGGTCGGCCACGGCGTTTTAAAACGTGCCAGTGCAACCAGCTGCACGATCCCCTGAATCACTCCATCGCTGATATCTACCTCAATGTCCCCCTCTTCTTCCGGTTCCATAAGGCGATCAAGCAGACTCATAAACAGATCGGAGTCTTCTTCTGACCAACGAAGGTCGACAGGATGATGGCTGCTGCGATTGGAACGGAAACTGACTTCGGTGGGAAATTCTGCCGGATCTTCACCGGCTGTGCCGGCAGGCATTAACAGGCTTACGGCTTCGAAACCGCTCTGGTCCTGATCACTGATACGCCAAAACAAGGGTTGCATCTCTGCATTCATAGGGATCACTCCGTATTCACCATGATTAAATGGAGCCTGCGTGGCAATGAGTCTGACGGACCTCCCTTATGCTTGGCTATATCCGTTATATAGCAGGGCTGCATGATAGTGACAAGACGCAGCCGTACAATAACGCCGGGCAGTGATGACAAATGCTGTATTTACCCTTTGGCACCGATTACGCCGTAAACGTTCAGTCAGCGTGAAAAATGGTGTTAACATCAGGATCTAATAACAAACACTGACAGAACCCCGGGGAATTACCATGTATCCACTGTTTACCCGCACCCTGCTCACCGGCTGCGGTTTGTTACTGCTGTCCGGCTGCGCCACGCCAATCGCTAACTTTGATGCCATCAGTCTCGATGCCAAGCGCGACGCAGCCATGGCCGACGAATCTGCATCACGCACCATTCAGCACGCACAATCCAAAATTGAGCTGGGTAAAAGCGAAAACCTGCGTTTTTACGCCCCCCGTCATCTTGAGCAGGCGCAGAAGCAACTGCTGGAAGCTCAGGAAATGCTGACCAGTGGAGAGCCTGACGGCGTCGTGAAGACGGTAGCCATGACCTCATTGAAAACCGTCGAGGCCGGCCTGAATGTTAAAAAAGACATTCTTAAACAGCTGAAGCCGACCCTGGATCACCGTCAGGTACTGAAAGACATCAAGGCCGATCAGTACTTCCCGGCCGACTATCTGGCCATTGAAGACGAGCTGGTAAAACTGATTGACCTGATGGAAGACCATCAGACCATCAAAGCCGATGCCAGACAGAAACTGCTGTTAGCCGAGATGCACCGCGTTGAGGTGGCTACGATTGAATACATTCAGCTGCAGCCGGTAAAAGACCATCTGGAGCGAATCAAAAACAAAGGTGGCGCTTCTGTTGCCCCGATCAGCTGGGATACCGCGCAGAAATCCCTGCTGCAGGCTCAGGCTTTAATCAGCAAGACACCGCGTGCCAAGGGTGCCATCGCCAAGGCGACTGTTGCTGCGACTAAAGCAGCTCAGCATGCCGAGGTGATCACCAATCTGAGTAACGAGATTCTGGATGCCAGCAAAGATGACGCCGAAGCCATCGCCCTGCGCATGGAACGCTGGCTGTACCGCATCAGCGTCGCGCTCAAACATGAAGACATCCGTCACCTGCCGCTGGATCAACAGGCCGGCGAATATGCGGCGTCGATTGAAGCCCTGATGCGTAACCGTTAATCCGGCCGCATTAACTCTGGCCACTGGCCACAAAAAAGCCCGGAAACCCGGGCTTTTTTCTGCACTATTGCCGCTCAGATTTTACTCGTCTTCGTCACGCGGTGGCAGAAAACGGGTCGGAAAGTGCGAAATATTCGAACCTTCACCCTTACTGATTTTCGGGCTGCCTTCTTTTTCCACCTCATCAATGCGCACGATGGTATGCATCGGGATAAAGGTGCGTTTTACATCGGCAAAGGTGGCTTTCAGCTTCTCGGCATCCGGATCAACCACCAGAGAAGAACGCTCACCAAAGAGCAGCTGCTCCACCTCAATAAAACCATGCAGATCGCTCTGATAGATGTAGCGGGCGTAAATTTCGACCACATCGCCCTGCTGCTGATACACAATACGGTAAGTCGGTTCCTGCTTGTCTTTACTGCTCATGGTGCCTGCTTGTCGACCTTAAATGCCGGTTAAAGCACCGGACAAAGAAAAAGAGAGCAATTGTAACACGGGCGGGCAAGACAGGATGCAGACAGCCGACGGATACTGGTGACTAACTGAGCAGGGACAGTATAATGTCGCCCCTTTTGTATAAACCGCTGACGAGGCCGGAAACTCCCTCATGACTGACCAGGTGAAAAAGCTGTACATCAAGACCCACGGTTGCCAGATGAATGAGTACGATTCATCACGCATGGCCGACATGCTGGGCGAAAGTCATAAGATGGAGCTGACCGATAACCCGGAAGAAGCGGACGTTATTCTGCTCAATACCTGCTCGATCCGTGAAAAAGCTCAGGAAAAAGTATTCCATGAACTGGGCCGCTGGAAAGGCCTGAAAACCAAGAATCCGGATCTGAAAATCGGCGTCGGCGGTTGCGTCGCCTCACAGGAAGGCGATGCCATCATCAAGCGTGCTCCGTTCGTGGATATGGTGTTCGGTCCGCAGACCCTGCACCGTCTGCCGGATATGGTAAACAAGGCCAGCAATGCCATTCAGGTGGTGGACGTTACCTTCCCTGAAATCGAAAAATTCGATCATCTGCCGACCCCGAAAGTAGAAGGCTGTTCTGCCTTTGTCTCCATCATGGAAGGCTGTTCCAAATACTGTACTTTCTGTGTCGTACCATACACCCGCGGCGAAGAAGTCAGCCGTCCGCTGGCCGATGTACTGAAAGAAGTTCAGGCGCTGGCCGATCAGGGCGTACGTGAAGTTAACCTGCTGGGTCAGAACGTTAACGCTTACCGCGGTGACACCAGCGATGGCGAAGTGGCCGATCTGGCGGAGCTGATTACTCTGGTGGCCGATATCGACGGCATCGACCGTATCCGTTTCACCACCTCACACCCACTGGAATTCAGTGACAGCCTGATCAACGTGTACGCCGAAGTGCCGGAACTGGTCAGCCACCTGCATCTGCCGGTACAGAGCGGCTCCAACCGCATTCTGGCGGCCATGAAACGTGGCCATGAAATCGATATGTACATCGATAAAATCGAACGTATCAAAGCACTGCGCCCGGACATTTCGATTTCTTCAGACTTTATCGTCGGCTTCCCGGGTGAAACCGCCGAAGATTTCGAAGACACCATGAACCTGATCAACCGTATCGGCTTCGACACCTCCTTCAGCTTCATTTACAGTGCGCGTCCGGGAACACCGGCCGCCAATCTGGAAGATGACACCCCGGAAGAGCTGAAGAAACAGCGTCTGCAGATTCTGCAGGCCCGTATCGTGCAGCATGCGCAGCAGATCAGCCGCCGCATGGTTGGCCGTGAAGAAACCATTCTGGTTACCGGCGTATCACGTAAAGATCCGGGCGAATTACAGGGCCGTACCGAAAACAACCGGGTGGTGAACTTCAAGGCCGACGATCACAGCCTGATCGGCAAATTCGTTAAAGTCAGCATCGAAGATGCGTACCCGAACAGTTTGCGTGGCATCCTGCTCAATCCAGAGTTAGCCTACTAACCTCATTCGTGATTTATGTGGCCAGGCCAGAGCCGGGCCACATAAACAAAAGCCCACAGAGAGAGTTCTCATTGACCCGCAAAGATACTGAGCAACCAGAATCCATTGAACCTGTCCAGTCTGCCGAGGCTGAAGCAGCCACACCAAACCGCCACAGCACCAGCTTTGCACTGGAACCGGATGATGCACAGCGTCTGGCCAATCTGTGCGGCCATTTTGACAGCCATATCGAGCAGATTGCCGACCACTTCGAGCTGGAAATCTACAACCGCGGTAATAAATTCACCATCGAAGGCAAGGTAAAACTGGCACAGCGCGCCGCCCTGCTGATTCAGCGTCTGTACCGCGAAACCGCCAATGGCACGCCAATCACACCGGATCTGATCCATCTGCTGCTGCAGGAAGACGGCAGCGAACAGGCAGCCGGACGCAAAGCCAAATCCGATTACGACAGCCGCACCATTAAAACGCCACAGGCCATCATCAAGCCGCGCGGTCCGCACCAGCTCGATTACCTGCAGCGCGTGCGTGAGTTTGATATCAACTTCGGCGTGGGCCCGGCCGGTACCGGTAAAACCTTCCTCGCCGTTGCCGCCGCCGTCGAAGCGCTGCAGCGTGACGAAGTGAAGCGCATCCTGCTGGTGCGCCCGGCTGTTGAAGCCGGTGAAAAACTCGGCTTCCTGCCCGGCGATCTGGCGCAGAAAATCGATCCTTATCTGCGCCCGCTGTACGACGCACTCTACGAAATGCTGGGCTTTGAACAGGTTGCCCGCCTGCTTGAACGCAATGTGATTGAAATTGCACCGCTGGCCTATATGCGTGGCCGTACCCTCAGCCACTCGTTTGTGATCCTCGACGAATCGCAAAACACCACCAAAGAACAGATGAAGATGTTCCTCACCCGTGTTGGCTTTGGTTCCAAAGCGGTGATCACCGGTGACGTTACTCAGGTCGACCTGCCACGTGGCGTCTACTCCGGCCTGAAACACGGTCTGGAAGTGCTCGATGGCGTTCCCGGCATCGGCATTACCCGCTTTACCAACGCCGACGTGGTTCGCCATCCGCTGGTACAGCGCATCGTCGATGCCTATGACCGCTTCGACGAAAAAGAAAAACAGGCCGACGAAGAACGTAAGGCCGCCCGTCTGGCTGCACAGCAGAACGACGAGGATGCGGTATGAACCTGTTGCTTGATGTGCAGCTTGCCGACGAACTGGAAGGCTATCAGGCCTGGCTGCCCGGCGAAGAGCAGCTGCAACTCTGGGCCAGCGCCGCGCTGAGCGGCCGCACCGATTTCGCCGAGCCGGAACTGACGATTCGTCTGGTCGCAGAAGAAGAAAGCCAGGAACTGAACAACGAGTACCGTGGCAAAGACAAACCCACCAATGTGCTGTCCTTCCCTTTTGAAGCGCCACCGCAGGTGCCGATCGAGCTGTTGGGCGATCTGATCATCTGCGCTCAGGTGGTACAGCAGGAAAGCGAAGAACAGCGTAAAGCCGCCGAAGCCCACTGGGCCCACATGGTTGTGCATGGCTGCTTGCATTTGCTGGGGTACGACCATATAAAGGACGACGAAGCAGAAGTTATGGAAGACCTGGAACGCCAGATTATGGCCGGACTGGGATTCCCTGATCCTTATCCAGATGAGGCACCATGAGCGAAGACCGATCGGGCCAGCATCGTAGCTGGCTGGAAAGACTGACTGATTTATTCTCCGACGACCCGCAAAGCCGTCAGGACATCAAGGTTATTGTGCGCGAGGCTGCCGAGCGCAGCATTGTCGATAACGAAACCCTCAATATTCTCGAAGGCGCTCTGCAGGTATCTGAAATGCAGGTGCGGGACATTATGATTCCGCGCTCGCAGATGACTTCCATCAACGTCAACGATTCGCTCAAAGATTATCTGCCGCAGATCATCGAATCTGCGCATTCACGTTTCCCGGTGATGGGTGAAGGCCAGGACGAAGTGCTGGGCATTATGCTGGCCAAAGACCTGCTGCCATTAATCCTTAACGAAAATCGTGAAGAATTCCGCCTGAAAGAGGTGTTACGCCCAACAACCTTCGTTCCGGAAAGCAAACGCCTGAACGTGCTGCTGCGTGAATTCCGTGCAACCCGCAACCATATGGCCATTGTGGTCGATGAATTTGGTGGCGTTGCCGGTCTGGTCACCATTGAAGACGTACTTGAGCAGATTGTCGGCGACATCGAAGACGAACACGACTTCGATGAAGAAGACAGCATGATCAAAGAAGTGGAAGACGGCATCACCATGGTCAAAGCCCTGACCCCGGTGGACGACTTCAACGAACACTTCAGCGCACGCTTCCCGGACGATGAATTCGATACCATCGGCGGTATTGTGGTCCATCACTTTGGCCGGGTACCGGAATGCAATGAAAGCATCCGTATCGACCAGTGGCAGTTCAAAGTGGTTAACGGTACCAGCCGACAGATCAACCTGCTGGAAGTAACGCCCATCGACGCCGGCTGAGCCGGCGCATTAACCCTCACTCATCTCATAATCAGGTAAAGCTATGGCAGGCTGGGCTGCGCGGGCGTTGTTATTGTTGGCGGGTGCAGTGTTTCCACTCGCTCTGGCTCCTCTCTTCTGGTGGCCGCTTGGCCTGTTAAGCATTGCCGTGTTCGTGCATTTTCTGTTGCAGACAGACAATGCTCGTTCTGCCTTTGCCACGGCCTGGTGGTTCAGTCTGGGAAAATTCTCGGTCGGTATTTCCTGGATTTACGTCAGCATGCATGACCACGGCGGAACACCTGCAGTACTCGCCGTGCTGATGATCGGCCTGTTTGCCGCCTTTCTCGCCACCTTCCCCGGTTTCTGGTTTGCCCTGCGCCAGCGCTTTCTCGGCCAGAGTCTGGCCTGGCTGACGATTCCGGTATTCTGGTTTCTGCACGAATGGTTCCGCAGCTGGTTTATGACCGGCTTCCCTTGGCTGTTTGCCGGTGATGCCCACCTCGGCAGCTGGCTGTCCGGCTGGGCACCGGTATTCGGCAGCTATGGTTTATCGTTTATCTGTGTACTGACCGTAACCGCGCTCTACCGCTTCTGGCAGACACGTCAGCCGGCATTCCTCGCCGTGCTGCTGCTATGGCCGGCCGGCCTGTTGTTACAGCAACAGGACTGGACCCATAAAACCGGTGAGCTGACCGTCAGCGCGGTACAGGGCAATATTCCGCAGGATCAGAAGTGGCTGCGCGAGTCCATCAGCCCGACCATCAACGCTTACTTCCAGCAAACCAGCGAACACTGGGACAGCGATCTGGTTTTATGGCCGGAAACTGCGATGACGCTGCTGCTCGATCAGTTCCAGCCTTATATGGATGATATGGCGATTGAAGCACAGGAAACCGGCACTACAGTGATCACCGGCATTCCCTACCGCTATCCCCGCGGCCACGAACTGGCCGGACAGTTCCATAACAGCGTGATCGCCTTTGGTAATGGCGAAGGCATCTATCACAAACAGAATCTGGTGCCGTTCGGAGAATATGTGCCCTTACAGGCGCTGATCCGCGGGCTGATTCCGTTTTTTGATCTGGATATGTCCAGCTTCCTGCACGGGCCTGCCAATCAACCCCTGCTGAAAGTCGGTAAGCATTCAGAAAGCACAGAAGAGCTGTATCTGATTGCCCCCTATATCTGCTACGAAATTGCCTATCCACAGCTGGTCAGCCGTATGGCACAGGATGCCGATTTTCTGATTACCGTCAGCAACGATGCCTGGTTCGGCGACTCTCTGGGGCCGAAACAGCATATGGCGCTGGCGCAGATGCGCGCGCTGGAAACCGGACGCTGGCTGCTGCGTTCGACCAATACCGGCATTACCGCACTGGTCGATAACAAAGGCCGGATGATGTCACGTTTGCCTTATGAACAAAGGGCGACCCTGACCGGAACCGCAGAAATGCGTCAGGGCAAAACGCCTTATATGATCTGGGAGTTGTGGCCGCTGTATATCCTGAGCCTGCTGATTATCAGCGCAGCCCTGTGGCTGCGCCGTTCAGGCAGAACCCGTGAGATGGCGCAGGCTGATGATATTGCGCCCATTGTGGAGCGGTGAACGCAATAATCTCGGCTGCTCCGGGATGTTATTCAGGTGCTCACGTAACGGTTTAGTCAGGGTATCGATGTACTGTTGATACTGCTGAATCATCTCTTCCAGCCGGTAATCCCCCTGCTGGGTGCGCATCAGCATCTGCACCTGATGATCCAGATGAGCACGCACATCAATCTGTTCAAACAGTTTCTGGGTCAGCAAGCTGCGGATGCGGCGGGAGCTGGTTGATGAGGCCTGCAGTACCAGATTGCCGGTTGCTGTCATAATAGTGTCGATCATCTCCACTTCCAGATCAGCCAGTTCACCCATCGGCACTCCCTCGTTCAGCCCCTGATACATACGCTGTACCAGCTGCGGAATAACCGCATCCTCCGGGCTTCCTCCGGAGCGCTCACGTTTCTCCAGCGCCAGGCGAATAGCCGTCGGAATCGCGCGGTTAAATAATTCCAGACCGGCCAGCAACAGTTCACCGCCCAGCTCCAGCTCCGGTATGCGGTACAGGTTATCAAGAAAATCCAGCCCCATATCGCGGCGCACATCACCCACGCGGATACCTGAGCCCTGCACGCTGCGCACAGCATTCATACGCCCCAAAGTACGCAAAGCCATGCGCAAAGATGTACGGTCAACGTCGAGATATTCAGCCAGCTGGCGTTCAGGCGGCAGCTTTTCGCCCGCCTGCAGATCGCCGGTAAAAATAAGGGCGATCAGCAGATCAGCAATCTGATCCGGTAGGGTTTTGCTCATTATTCTTATACTTATTTTGATCGGTTGGTGAGTCTGTCACAGCTCCGCGGAGCTGACCGGCTCAGTCTGGCTAAAATCCGGCAGCGGTGCAATAGCCAGCACATCAAGTAACTGACCAGATCTTTACTTGCGCATCTGCAGATCCTGAACTAGCATTGGATTATCCAATTTGAGAATTGCACACTCTCAGAGCTTCAGCCGCCACCTACGGGTCTGGCGGCTTTTTTATGCCCGCCATTCCGCTGCCTGATTTAGCCGGAAGTTATGCTGTGACTTTGGGTACAATAGGCACAAATTTCAAAACTGAAGATCACTATGGCCAAGCTGCTGTTCCGCCTCAATGGCGTTAATGAAGATGAAGCCGAGGATGTCCGCACCCTGCTGCAGGATGCTGACATAGAATTTTATGAAACCGATGATGGCCGCTGGCGTATTTCTGTGGCCGCTATCTGGCTGCGTCATAATGAAGACTACGAACAGGCGCGCAGCTTACTCGATCAGTATCAGCAGGAACGGCTGCAGCGCGTCCGCGATGAATATGAGCAACAACAGCAGCAAGGAAATACCCAGAGCATGCTGCAGCGCTGGCTGGAGCAACCCGCTGAGCTGATCATGACGCTGATTGCGGTACTTCTGGTTCTGGGCCTGACCCTGTGGCCGTTTCTGTCACTGGGTCAGTGATAAGAACCTGTCAGCCCAGACGGGCGCAAACAACATCGAGAATTGGCTGGTTAGCCGCGGGGAATTCAAACTCTGTCAGGCGGGTAAAAGGCAGCCAGCGAACTTCCTGACCTTCTGCTCCGTGAGCCAGCAAGGCGGAGTTCATATCCGCCTCAACCCAGTACACATCCAGCAGCACGCTTTTATCCGGATAATCGAAAGGGATCTGCAGCAGCGGCGACATAGATTGCTCAGTCACACTCAGTGCAACTTCTTCATCCAGCTCGCGCACCAGAGCCGCGGTGACACTTTCACCGGCTTCTACTTTTCCGCCGGGAAACTCCCACAACCCGCCCTGATGTTTATCATCCGGGCGACGGGCAATCAGGATGTCGTGGTCATTAACGACCACGACAGCTACAGCTACATGCACCGTCTTCATCAGGAGCGGTAGTTGGCGTTGATGGTTACGTACTCGTGCGAGAAGTCACAGGTCCACAGCTCTTCGCGGAAGTCTCCGCGCGCAAGCTCAATACGGACACGGAACTCGGTCAGGGCAAAAACAGCAGCGCCGGCTTCTTCGGTGTAAGACTCACAGCGGCCACCGTTTTCGACGATCTGCACGTCATCGATAAAGATCTGCACTTTTTCCAGATCAAAATCCTGCACACCGGAACGACCGACCGCAGCCAGAATACGACCCCAGTTAGCATCGGATGCAAACATCGCGGTTTTAACCAGCGGCGAGTGCGCCACGGTATAAGCTACGTCCAGCGCTTCTTTCTGGCTGGCGGCACCACCGACTTCGATGGTCACAAACTTGGTGGCCCCTTCACCGTCACGAACAATAGCCTGAGCCAGAATCTGGAAGGCTTCTTTCAGCTTGGCAAAGACCAGTTGTGCTTCCGGGCTGGCAACATCATTGATCTGCACACCAGAACGGCCGGTTGCCATCAGCATGCAGGAATCGTTGGTTGAGGTATCACCATCAATGGTCACGCGGTTAAACGAACAATCAGCCAGCTCTTTACACCAGGACTGCAACAGCGCCTGGGAGATACCGGCATCGGTCGCGATATAACCCAACATGGTGGCCATGTTTGGCATGATCATACCGGCACCTTTCGACATACCGGTGATGGTGACGGTTTTACCGTTAACCTCAAACTGGGTGCTGTAGCCCTTTGGCAGGGTGTCAGTGGTCATGATGCCTTTGGCTGCACGGGCCCAGTTATCAGCACTGAGATTGTCCAGCGCCGCCGGAATACCACGTTCAAATGCGGCCATGTTCAGCGGCTCACCAATCACACCAGTCGAAAACGGCAGAATCTGCGCAGGCTGAACAGAGGTGGCCGCTGCCAGCATTTCACAACTGCGGACCGCATTGGCGTAGCCCTGTGGACCCGTACCCGCGTTGGCATTACCGGTATTGATCAACAGGTAACGCGGAGCGGTATCGGCCAGATGCGTTTTGCTGATCTGCACCGGCGCCGCACAGAATGCGTTGGTGGTAAATACGCCGGCAACGGTTGTTCCCTCGGCCAGCTCAATGACCACCATGTCGTCACGGTTGGCATAGCGCACATGCGCCTGAGCCACACCAAGACGAACACCATCTACCGCTTTAAAGTCTTCAAAAACTGTGAAGTTAACTGCCATTTTTTTGCTTACGCCTTCCGACTTTTGCTTACGACAACGTGCCGTGACAATGTTTGTATTTTTTACCTGAACCGCACGGGCATGGCTCGTTACGGCCGACTTTCTTTTCATCGCGAACAAAAGGCTGCGCCTGTTCGTCACCACTATCAACCTCTGGCTGACCACCTGACAGAGACTCAGCCGTTTCATGCTGATATTGCGCACGCTGTACCTGGGCTTCCACCGCCGCACGGCGCTGTTCTTCCATCGCCCGGACTTCTTCTTCCTGACGCACTTTTACGTGGGACAGAATACGGATGGTTTCGTGCTTGATATTACGCAGCAACTCCTGGAACAGACCAAAAGACTCACGCTTGTATTCCTGCTTCGGATTTTTCTGACCATAACCACGCAGGTGAATACCCTGACGCAGGTGATCCATGGTCGCCAGATGCTCCTTCCACAGGTTATCGAGAATCTGCAGCATCACCTGCTTCTCGAACATGCGGATTGGCTCGGCACCAACGGTCGCTTCTTTTTCCTCATAGGCTTTCTGAATTGCATCCAGAATACGCTCACGCAGAGTTTCTTCGTACAGTTTGTCTTCGTTATCCAGCCATTGCTGAACCGGCAGATCGACGTCGAACTCGGCTTTCAGGTGGCTTTCAAGGCCAGCAATATCCCACTGCTCTTCCAGACTTTGTGGTGCGATATAACCATCGATGGCTTCATTCACAACGTCTTTACGGATATTGGTGATGATTTCAGAAATATCTTCCATCGCCATAATATCGTTACGCTGGTTGTAAACCACACGACGCTGATCGTTAGCCACATCATCGTATTCAAGCAGCTGTTTACGGATATCGAAGTTACGGCCTTCTACTTTGCGCTGAGCTTTCTCAACAGCATTGGTCACCATCTTATGCTCGATGGATTCACCGTCTTTCATACCCAGCGCCTGCATCATGGCGCGCATACGCTCAGACATGAAAATCCGCATCAGGTTATCTTCCAGCGACAGGAAGAAACGTGTGGAACCTGCATCCCCCTGACGACCGGCACGGCCACGCAGCTGATTATCGATACGGCGGGATTCATGACGCTCGGTACCGATAATGTGCAGACCACCGGCTTCCAGCACTGCATCATGACGTTTCTGCCAGTCGGCTTTAATCGCTGCGATCTGACTGTCGGTCGGATTTTCCAGAGCCGCGACTTCAGCTTCCCAGTTACCGCCCAGCATAATGTCGGTACCACGACCGGCCATGTTGGTGGCGATGGTCACCGCCCCCGGGCTACCGGCTTCGGCAATAATCTGTGCTTCGCGCGCGTTTTCTTTGGCGTTCAGAACGTTATGTGCGACCTTCGCCTGCGTCAGCAGATGCGAAATATATTCTGATGATTCAATAGACGCAGTACCCACCAGAACAGGACGTCCCTGTGCGGTTACTTCGCGGATCTCTTCAATTACGGCATCAAATTTTTCTTTCTGAGTGGCGTAAATAACGTCGTTATAGTCGATGCGGCGCACGGCTTTATTGGTTGGAATAACCACCACATCCAAACCGTAAATCTGATGAAACTCGAAGGCTTCGGTATCGGCCGTACCGGTCATACCGGCTAGTTTTTCATACAGACGGAAGTAGTTCTGGAAAGTGGTCGAAGCCAGGGTCTGACTTTCGTTCTGAATATTCACACCTTCTTTCGCTTCAACCGCCTGATGCAGACCTTCGCTCCAGCGACGGCCTGGCATAGTACGGCCGGTGTGCTCATCAACGATGACCACCTGGCCGCCCTGCACGATATAGTCGACGTTTTTCTGGTAAACCGCATGCGCCTTCAGAGCGGAATGCACATGATGCAGCAGGTTAAGGTTATTCGCTGCGTACAGACTTTCGCCTTCTTTCAGAATGCCTTCGTTGGTCAGCAGTTCTTCAACAAACTCATGACCTTCTTCAGTCATCTCAATAGAGCGCTGTTTTTCATCCACGAAGTAATGACCCGAAGCCGCCTCATTGCCTTCATCGGCAGCCTGACCACGTTCCAGCTTAGGAATCAGCTTATTGATTTTACGGTACAGCTCAGAGCTGTCTTCCGCCGGACCAGAAATAATCAGCGGCGTACGGGCCTCATCGATCAGGATGGAATCCACCTCATCGACAATGGCGAAATACAGTTCACGCTGCGCTTTATCGGCCAGAGAGAAGGCCATGTTGTCGCGCAGATAATCGAAACCAAACTCGTTGTTAGTACCGTAAACAATATCGGCTTTGTACTGCTCACGCTTTTCCAGCGGATTCTGGCCGGGAACAACGATACCGACACTCATACCCAGGAATTCGTACAACGGACGCATCCACTCGGCGTCGCGACGGGCCAGATAGTCGTTCACGGTTACCACATGAACGCTTTTGCCGGTCAGCGCATTCAGATAAGTAGGCAGAGTAGCAACCAGGGTTTTACCTTCACCGGTACGCATTTCGGCAATACGGCCTTCATGCAGGGTGATACCACCGATCAGCTGCACATCGAAATGGCGCATGCCCATCACACGGCTACCGGCTTCGCGACAGACGGCAAAAGCTTCAGGTAACAACGAATCCAGTGATGCGCCATCGCTTAAACGCTGGCGGAATTCCGCTGTTTTTGCTTTAAGCTGCTCATCAGAGAGGGATTTTACAGAATCTTCAAAGGCATTGATCTGGGATACCAGTTTGCCCATGCGCTTGAGTTCGCGGCTGTTTTTACTGCCAAATACTTTACGAAAAAGGTTACCAATCATGGAATTATCATTATCCGGGAAACAAAATAAGGCGCTGGGCCAAAGTGCTAAAGGCTACTTATAACCCAGAATGATGACAAGCGTGTTGAAACAGAAAGATTACTGAGGAGTGCGGTGGATGTACGCCGCCGGGTCGACGGTGCGACCGTTTTTATACACTTCGAAGTGGACGTGGGGACCAGTAGAACGACCGGTACTTCCCATCAATGCAACAACATCACCTTTGCGGACGATATCGCCAAGAGCAACTTTCAGCTCTTTACAGTGTGCATAGCGGGTTTTGTAACCGTTGCCATGATTCACCTCAATCAGGTTACCATAGCCATAACGCGGGCCGGACCAGGTCACAACGCCGGAGGCAACGGCAACGATGTCAGCGCCCATTTTACCGGCAAAATCGACCCCGCCATGCCAGGCAAGACGACCGGTGAACGGATCGGTACGTTTACCATAGCGGGATGACATCCACCCCCTGGTAATCGGACGTCCGGCAACAAAGGTATCGGCACTGAGTTTGTTGGCCGACATAAGGTCGTCCAGCACTTCGAGCTGCTGCTCACGGCTGTCGATACGCTCAGCCAGTTCATTCAGCACTTCGTTGATTTCAGGAACCTGATAGGCTTCTCCAAGCGTGCCCGGACCACCAACGGCCGGTTGCATACTGAAATCGAATTCTTCGGAATTAAGATCGGAAACATCCACCAGACGCTCACCAAGAGCATCCAGACGAAGTAACTTGGCCTGCAGTTCGGCCAGACGCAGAGTCAGTGCTTCAAGCTCCTGATCGGTCTGTTTGCGGATCTGCTGCAGCTCCTGACGCTGCATATTGAGGTCACGCTCCCAGGCTTTGGCAGCGTTAAGATCGAGAATACCTTCGTCAGCCAATCGTTCTGCCAGCCAATAGCCAGCTACGCCCATTGCAAAAGGCAGTGCGAACAGAAAGCCAAACATCACTGTACGTGCAGAGGCACTCAGTGTGTAGGTTCTTGATTCACCATGGCGACGACCAACAATAATGATATTCATAGTTAAGCTATTTACTTCCTAATCGGCTGTGTACGATTCTGGCACTGACTTCCTGCCTGCCTGACCCGCCTTAACGGATCACCAGCCACTCACAAAACAAAGGCCATAAATCAATTATGGCCTTTGTGTGAGGATACTCAAACGTATTACTGTTTCAATAAGTTAACCAGCAGCGGCCGGGCGCATGTAAGAAATTGGCGAGCTTTCCTCAGCAAATTCGACAAACTCCCACGCGTCTTCCTGCAGCAGAAGCTCACGCAGCAACTTGTTGTTCAGGCCGTGACCTGACTTATAGCCGATAAACTCACCAATCAGACTGTGCCCGAGCAGGTACAGATCACCTACAGCATCCAGTATTTTGTGCTTCACAAACTCATCATCGTAACGCAGTCCGTCTTCATTCAGCACACGGTACTCATCAACGACAATGGCGTTTTTAACACTGCCGCCCAGCGCCAGATTTTTGGAACGCATGTATTCCAGATCTTTGGTGAAACCAAAGGTTCGGGCACGGCTGACTTCTTTTACATAAGACGTTGAAGAGAAGTCCAGACTTGCTTTCTGAACACTCTGCTTGAACACCGGATGATCGAAATCGATCTCAAAGCTGACCTTAAAGCCATCGTAAGGCACAAAAGAAGCTACTTTATCGCCTTCACGCACTTCAACACGACGTTTGATGCGGATAAAACGCTTGGCAACATTCTGCTCAGCAATACCTGCGGACTGCACCAGAAATACAAACGGGCCTGAACTGCCGTCCATAATAGGTACTTCCTGAGCACTGAGCTCGACGATAGCATTGTCGATACCCAAGCCAGCCATCGCAGATAACAGGTGTTCAACCGTATCAACGCGGGCATGATCTTTAACCAGCGTGGTGGACAGCGTAGTTTCGCCAACATTCAGGGCGTGTGCCGGGATATCCACAACCGGATCAAGATCGATACGTCGGAACACAATCCCGGTATCAACAGGTGCCGGTTTCAGCGTGAGATACACCTTCTCACCTGAATGAAGGCCAACCCCAGTCGCCCGGATAGCGTTTTTTAACGTTCGTTGTGGAATCATCTGAACAATCCTGCCATTACTGAGCAAATTTCATACAAAAAGACTAGCCCGGCATTATAACAACAAATAAAGAATGCGCTAGTGCGCATTCTTTAATCAGCCTGACGACGCAAAAACGCCGGAATGTCGAGATAATCCATATCAGGACGGGCTGCGACATCCAACTGCTTAGCGGCGTTACCTGCCTGACGCTTCACGGTTGGCTGATCCAGCTGGCTGTAATCTGTCGTACCATCAGCCTTACGGGCATTGACGGTGTTATCGACCACTTTAGTTGGCTTTGGTTCCTCAACCGCATCGCGGCGACCCAAACCAGTGGCAACAACTGTAACACGCAGCTCATCCGACAGATCCGGATCGATCACGGTGCCAACAACAACAGTTGCATGCTCAGAGGCAAACTCTTCGATTACGCTGCCGACTTCACTGAACTCACCCAGAGACAGATCAAAACCAGCGGTTACATTAACCAGAATGCCACGCGCGCCCTGCAGATCGACATCTTCCAGCAGCGGACTGCCAATTGCGCGTTCTGCTGCTTCACGAGCACGGTTTTCACCACTGGCAACACCCGTTCCCATCATCGCCTGACCCATTTCGGACATCACAGTGCGGACGTCTGCAAAGTCGACGTTGATCATACCCGGACGGGTAATCAGATCAGCGATCCCCTGAACAGCTCCCTGCAATACATTATTAGCTTCTTTAAAAGCATCAAGCAGAGAAGTGTTTTTTCCCAGAACAGAAAGTAACTTTTCGTTCGGAATGGTAATCAGGGAGTCCACATGCTCAGCCAGTTGCTTCAGCCCCTGGTCAGCAATCAACATGCGCTTCTTCCCTTCAAACGGGAATGGCTTGGTAACCACTGCGACAGTGAGAATACCTAATTCTTTCGCCACCTCAGCAACAACCGGAGCACCACCGGTACCCGTACCACCGCCCATACCGGCAGTGATAAATACCATATCGGCACCTTTCAGTGCTTCAGCGATACGTTCACGATCCTCCAGAGCAGCCTGACGGCCTACTTCCGGATTCGCGCCTGCACCCAATCCTTTGGTCAGACCGTTACCCAGTTGAATAATGGAGCGGGAACTCACATTACGCAGTGCCTGTGAGTCGGTGTTGGCACAAATAAAGTCCACACCTTCAATGTTGCCTGCGACCATATGCTGAACCGCATTGCCACCGCCACCACCAACACCAACGACTTTAATAACCGCCGATTGTTGTAAATCATCTGCCAGTTCGAACATATCCCCTTCTCTTTGCTGAGACATAGCGTTATCTCCTTAGCGCGCTGAATAATATTTAATCTTAAAAGTTGACTTTAATCCAATCTTTTATTTTGGAATAAATGCCATCGGGACGATCTTCATCCCGGTTATTATTTGTTTTATTCCTCTGTTGTTTTGCGGCATACAAAAGCAGCCCAACAGAGGTCGAATAAATCGGGTTATTAATAACGTCGGTCAGCCCTGATACACCGTAAGGTTTGGCCAGACGAACAGGCATATGGAAAATCTCTTCCGCCAGATCCACAACACCTTCCATCTTTGACGTGCCGCCTGTCAGTACAATGCCCGCAGCGACCATATCTTCGAAACCACTGCGGCGCAATTCTGCCTGAATCAGGGTAAACAATTCGTCATAGCGTGGCTCAACAACCTCTGCCAATGCCTGACGGGATAAGTCACGTGGCGGGCGTTCACCAACACTCGGCACCTTGATCGTTTCATCCGCTTTGGCTAATTGTGTCAGCGCACAGGCATATTTTATTTTGATTTTTTCGGCATGCTGGGTCGGCGTGCGCAACGCCATGGCAATATCGTTGGTAACCTGGTCACCGGCAATCGGTATCACAGCCGTATGGCGGATTGCACCTTCGGTAAAAATAGCGATATCCGTTGTACCACCACCGATATCCACCAGGCAGACGCCCAACTCGCGTTCATCATCTGTTAAAACGGCATAACTGGAAGCCAGCTGCTCAAGAATGATCGCATCGGTTTGCAAACCACAGCGCTGCACACAACGCTCTATATTCTGTGCTGCATTAACAGCACCGGTTACCAGGTGAACCTTAGCTTCAAGGCGGACGCCAGACATACCGACAGGTTCTTTAATGCCTTCCTGATTATCGACCACAAATTCCTGCGGCAAAACATGCAGGATGCGCTGATCCTGAGGAATGGCCACAGCCTGAGCCGCATCGATCACGCGGTCGACATCCATTGGCGTCACTTCACGGTCGCGCACTGCCACAATGCCGTGCGAGTTCATCGAGTGAATATGACTGCCAGCAATACCGGCATAAACAGAATGGATGGTACAGCCTGCCATTAATTCAGCTTCTTCCACCGCGCGCCGGATCGACTGCACCGTGGATTCGATATTAACCACCACGCCTTTTTTCAGACCACGGCTCGGATGGGAACCCAGACCAACCACTTCGATATTTCCGTCAGCCCCCAGCTCGCCAACAATAGCGACAATTTTAGAGGTGCCAATATCCAGGCCAACCAGCATGTTTTTTTGTTGTACCTGACTCATCATCCCATCTCCTGCACTGCGCGCCAGCCAATGGCCGCACCTTTTCCATAACGTAAATCAACACTCGCAACCGCCGACTCTGGCAATTGCGCAATCAATAATTCCAGACGCTGAACGCGCTCTTCAAAATACTGCCGTCCAAAGCGAACCTGCCAGCCATTGCTCAGCTCCACATCGACAGCACCAACCGCCGAAACCGTTAAGCGATTAATGCCAATATTCAGATGACCCAGCGATTGCTGTATACGGCGAAAATGACGTACTGCTGCTTCAGCATAATTGCGGTCGCCATCAATCTGAGCCAGATGAGCGCCATCAAGATGAGCAGGAATTTCGCTTAACCGCCCATTAGCACTCAGCAACTGATCACCGTTCCAGATGGCCATAGGCACATCTTCATACAAACTCACTTCCAGCGTATTCGGCCAGCGCTTGCGTACTGTCACCTGCATAATCAGCGGCAGCGCGGAAATCTGCTGGTAAACACGCTGCAGATCTAGTGAGAAGAAGCTTTCATCTTTTGCCCAAACGATTTTCCCGGCAATATCTTCTGCTTGCCAGACCGACAGACGTCCCTGTACATCAATGCTGGTAATTGGCCAGCTGTGGTAACTCCAGCGCACACCGGCAACAACAGCAGCAAGAAATACAGGCAGCAATAACCACTGCCAGGCGATTGCCGGCATCGTTATCCGCCATTGTCTTGGCTGTCTGACCTCCCGTGGGGTCGCGCCGCGTGGAGCTGCTTTTTTAGCCACGAACCCTGCCTCTGGCTTCCGTTAATAAATGCACAACCAGTTCAGGAAAACTCATCCCGACCGCAGCGGCCGCCATCGGCACCAGACTGTGATCAGTCATACCCGGACTGGTATTTGCCTCCAGTAACCAGAACCGACCGTTCTGATCCTGCATCACATCAATACGTCCCCAACCCTGGCCACCGATAACGTCAAATGCCTTCAGAGCCAGCTGCTGTAATTCCTGTTCTTTTTCTGCAGACAGACCACAGGGCAATAAATACTGAGTGTCGTTTGCCTGATACTTGGCGTCGTAGTCATAAAACGCATGGCTGGTTTTTAACTGAATAGCCGGTAACGCCTTACCATCCACAATAGCAACCGTAAACTCTGCGCCTTTCACCCAGGACTCAGCCAAAACCAGTCCGTCATATTCACGGGCGAAATTAAAACTGTCCTGCAACTCTTCCGCAGTGTGGACTTTACGCATACCGATACTGGAACCTTCACGTGCCGGCTTTACGATGGCATCAGCATTCAGTTCGGCAATCAGCTGGCTCCAGTCACTGTCCTCGTTCAGCAAAAATGCTTTGGGTGTCGGCAAACCTGCAGCCTGCCAGATTAATTTGGTGCGCCATTTATCCATTGCCAGAGCAGATGCCATTACACCACTGCCGGTATAGGGCTTATCCAGCCACTCCAGCACGCCCTGAATAGTACCGTCTTCACCGCCACGACCATGCAATGCAATAAAGGCGACATCAAAATCGACGTTGGTTAATTGCTCAATGGCATGCGCCTGAACATCAATAGCAATCACATCGGCACCGCTTTGCTGCAGTGCAGAATATACAGCCTGACCACTTTTCAGTGATACCGCACGCTCCGCGGATGTTCCGCCCATTAAAACCGCGATTTTTCCTAATGCGGCAACGTTCATACTTTTACCTCTGCCAGCCATGCCGGTAACTGCTGGGTTAATGTCACTGCCAGATTTCCGATATCACCCGCTCCCTGAGTCAGTAACAGGTCACCTGGCTTTAATACGCCTTTCAATGGTGCTTCCAGAGATTCATCACGGCCAATAAAAATTGGGTCCACCATACCGCGCTGACGAATACTGCCACACAAGGCACGACCATCAGCACCGGCAATGGGTTTTTCTCCTGCCGGATAGACATCCATTAACAGCAGCACATCGGCCCCGGATAAAACACGGGTAAAATCTTCGTACAGATCGCGGGTACGGCTGTAACGGTGTGGCTGAAATACCATCACCAGACGACGCTCTGGAAAACCTTTGCGGATAGCATCAATGGTAACTTCGAGTTCACGTGGGTGATGACCATAATCATCAACCAGCATCACCTCACCATCACCCAGCGGGAATTCGCCACACACGGTGAAACGCCGACCGACACCGGCAAATTTTTCCAGCGCAGCCACAATCGCTGCATCATCAACACCTTCATCGTCTGCGACCGCAATAGCCGCCATGGCATTCAGTACATTGTGCGTACCTGGCATACGCAGGCTGATATTCAGAGGGGCGCGGCCCGCCGGACGCTGCACAGTAAAGTGCGTGAATAATC
Source organism: Thalassolituus hydrocarboniclasticus (assembly GCF_025345565.1). Lineage (NCBI taxonomy): Bacteria > Pseudomonadati > Pseudomonadota > Gammaproteobacteria > Oceanospirillales > Oceanospirillaceae > Thalassolituus > Thalassolituus hydrocarboniclasticus. The sequence continues at coordinate 1,069,666 of NZ_CP054475.1, read as the reverse complement.
CATCCTGACGCAAATCGGTTGCCCGGTAATCGGCATCCTCAGAAAAACCATAAGTCACAATCTGGCGGCTGATTCGTGGTAATAACTCACGCACCACATCGTCATCAATACACACCACCGCCAGACCATAGAAAGGCAGATTATGCAGAAACTCGACAAAGGTATTTTTCAGCTGCTCAAAATCGCCGCCATAAGTCGCCATATGGTCAGCATCAATATTGGTAACAATAGAAACCATCGGCTGCAGGTGCAGGAAAGAGGCATCACTTTCATCGGCCTCGGCGACTAAATAACGGCTGGCTCCCAAACGGGCATTGGTACCGGCGCTGTTTAATTTGCCACCGATAACAAACGTCGGGTCCAGACCGGCTTCAGCCAGTACTGATGTCACCATACTGGTGGTTGTGGTTTTACCATGGGTTCCGGCTACCGCAATTCCGTGACGGAAACGCATCAGCTCGGCCAGCATTTCAGCACGACGGACAACGGGAATACGTGCCTCAACAGCAGCACGGATTTCCGGATTTTCATGATCAATGGCGGTTGAAACAACCAGCACATCGGCATGCGCCACATTGCTCTCCTGGTGACCAATATAAATGGTAGCACCCAGTGCCTGCAGTCGTTCGGTCACCGCCGATTGACGTAAATCTGAACCGGAAATCTGATAGCCCTGATTCAGCAACACTTCGGCGATACCACACATGCCGGCACCGCCAATACCAACAAAATGCATGCAGCGGATGCGGCGCATTTCCGGTATTAAATGATTCAGCGGTGTATTGGTTTTATCTGTCACGGGCAAACCTCTTAATCTGTTCTGCAACCTGTGCGGTTGCATTGGCAATGGCCTGGCTGCGAGCCTTGTTGGCCATTTCCAGTAATAATGTTCTGTTCGCGGAGAAATGCTGCCACCGGGCAGCAAGCCATTCCGCAGTTAATTCATTCTGCTGACAGATCAGGCCCGCACCGGCTTTCGTCAGGTACTCTGCGTTTGCAGTCTGATGATCATCCACCGCAAAAGGGAAAGGTACAAAAATCGCTGCACATCCCGCGGCAGCCACTTCAGATACGGTCAGTGCACCGGCACGGCAAATCAGTAAATCGGCATTGCCATAAGCGGCAGCCATATCATCAATAAAGGCAATAACCTCAGCCTGTACTCCGGCTTGTTCATAAGCGCTCTGCATTTCTGCCAGATTACTTTTACCCACCTGGTGACGTAACTGCGGGCGCTGATTTTCAGGCAGTAATTGCATCGCCGCAAGAACCGTACGATTCAGCGCAGCAGCACCAAGACTGCCACCAACGACCAGCACTTTAAGCGGACCATCGGTTGTCATACGCTCCGCAGGCTGCGGCAAATTCAGTACGCTTTCGCGCACCGGATTCCCGGTAACCTGCGCACCTGCAAGAGCTCCCGGAAATGCCTGCATAACATGCTGACTGATACGGCTTAATAAACGGTTGGTCATGCCAGCGAAAGCATTCTGCTCATGAATCAGCAGAGGCACCGCACTCAGACGGGCAGCAACACCACCCGGGCCCGTGGCATAACCACCAAAGCCAAGGGCTGCAACCGGCTTCACCTGTTTGATAATTTTCCGTGCCTGAAAAATTGCCTTAGCAATACGTAACGGCGCAGTTAATAAACCCAGTTTGCCTTTGCCACGCAGGCCACTGATATTGATGCAGTGCAGCGGGTAGCCATTGGCGGGCACCAGATCTTTTTCGATACCGGATGCTGTTCCCAGCCAATGAATGGTAAAGCCTTCCTGTTTCAGTTTTTCAGCGACTGCCAGCGCAGGAAAAACATGTCCGCCAGTACCGCCTGCCATTAATAAAACATTACGCGAAGATGCCTGACTCATGCAGCACCTCCCGCAGCAGCACTTTCATTCTGATTATCCTGATCATTTTCATGAGCAATACGCATCACAATACCGACCATGATGCAGCACACCAGCAGGCTGCTGCCGCCATAACTGAAGAAAGGCAATGTCAGCCCTTTAGTGGGTAACAGACCAATATTCACACCCAGATTAATCACAACCTGCAATCCCAGTAACGAAGCAATACCAATGGCCACATAAGCACCATATAACTGTCCCTGCTGCTGGGCTTTCCATGACACCCGCCAGATCTGGGCAATAACAACCGCTAACAACGTCAGGGCGGCAACACCACCAATCAAACCGGTTTCTTCCGCCCAGATAGCAAAAACAAAATCCGTATGAGCTTCCGGCAGATAAAATAATTTCTGCACACTTTCACCCAGACCTACGCCAAACCAGTCTCCGCGACCAAAAGCAATCAGCGACTGAGTCAGCTGGTAACCGGTGCCGTACACATGCTCGGGCGCCCACGGATCGAGATAAGCCATCAGACGCTCAACCCGGTAGCTTTCGGAAGTCAGCACCACGACACTGATAATTAAGGTGGCGATTAACAGCAGGAAAAACTGCCCGGCTTTTACACCACCTAAAAACAACTGAATAAGCACAGCGCCCATCAATACAACAACGGCACCGAAGTCCGGTTCCAGTAACAGCAGGAAAACCATTCCGGCCAGAATCCCCAGCGGTTTAAGGAAACCAGACCACTGCTGCTGAACCTCATCCTGACGACGGACCAGATAACCGGAAACGTAAAAAACCGCCGCCAGTTTAGCCAGTTCTGAAGCCTGAATTTTAATAATGCCCAGATTAAGCCAGCGCTGACTGCCGTTCACTTCGTGGCCGATTCCCGGTACAAACACCAGAATCAGACCCGCTACCGCCAGCAGCAGAAACATCACATCGACCTTGCTCCACCAGCTCAGCGGAATCTGGCTGATGGCATACACCACGGCAACGCCCAGCAGCAAATACACAGCATGGCGAACCGCAAAATATGCGGCATTACCGGTATAAAACTCCGCAATTCCGGTAGATGCCGATGCCACCATTAACCAGCCCAGACACATCAGCGCCAGCCAGGGATAAAACATGCTCTGCCGGCTTTGCCAGAGGAAGCGTTCAACATTCATAACGCCACCTCGTTGCTGATTTCCGTTTTTACCAGCTGCGCAAAATACTCGCCGCGGGCGACATAGTTTTTAAACTGATCAAAACTGGCACAGGCCGGAGACAGCAAAATAACGTCACCAGCAGCGGCTACGGTGCAGGCACGGGTAAAAGCTTCGGCTAAAGTAACCTGCTGTGATACCGGGCAAGCATCAGAAACGGCAGCCGCAATGGTTCCCGCATCGGCACCAAAAGTAAGAACTTCCGCGGCGTATTGCTCACAGGCAGAAGCCAGCGGGCTGAAATCCTGCCCTTTTCCTTCACCACCGGCCAGCAGCCAGATTTTTCCGGCAATTTCCGGCCCCAGACCATAAAGCGCGGCCAGGGTAGAACCGACGTTGGTTCCTTTGGAATCGTTGTAAAAATCAACACCTGCCTTATTACCCAGCCACTGACACCGATGATCCAGACCAGCAAATTCACGCAGCGCCGGTAATACGGCAGTAATATCTACCGACAGCAGTTTGATCAGTGCCAGCGCTGCCATTACATTTGCCAGATTATGCTGGCCTTTAATTTTCAGCTCGCTGGCAGCGATAATTTTTTCAGTACCGAACATGATCCAGCTTTCGCCATCGATTCGCTCAAGGCCAAACTGACCAATATCTGCTTTATTCAGACCAAAACTCAGGCGTGGCATTTTATCGGAGACCAGCGGCTGACTGAGCGCATCGTCACGATTCACCACAACGCCACGGCACTGCTGAAAAATACGGTGTTTGGCCTGATGGTAATCCGCCATGCCCTGATAGCGGTCCATATGGTCTTCGCTCATATTGAGCACCACCGCAGCTGAAGCTGCCAGATTTTCGGTGGTTTCCAGCTGAAAACTCGACAGCTCCAGTACATAGATATCGGTTTCAGCATCGCTGCCCAGCAGATCCAGAGCAGGAACACCAATATTACCGCCAACCGCTACGCGCTTACCGGCTGCTGCCAGTAATTCTCCCACCAGAGTGGTGACTGTGCTTTTACCATTGGAGCCGGTTATCGCAATTAATGGCTTGTTGCAGGCATCGGCAAATAGCTGAATATCACCAGCAATCCGTGCACCAGCCTGACGGGCTGCAACAATAGCAGGATGAGAAACCGCAATGCCGGGACTGACGATTAATTCGTCGTACTGACTGAGAACATCGGCCTGTAATTCACCGCTATAAATAATCGCCTGCGGAAACTCGCTGCGTACCGCATCCAGACCTGGTGGCACATCGCGGCTGTCACACAAATCAAACGCCCAGCCGCGGCTCTGGCAATAGCGGGCAGCAGAGAGCCCGGTCATGCCAAGACCGACGATCAGTCGTTTGTAATCTGTGGAAATCAACTGCGACATAAATTCAGATTCCTCAGCGAATCTTCAGCGTGGCTAAACCGATCAGCACCAGAATAATGGTGATGATCCAGAAACGAACAATAACGCGCGGCTCCGGCCAGCCTTTTAATTCATAGTGATGATGCAGCGGCGCCATACGGAAAATACGCTTGCCAGTCATTTTGAATGAGGCAACCTGCAGGATCACCGATACAGTTTCCGCGACGAAAATACCGCCCATAATAAACAGGACGATTTCCTGGCGAACGATCACCGCAACCACACCTAACGCCGCACCCAATGCCAGAGAACCCACATCGCCCATAAAAACCTGAGCCGGATAAGTGTTGAACCATAGGAATCCGATACCGGCACCGACGATTGCGGCACAGAAAATCACCAGTTCACCGGCACCGGCGATATAAGGAATATGCAGATAACTGGCAAAATTCACGTTACCGGCCAGATAAGCACAGATACCTAAAGCGCCACCGACCATCACTGTTGGCATAATCGCCAGACCATCCAGACCATCGGTCAGGTTGACCGCATTACTGGAGCCAACAATTACAAAGTAGGTCAGCAGAATAAACAGCAGGCCCAACTGCGGCATCACATCTTTCAGGAAAGGAACCACCAGCTGAGTTTCCTGCGGACTTTGCGCACTGTAGAAAAGATAAGCGGCGGCAATTAAGGCGAACACCGACTGCCAGAAATATTTCCAGCGCCCCGGTAAACCACGGGAGTTTTTCTCCACCACTTTACGGTAATCATCCACCCAGCCAATAGCGCCAAAAACCAGCGTAACCAGCAGGACAACCCAGACAAAACGGTTTTCCAGGTTACCCCACAGCAGTGTACTGACGGCAATCGACAGCAGAATCAGCACACCGCCCATGGTCGGAGTACCGGCTTTGCTCAAGTGAGATTTAGGTCCTAATTCACGGATTGCCTGACCAATCTGGTATTCACGCAATTTGCGGATCACCACAGGGCCAAGGAGTAATGACACCATCAGGGCAGTAATTACCGCCAGAATAGCGCGCAGAGTTAAATAATTAACCACCCCGAACCCGGAGTGATACTGCGCTAACCAGTCTCCCAGCCATAACAACATGATCAGTTTTCCTCTGTGTTTTTCTGCAGCGCCTGAACCACCTGATCCATACCAGCGCTGCGCGACCCTTTCACCAGAATGACATCCTGATCAGTGGTCTGTTGTTGTAAATACCGCACCAATTCTTCTTTGGTTGCGAACCAGTGCGCTCCGGCCCCGAATGCTTCAACCGTTTTCCGGCTGCGCTCGCCCGTCGCCAATAAATGCTGAATTCCCTGCGTTTTGGCGTACAGACCAATATCCGCATGAGCAGCCAATTCGCTTTCACCAAGTTCGGCCATATCACCCAATACCAGCCAGCTCTGTGCCGCGTGTTTTAACACGTCGATAGCTGCTTTGATTGACGCAGGGTTGGCGTTATAAGCGTCATTTAAAATCCGCTGACCGGCTTGCCCATCTAGCCAGTGCAAACGACCGGAAACCGTGGTTGCCTGTTGCAGTCCCTGAATAATTTCAGCAGCACTCAGCCCAAGCGCGTAAGCGGCGGCACTCACCGCCAGCGCATTACGCACATTGTGTTCACCCAGTAATGGCAGGCGAACTGCATATTCTTCACCATCCAGATGCAGTACAAAATGACTGCCCTGAAGATCACAGCGCAAAGCACTGGCACGCACATCTGCTGCGGCAGAAAAGCCAAAACTGAGCAATTTAACCGCTGCTGCACGCTCTGCCCATTCGGCATAAAATACATCATCAGCATTTAATACCGCGCAGCCACCCGGCTGGATAAAATCGAGCAACTCACCTTTGGTCTGCACAATTCCCTGCAGACTGCCGAAGCCTTCCAGGTGGGCTTCTGCCGCATTGGTAATAATGCCAACCTGAGGTTTTACCCATTGTGCGGTGTAAGCAATTTCACCGGCGCCACTGGCACCCAGTTCAATAACTGCCGCTTCATGTTCTGGCTGTAAGGCCAGCAGTGTCAGCGGCGCACCGATATGGTTATTCAGGTTGCCCTGTGTCATCCATGTACGGTAGCGCTGTGCCAGTACACTACTCATTAATTGTTTCACACTGGTTTTACCGGCACTGCCGGTAACAGCAACCACCGGCCCGCGAAACTGACTGCGGTTCCAGCCGGCAATCTGCCCAAGCGCAATCAGACAATCCGTTACCCGGATCAAGGGCAAACGATCAGCCAGATCGGAATCTACGTCCTGATCTATCAGCGCAGCAACCGCGCCCTGCTCTGCAGCCTGCGCAATAAAATGATGGCCATTAAAATGTTCGCCACTTAATGGTACGTACAGATCACCGGCTTTAATCTTACGGGTGTCGGTACTCACACCATGAATCATGTCAGCGTTCAGCTCTGCCGCCGCTCCACCCTGCAGCTGTCCGTGTACGATTTTAACTAACCCTGACAGCGACAAATTACTCAGCATGATCATCTCCACCCTGCAACCGTCCGGCCTTGCGATAGCCAGCCTGAGTTAATACCGAAGCATCGCTGTAAGGTAGTTTCACGCCCTGTACTTCCTGATAATTCTCATGGCCTTTGCCGGCGATAAGTACAATACCGGCAGCAGTTGTCATATCCAGAGCCTGCGTGATGGCACGGCTGCGATCATGTTCACAATAAAAATCGCCGGTATTTTCCGCACTGAGCGCGTCGGCAAAAATCTGCTGCGGATCTTCACTGCGCGGATTGTCGTCTGTCAGCCAGACCACGTCCGCATGCGCGGCAGCTACCTGAGCCATCAGCGCGCGCTTGCTGCGGTCACGATCACCACCACAGCCAAATACAGCGGTAATTTTTTTATTCCAGGGCTTAAGTGCCTGCAGTACATTCAGCAGTGCATCCGGCGTATGGGCGAAATCGATAACCGCCAGTGGCGCATCATCTTTTACATACAACTCCATACGTCCGGCCACCGGCTCCAGTTTTTGAGCAGCCGCGAGCAGCTGTTTAAAATCAAAACCCTGCAGTGCCAGAGCAGCAATTGCGGCCGTTGCATTGGCCAGATTAAATTCACCGATTAATGGCAACACCAGCAAGCCGCTGCCCCACGGAGTATCCAGCCAGGCCTGCATTCCACGGGCCTGCATCTGTACTGCGGAATAACGCACCAGCGCCTGCTCACTCTGGCCATAGGTAATGATATCGGCAGTCACTGCTGTATCAGTTGCCAGCCGGCGACCGTAGACGTCATCAATATTAATTAATGCCGCTTCAATATCATGGCCAACGAACAACTGACGTTTGGCAGCAAAGTAATCGTCCATGCTGCCGTGATAGTCCAGATGATCCTGGGTGAGGTTGGTCAGTACAGCGACACGGAAGTTCAATCCGCTCACACGCTGCTGTGTCAGACCATGGGATGAGACTTCCAGCGCAGCAAAATCAACATCCTTTTCCTGCATGGTCTGCAGATGTCGTAAAATCACGGATAAATCGGCAGTGGTATTGCGGCTGGTCTGAAGGTCCGGCCATACACCATTACCTAAAGTGCCCAAAACACCACAAGACACTGCGCAAAAACCAGCCAGCTGTGCCATATATTGCGTCACAGAACTTTTGCCGTTAGTGCCGGTTACCGCTGTCAGTTTCATATCCGCAACGGACGCATAACGGCGATGCAACCAGGTGCTTAACGATGCGGAAATTTCACTGCATAAAAACACCGGCACAGCAGGAAAATGTGGACTCTGTTCGCAACGAAAGCCCAGATCGCCTTCAGCCAGAACCGCAACTGCACCCTGTTCAATAGCTGCAGAAATATGCTCTTCGCCATGGCCGGTTAAGCCGCGACGGGCAATAAATACATCACCAGGCTGCACATCGCGGCTATCGACAGCAACCTGTGCGAATTCACGGTCCCACTCTGGCGGAATAAATAATTCAGGAGCAACCATCTGACTTAATTTCATGCCGGACCTCCTGCCATATGCAGCGCCGGTACACTGCCATCATCCGGAGCAACCTGACGCAGACGTAAGGCTTGTTGCATAATGCGTGAGAACACCGGAGCCGCCACTTCACCACCGTAATATTCTTTGCCCTGAGGTGAGTCGATGACGACAACCAGTACCAGATCCGGGGAGGAAATCGGCGCTATTCCGGAAAATACCGCGGTGTATTCTGAATCTTCGTAACCCTGCTGTCCCACTTTATGCGCAGTACCGGTTTTACCACCAACACGATAACCGGCAACCCGGGCACGACTGCCGGTTCCCCTTTTCGAGGTGACCGTTTCAAGCATATCCAGAACCTGACGGGCAACTTTCGCCGGCATTACCCGCTGACATTCCGTCTGTGGCTGATTATTCATTAATAAACGCACCGGGTTAATACAACCGCCCTGAGTAAAACTGGTGTAGGCGTGAGCAAGCTGTAAAGGCGAAACCGATAAACCATAACCGTAAGAAACCGTCGCCAGACGCAGAGCATCCATTTGCTCCGGATAAGGCAGACTGCCTACCGCTTCACCGGGGAAACCCAGCACCGTTGCCTGACCAATACCGGCTTTACTGAAAAATTCCCAGATACCCTCAGCACCTACCTGATGAGCCAGATAGGTAACGCCGACGTTACTGGACTTGGTAATAACGCCGGTAATATCCAGCACGCCGTAATTACGGTGATCGCGGATGGTTTTATTTTTAACCCGGACAAAACCCGGTGCAGTATTGATTTCGCTGCCAGGAAAATAACGGCCGGAGTTTAATGCGGCAGCTACCGTAAAGGGTTTAATGGTTGAGCCCGGCTCAATAAGATCGGCAATCGCCCGGTTACGCATATTTTCCGCACGCAGACTGGAGCGGTTATTCGGGTTATAAGATGGCTGATTCACCAGAGCCAGCACATCACCACTGCGCGCATCCACCAGCACTGCACTGCCGGATTTAGCATGGTGCTGCGATACGGCTGCTTTTAGTTCACGGTAGGCCAGATACTGCAGGCGTAAATCCAGTGTTAATGCCAGATCACCACCGGGCTTTGGCACCGCATTGACTTTTAATTGTTTAATTACATTGCCGTACAGGTCTTTAACCACCTGACGCGAGCCTTCACTGCCTTGCAGAAATTCATCAAAAGCCAGTTCCAGACCTTCCTGCCCTTTTCCATCAACATCAACGATACCGACCGTATGAGCAGTTACTTCAGCGGCCGGATAAAAACGGCGGAAATCATCGTCACCATAAATACCGGCGATACGGCGCTTTAATACCAGCTGCGCCACTTCCGGTTGCACCTGACGTTTAAGATATAAAAAAGAGCGACCCTGAGAGGCCGCCCGTTCAACTTTACGCACCAGCTCTCTGGTGCTCAGACCAAGATCAGAAGCGACAGCCGGTAATTGCTGAACATTAACCTGCTGCGGATTCAGCCACAGCGTGACCACCGGAGTACTGACTGCAAGTGGTTTGCCATAACGGTCGGTTATCATGCCACGCATTGCCGGCTGAACTTCTTCACGCACCGTACGCTTTTCACCCTGCTCAAACAGGAAAGGCTGATCCACGGTATGCAACATAACCAGACGCACCAGAACCGCCGCCAGCAGACAGCCAAACACCACCAGCACCAGCGTAAAACGCCAGCGGGTAATGCCGCTTAATGTTGTCTCTTGGTTCGGTTGCGCATTCATCGTGAAAGCACCTGTACCTTGCCTGGCTCTGTCATATTCAGTTGTTTACGCGCCTGCTGATCGATCCGGCCATGCGCGGTTAATGTACTTTTTTCCAGCAGCAAACGGGTATGTTCCTGCAGTAACTGCGCCCGCAATGCATCTTCCTGTTGCCATACCTGCAGCAAAGTCCGGTGCCAGTGCACCACCCCAACCTGAGCCAGAGCAGAAACCAGAACCACACCCCACAAAATGGCAACGCCTGCGTTCACGCTAACCGCTCGGCAATGCGTAATACCGCGCTGCGGGCACGGGCATTAATCCGGATTTCATCATTACCGGGCATAATGGCCTTACCCATTTTTTTCATAGTGCGGCCAAGCATCTCGTCCGGTACCGGAATGCCCGGAGGTAAATCACGGCCTTTTTCCTGAGCACGGATAAAGCGCTTCACCATGCGGTCTTCCAGCGAATGGAAGCTGATCACCGCCAGGCGACCATGCGGCAGCAGCAGATCAACGCTGTCAGCCAAAACCTTTTCCAGATCACCCAACTCGTTATTCACCGCGATGCGGATGGCCTGAAAAGCGCGGGTTGCCGGGTGCTTGTGTTTTTCCCAGGCCGGATTGGCTTCTTTAATAAGCTCGGCCAGCTCACGGGTACGGGTGATAGGCGCTTCAGCACGGGCGTTGATAATGGCGCGCGCCATGCGTTTGGCGAAACGCTCTTCTCCGTATTCTTTTAATACGCGGGCGATTTCTTCTTCAGAAGTCTGCGCACACCATTCGGCAGCACTGAGGCCGGCATCCGGATTCATACGCATATCCAGCGGGCCGTCTTTCATAAAGCTGAAGCCACGTTCGGCATCATCCAGCTGCGGCGAAGATACGCCCAGATCCAGCAGAATGCCGTTGATTTTGTCGATACCCAGAGCGTTAAGCTCAGCTTTCATATCGGCAAAGCTGGCCTGCACAATCTGAAAACGGCTGTCTTCCTGCTCCAGCTCTTTACCGGTCTGAATCGCCAGCGGGTCTTTATCAAAACCAATCAGCCGGCCTTCAGGAGCCAGCTTACTCAGCAGCAGACGACTGTGACCGCCACGGCCAAAGGTTCCGTCCACATAAATACCCGCCGGATCATTCAGGCAGCCGTCGACCGTCTCCTGCAGCAGTACGGTGGTGTGAGCAAACTCACTCAGGTTCATAACGACAGACTCTGTAGTTCTTCGGGTAATTGTTCAGGCTGACCGACCATATCGAGGTATTCATCACGGCGGCCTTCCCACAGCGACTTACTCCACAGCTCCAGTTTTTTTCCCTGCCCCATCAGCACGCTCTCTTTTTCCAGCGAGGCATATTCGCGCAACGGTTGTGGCAACAGGATGCGACCGGCGCTATCCAGCTCCAGATCAGTCGCATGACCAATCAGTAAACGCTGAATACGGCGGGCAACCGGGTTAAAGCTGGGCAAGGCCTCAATTTTGGCCTGGATCAGTTCCCATTCGTTTACGGGGTAAATCAGGAGGCAACGTTCTTCGGTATCAATGGTGGCCACCAAACGGGCGCCACAGAGCTCGGCCAGCGTTTCCCGATACTTAGTCGGGATCGCCAGACGCCCTTTAGCATCCAGATTGATCGTGTGCAGCCCCCGGAACATACGTCCTTCCTGTTGGTTTGGGTGTGATTCCTTTGCTGATGTAAGTAGTTACCAACACCAAAAAGTTCCACTATTACCCACTATTTTCCACTTTACGACACTATAGGAAGGCAAATAGCCTTTTGCAAGCCACTTCGGGATGTGGATATCTGCATTTTTGCTTTATCTCACAAGGACTTAGATGACCTTAACGGCAACGTGGGAAAATGTGGGGAACAAATATTAAACAGGACCCTGAGCCTGCGACGCGAAGTTAAAGTAACTTCTGAGGTTAGTGCTCACTCACATGGAGGTTTATATAACTTAGCTATAATAAGTAAGCACTAACCAATCGAATGAGCATTAAAGTCGGAGGCAGGTAAATGATGACGAAACCCGCAGCAGGAAACCAGTACTTCCTGCTCAGAATTATGCCGCTTGTACGCAAAAAAAATCTTCAGCCGGAATAGTCAAGGCGGTAACATCGGCTCCCTTTACATCATCCTGCAAGCACTGCCACAAGGACTCCTGCATGCCAAGAGCGAACGAACTGAAGAAAGGCGGCGTCGTCGAATTCAAGAATCAGACCTGCCTGATCAAAAACATCGAAGTGCAGAACCCGCATTCGCGCGGTGGTGCCACTCTCTACAAAATCCGCTTTCAGACCGTTCCCGGCCGGCAGAAGCTGGAAGAAAGCTTTAAAGGTGACGATCAGCTGCAGGCCATTGAACTGCTGCGTCGCCAGATTGTGTTCTCTTACCGTGAAGAAGACACCTACTACTTTATGGACGAAGAAAGCTTTGACCAGTATCCGATCGATGCCGAAACCCTGGACACCGATGCGCTCTATATCAGCGAATCACTGAAAGGCACCATGGGCCTGCTGGTCGATGGCCAGCTGATTGCCATTGAGCTGCCATCATCGGTAGAAATGACCGTAATCGAAACCAGCCCCGGCATTAAAGGCGGCAGCGCCAGTGCCCGTACCAAACCGGCCCGTTTTGCCACTGGCCTGGTTATTCAGGTGCCGGAATATCTGGAACAGGGGGAAACCGTCAAGATCAATACCGCCGAGAACCGTTTTATCTCCCGCGCCTGATTACCTGACGATATCTGAGGCTGACGCAATGTATAGTTGCGTCAGCCCATCTTGGCGAAGTACGGCGGCTGTGACAGACTCCGCATCGTCCTATCACCAGCAGTCATCCGACTACAGTCCCGACCATGAATATTCAGCAATTACAGGCCGCTTCGCAGGCCGTCCGTGACAACAAAGCCTTTGAACTCTTTGTTGTAGCCATCATTATTATTTCAGCCCTTCTGATCGGTGCCAAAACCTACAGCATTCCCGACCCTCTGATGGTGGTGCTGAACTGGCTGGATACCGGCATTACGGTGATTTTCCTGATCGAAATCGTTATCCGCTTTATGGCGGCGCCGGAGAAAAAACGCTTCTTCCATAATGGCTGGAACCTGTTTGATACCCTTGTGGTGGTGATCAGTCTGATTCCGGTCGATCACAGCGATATGGCGCTGATTGGTCGTCTGGTACGGATTTTCCGTGTGCTGCGGATGGTGTCCATCATTCCGGAATTGCGCATGTTGCTGAACTCGCTGCTGCGCGCCCTGCCGCAACTGGGCTATGTGCTGCTGCTGATGTTTATTATCTATTACATCTATGCCGCCATCGGTACCACCTTCTTTGAACCCATCAACGATGTGCTCTGGGGTGATATTTCGATCTCCATGCTGACCCTGTTCCGGGTGATGACCTTTGAAGACTGGACCGATGTGATGTACGAAACCATGGCGGTCTACCCGCTGTCGTGGATTTTTTATCTGAGCTTTATTTTCCTCACCACCTTTGCCTTTCTTAATATGGTCATCGGTATTGTGGTAAACGTACTGGAAGATGAACATGCACAGGAAAAAGCCGAGCAGGATGCCGCCGACGGCAAAGCTACCCTTGACGATCTGGCGGCAGAAATCCGCGAACTGAAAGCCCTGCTGCAACAGCAGCAACCACCAAAATCCTGACGGAGTTTTTATGAAACGCTATCTGCTGCAACCGCTGATCAAAGGCTCCATGGTGGTACTGCCTTTACTGGTAACCGTCTGGCTGTTGTGGTCGGCGCTGATGTGGCTCAATGGCCTGGGACTGGATCTGCTTGCCAGCCTGCATATTCCCAGCCTATTCCCGGGTATGGGTTTGCTGCTGATGCTGCTGGCTTTGCTGTCGGTCGGATTATTGTTCCAGTTCAACCCGGTCAGCTGGCTGTATCAGTATGTCGAAGATGCCCTGCTGCGCTTTCCGCTGGTCAAAACCCTGTACGGCGCAGTGAAAGATTTTGCTGCGATGTTTGATCAGGAAAAACACAACAATCAGCAGGCTGTGCTGGTTGATATGCCCGGCGATGCACAATTACTGGGGTTTATTACCGCAACCAAAATTCCACCCGCAGTGCAGAACGCCGGCGATAAAGAAGAACTGGTCGCAGTCTACCTGCCCATGAGCTACATGGTCGGCGGTTATACCCTGTTTGTGCCCCGCGCCCGCCTGACCATGCTCGATTGGTCGTTTGAAGATGCCATGCGTTTTGCCTTAACAGCGGGCGTATCTCAGAGTCAGGCCCGCAAAAAAGAACCCACCAGCGGATCTGGAGCCTAATGCCTGATTTCACACACCTGGCGTGTCAGCGCCAGGAAGGCTCCCAATGCCAGCAATAAAAAAGAACAGGCAACCAGGATTGCCACCGGGTAATACAGGTTGCCGGCCAGATCGAGCTGGCTGTATTTAATAATCATAATCAGCGCTTCCAGCACCAGTGCGATACACACGGTGCCGACAAAACGGGTGATGGTGCGGCGGATATTCTGGAAAATATTTTCCCCGGCTTCTTCCGCCGCGTATTCCTTACCAACCCCCAGCCCCAGCTCATACATTGCCAGCGCGATAACAAGCGTATTAATTGCCTTGATCACCAGCGTGACCATATCACCATCACCGCTGAACAGACCGTTAAAAAACGTCGAAAATGACAGCCCCACCAATAATAAAGCCAGCAGATGAAACACTCCGGAAAATAATAAAGCGACGCCGGTTTTGTATTGATGAAGCAAAGGCTGGTCAGTGTTTTTTGATGGATTCAGTAACGAATTCAGCATAAGTCGGTCCCGTGACAGCGTGATAAAATACGTCAGTCTGAGACTCTCTCCTCCCGGCGCGGTTCCTTCTTTTTTGTTATGGCACCTGCACACGCAGTGCAGACAGCATGGCCGCGGTTAAATGCGCCAAGTCATTATCATCCATAACAAAAGGCGGCATCACATACAGCAGATTACCAAATGGCCGCACCCAGATACCGCGTTCCACACAGGCTGGCTGCAGTTGCGCCATGCTCACCGGCCGCTGCATTTCGATCACGCCAATAGCACCCAACACACGGACATCAGCAACTCCCGGTAACTGACGTGCCGGCATTAATCCCGACAGCAGTCCCTGCTCCAGACACGCGACCTGCGCCGCCCAGTCGTTTTCCAGCAGCAAATCGATACTTTCACAGGCCACCCGGCAAGCCAGCGGATTACCCATAAACGTCGGGCCGTGCATAAAACAGCCGGCCTCACCGCGACTGATGGTTTCCGCAACCTGTGAGGTAGTAAGCGTTGCCGCCAGTGTCATATAACCACCGGTCAGGGCTTTGCCAAGGCAGAGAATATCCGGTGTGATTCCGGCCCATTCACAGGCAAACAAACGGCCGGTGCGACCAAAACCGGTGGCAATTTCATCGGCAATCAGCAGCACGTCGTATTCATCACACAGGCGCCGCGCCTCGCGCAGGTACTGCGGGTGATAGAAGCGCATGCCTCCGGCCCCCTGCACCACCGGCTCAACAATCAGGGCGGCTATGTCGGCATGATGCTTTTGTAACACCTGCTCCAGTGCGCTGCAGTCGGCGGCATCCCAGTCGTCATAAAAACCCGTCTGCGGCGGCGGAACAAAATATTGCTGCGGCAGAATACCGGCAAACAACTGGTGCATCCCACGGGTTGGATCACATACCGACATCGCCCCCAAAGTATCGCCGTGATAGCCGCGTTGCAGGGCCAGAATCTTATGTTTACCGCTCAGCCCGCGGGCCTGCTGATACTGCAGCGCCATTTTCAGCGCCACCTCCACCGCCACCGAGCCAGAATCCGCCAGAAACACCTTATCCAGCCCCGCCGGCGTCAGCGCCACCAGACGGCGTGCCAACTCAATGGCCGGACTGTGCGTCAGACCGCCAAACATCACATGACTCATCTGCTCAGCCTGCTCCAGCAGCGCAGCATTCAGACGCGGATGGTTATAGCCGTGTACCGCACACCACCAGGACGCCATGCCATCGATCAGCTCGCGGCCATCCGCCAGCTGCAGCCTGACGCCCTTCGCTGCAACCACCGGCCACACCTGCGCCGGCTCCGCCATAGAACTGTATGGATGCCAGAGGTGTTCACGGTCAAAAGCCAGATCGGGCTGCGATTGCAGCACGGAAGAAGCTGAGTGAGAAACAGAGGAAAAATGCATAGCAACTCCTGACAGTGGAAGAGACCCAGGCCGAAGCAGACCCGGCTCCGGACCGTTCCGCAGTAAACTTGTAAACCATTTTTAAATTGACTGGTTAACTATCAGCATTATGATCAGCCGCAACTCCCCTGTCGAGTCGGCAACTGAAGCAGGCGAGTCGGCAACAGCAACAGGCGAGCCGGCAACTGAAGCAGGCGAGTCGGCAACAGCAACAGGCGAGCCGGCAACAGCGACAGGCTTTAACCCATTCAGAAAAGGCACCCTCAGGCAGCATGAGCTGGAACCAGCGTATTCAACAGGCCCTGCATGAACGCCAGCAACAGCAGCTGTGGCGCCAGCGCGCTCTGCTGGGCGATGTGCAGCAGACACACACCCTGCGCAACGGCCAGCCGGTGCTGAACTTCTGCGCCAATGATTATCTTGGTCTGGCCGCCTGTGGTGCTGATGATCTGGCCCATGCCGCACAGCGCTGGGCGATGGGAAGTGGTGCTTCACATCTGGTATGTGGCCACAGCAGCGCCCACCATGAGCTGGAGCAGGCACTGGCCGCGCACTGTGGCTATGAGCGGGCGCTGTTATTCTCAACCGGCTTTATGGCAAACCTCGGTACTATTGCCGCCCTCGCTGGTCGCAGCGACGAAGTACTGCAGGACAAGCTCAACCACGCTTCACTGCTGGATGGCGCCTTGCTCAGCCGCGCCAGACTCAGCCGTTACCGCCATGCCGATTACCACCATCTGCAACAGCTGCTGGGCGTGCCGGCCAACGGCGAACGTCTGATCGTCAGCGACAGTATCTTCAGCATGGACGGCGATCTGGCCGACGTCCGCCGCCTGAGCGAACTGAGCAGCGAACACAACGCCCTGTTAATGATCGACGACGCCCACGGCTTTGGCGTACTGGGCAGCACACCCAATACCGAGCCCGCTGCAGGCCAGGGAGTCCGGGCGCATTTTGGCCTCAGTCCGCAACAGCTGCCGCTGTACGTCGGCACTCTGGGCAAAGCGCTGGGCGGTTTTGGTGCTTTTGTGGCCGGCAGTGCTGACCTTATCGATTACCTGATCCAGTTTGCCCGGCCTTACATCTACACCACCGCGCTGCCACCGGCGCTGGCCGAAGCCATGCTGGCCAACCTGAAACGCCTGCAGCAGGGCGACCGTCAGCGGCAACTGCAGGCCAATATCCGCTATTTCCGCCGTCGGGCCGCCAGTCTGGGTTTATCGCTTATGCCGTCAGAATCAGCCATTCAGCCGCTGCTGATCGGTGACAGCGGTAGCGCCCTGCAACTTTCTGAGCAGCTGCTGCAACGCGGGTTGTGGGTCAGTGCCATCCGCCCACCCACCGTACCTGCCGGCAGCGCCCGCCTGCGCATAACCCTGAGTGCTGCACACCGTCAGAGCGATATCGACTTTCTGTTAAACGCCCTGGCCGAATTACTGCCGGTTCAGGAGGCCAGTGCATGAACCAGCCTGTTTCCCCATGGCGCCTGTTACAGGCAGAAAATCCCGGCCCCGACTGGTTCTGGCTGCCGGGCTGGAGCTTTGCCCCGGAAGTCTTTGCCCCGCTCTATAACCAGCTGCCGGGTCAGCACTATGGCTTTGATTATTCCGCAACAGGGGTTGCAGACAACAGTGACTTCAACACATGCGCTCAGGCTCTGATCAATCAGGCTCCCGTCAGTCCGCAACGTCCGGCAATCTGGGTCGGCTGGTCACTCGGCGGAGCGCTGGCCTGCACGGCGCTGTCTGTTTCTGCAGCGGCATCAGCAACGCAAAAAACGCTCAATACCACCCTGATTACGCTGGCCACCAGCGCTGCTTTCTGCCGTTTACAGGCGGAGGATGAATTTGGTCTGGATGCCGACCTGCTGGAGCAGTTCAGCCAGAATATGCAACAACAGCCGGAGAAAACCCGGCGCCGCTTTCTCGCACTCTGCACTCAGGGCGCCGCTGACGCACGGCCACTCAGTCGCCTGCTTGCCAGCCACCAGCTGAATGATCCGGCTACCCTGCTGCCGGGTCTCGACTGGCTGCGCAGCTATCGTCTTAACCCTGCCAGCGGCAGCCGCCTGCGGGTCAGGCAGGAACAACACTGGCTCGGCAGCCACGATGCGCTCAATGCCGGCGGACTCAATCCGGTGTATTACAGCCCCGGCCACAGTCATGCTTTTTTTCTCGAACCTGAAGGACAGGCCGCCCTGTTAACCCGGCTGCAGGCCTTGTGCTGCCAGCTCAAACCGGTCAGCGGAGCACAGGTATGAACGCTGAATGTCTTTCTCTGCAGACGCCCGTCGACAGCACGATAACGCTGCGGCGTGATAAACGTCTGGTGGCACAGCAGTTCAGCCGCGCCGCCCACTCGTACGATCAGGCTGCAGGCATTCAGCTGCAGGTGCGCAATCAATTGCTCAGCCGTCTGCAGCGCGTAAACGGGCCGCTGTTTGGTCACTGGCTGGATATTGGCTGTGGCACCGGCCAGACCCTGCCACGCCTGCACCAGCTGGGCGCACAACAGGTTTACGGCCTTGATCTGGCCAGCGGCATGATCCGCAGTGCGCGGCGCTTTGCCAGTCCTGCCATAGCCCTGTTACAGGCCGATGCCGACCAGATTCCTCTGGCCGATGCCAGTTGCGATGGGCTGTTTTCCAGCCTGATGCTGCAATGGAGCGAGCAGCCGCACAGCACCCTGCGGGAATGGGCGCGGGTACTGAAACCCGGCGGCACACTGGCTCTGGCAACGCTGCTGCCCGGTACTCAGCAGGAGCTGTTACAGGCCTGGCGCAGTATCGACGATAAACCTCATGTAAATAATTTCATCAGCGCCGCTGACCTGCAGCAGGCGCTGTTGCAGGCCGGGTTGCGCAGCGTCAGCCGGCAGCAGAGTCTGTTGCAGGAACATTACGACTCACTCACCAGCCTGCTGCGCAACCTCAAAGCCATTGGCGCCACCAATGTGAACCCCGGCCGGAAAAGCGGCCTGGGCGGCGGCCGGGCATTGCAGCAGCTGGATAACGCTTATCCGCGTGAGCGCAATGGCCTGCTGCCGCTGAGCTATCAGGTGCAGTGGCTGCTGCTGCGTAAAGAGTAAAATGGGAACAGAGCCAAATGACACAGCGCCTCTTTATTACCGGCACCGATACTGACGCCGGCAAAACCCTGATCAGTGCCGCCTATCTGCTGAAAGCACAACAGCAGGGTTTAACCTGCCTGGGCCTGAAACCCGTCGCCGCCGGTTGTGAACGTAAGCCTTCCTCTTCTCTGATGCGCAACAGCGATGCCCTGCTGCACCAGCAGTACAGCCAGCCGGCACAGGATTACAACATCCACAATCCCATCGCTCTGCAGGCAGCGATTGCACCTCATATTGCCGCGCAACAGGAGCAGTGCACACTTACCGTGGACAGTCTGATGCAGGCCTGCCAGCCCGCCCTGCGTCAGCAGCCGGATCTGCTGTTATGCGAAGGCGCCGGTGGCTGGTTGGTACCATTAAATAACGCAGAAACCCTCGCCGATTTTGCCTGTGCACTGGGCGCCCCGGTGATTCTGGTGGTGGGTATGAAGCTGGGCTGTATTAACCACGCACTGCTCAGTGCCCGCGCTATACAGCAATCCGGCTTAGCGCTGGCCGGCTGGGTGGCCAACCAGCTGCCACCGCGTATGGCCGCGGCAGAGGAAAATCTGCAATTCCTGCAACACTGGTTCAACCAGCAGAATGTTCCCTGTCTGGGGGTTATTCCGCCTATCGACGCTCTGAATTGCACAGATAAGCAACAATTACAGGGCGTTTCTGCGCGTCTGCATTGGCCGCCGGGCCTGAAATTGTGAATAACAGGCACAGCAAAAAACGGCAGGCTTTGTGATAGTGTGCAAAAATACATTCATCGTGTGTTATTTCATTCGTCATTGGTCAGGCCAGAAACACCATGGAAGATTCCATCAATCCATCTGCAAGCGCGCCGGATACGGCCCTTACAACAGAGCAGATTCAGCGCTTTATTCCTTTTGATGAGCTGTCTGCCCATGCTGTCAGCGAGCTGTTGCCACATTTCCGTGCCTATTCGCTGGCCGATAAAAAGATTCTGTTTAAACGTGGTGAAGAAGACGACGAATGTCACTTTCTGCTTGAAGGAACGGTCGACCTGGCCGATGACCAGTTCCGTATTACCCAGATTAAAGGCGACGATGATGAAAACTTTCTCGCCCTGGATGCCAGCCATCCGATTCACCGCCATGCGGCCATCACACAATCGCCCTGCCAGTTATTTGCCATCAAGCGTCAGTATCTGGAGCTGATCACCACCTGGTCGGAGTTACGCCAGGCCTATGATCAGGAAGAAGACACTGAACACGACTGGCTGGAAAGCCTGCTCACTTCCGATCTGTTTAACCGTGTACCACCGGCCAATATCCAGAAGCTGCTGACCCGTTTTAACGAACGTGAAGTGTCACTCGGTGAAGAAATCATCCACGAGGGCGAAGAAGGCCACGAGTGCTATGTGATCAAAAGCGGCAAGGCCATTGTCAGCCGTAAAGTAAATAACAAACAGGAAACCCTCGCCGCTCTTGGCAGCGGAGATCTGTTTGGTGAAGACGCACTGGTCAGTAATCTGCCGCGTAATGCCAGCATTACCATGAGCAGCAATGGCGTGTTGATGGTATTAACCAAAGAAGACTTCGACACCCTGCTGAAAACGCCAGTGGTTGAATACGTCAGCGAAAACCAGCTCAGCGCCCTGATCGATGAAGGTGACACCGGCACCGTGGTGCTCGATGTGCGCCTGCCACAGGAAGTCGCGGCCAGCCCGATTCACCGCGCAACAACCATACCACTGGCACAGCTGCGCAGCCGTCTGAATGAATTATCCAAAGCCTTTGTTTATGTCATTACCGGTGAAGGCCGGGCAGAAGCCGCGGCCTATATCCTCACCGAAGCCGGTTATCAGGCGCGGGTACTGAAGCGCAGCGAATAACGCAGCGCCTGCCAGACCGTTTCAGGGCCTGGTTACCGGTGCAATCATTTCTTCATACGCTTTCATATAACGCGGCAGCGTATTGCGGTCGAGCCAAACCGCCATACGCTGACGGTTGGTTTCGGTATTTTTCTGCTCAGCTACCCAGCGGTTTACCGCCATAATCACCCGCTCTCCCCAGAGGGTTTTCGGACAGGCAACATAGCCTTTGGCAAACTGTGGTAACTCGCGGATCGACAGGGCCACCAGCTCATGCGCCTCCGGTGCCTGAATCGTGTCGACCATATAGCGGTTAATCCAGGGATATTCGATGATGTAATCGATACGTCCCGACTGCAGCATGCGGTACAGGCTCAGCGGCCCATGCAAACTGGAGAGCACCGTCGCCCGCTGATACACATTGCCGGCACTCAGCAGGTTATCGAGAAACACATAATAGGAACGGTCAGCTACCAGCCCCAAACGCAAATTGGTCCGCGCCAGCATATCTGCTGCTGCAATGGTCATCTGCGGCGCAAACAACGCCTTGTAATCTTCCAGCCGCACCATAAACGCCAGCGATGGAAACAACGCCGGTGAATCACTGAACAGCGTATATTTGGCCCGCTCCGGCGTATACAGCGCCCCCGGATGACAGATATTTTCGCCGGCACGGATCAGCTGCCAGGCACGGGCCGGGGTCATCTCCTCACGCACATGCCGATACTGTGGCATCGCTTCAATAACCAGATCCAGATAAGTATCAGCGATGCCCTTGCCCGCCATTGGCCCCTCACTGATATGCAACGGCGGATATGGCATCACAATCCAGCGCAGCGGCGGACGCTCATCTGCGACAGGCGTTTCCTGCGCCTGCATCGATGACATCAGGGCCAGCAAGCCCAGTGCTAACAGCCAACGCATACAAAGCTCCGCTATTTGCCGATAACCAGAATCTAAGCGTAGACCAGCGCAACAGGCATGGATGCAGGCGCTATATATGGCAGGCTTACCATCAACATTGTGCAGCAATGGCCCGCAGGATACCCGCCACGGATGGCGGGCATAGCATCAACGCCGGGAGCTTTGATCAACATTGCGCAGCAATGGCCCGCAGGGTGGCGGCCATGGATGACCGCCATCAAAGCGCAGCAGGAGCATAGCTTAACGCGCTTCTGCGCGGCCCGAAGGCTGATTGTTCTGAATACTGGCCACGGATTGTGGGCATAGCATCAACGCCGGGAGCGTTGATCAACATTGCGCAGCAATGGCCCGCAGGGTGGCGGCCATGGATGGCCGCCATCAAAGCGCAGCAGGAGCATAGCTTAACGCGCTTCAGCGCGGCCCGAAGGGTGCCCGCCACGGATGGCGGGCATAAAAAAACCCGCACAAGGCGGGTTTTTTCAGAAGGGCAAAACTTACAGTTTGCCGGCTTCTTCTGCCAGATACTTGGCAACACCTTCAGGAGATGCGTCCATACCTTTGTCGCCTTTGTTCCAGCCAGCCGGGCAAACTTCGCCGTGCGCTTCGTGGAATTGCAGAGCTTCAACCAGACGCACCAGCTCATCGATGTTACGGCCCAGTGGCAGGTCGTTGATGTTGGCAGCACGTACCACACCTTCTTTATCGATCAGGAAAGCACCACGCAGCGCAACGCCACCGGCAGTTTCTACGTCGTATGCTTTACAGATACCGTGGTCAACGTCAGCCGCCATGGTGTACTTAACTTCGCCGATACCACCTTTGGCAACCGGCGTGTTACGCCATGCGTTGTGGGTAAAGTGAGAGTCGATAGACACAGAAATCACTTCCACGCCCAGTTCTTCGAACTTGGCCATACGGTGATCCAGAGCGATCAGCTCAGATGGGCACACGAAGGTGAAATCCAGTGGATAGAAGAACACCAGAGCGTATTTGCCTTTGGTTGCTTCTGCGAAGTTGTATGAATCAACGATGGTACCGTTGCCCAGTACAGCCGGAACGGTAAAGTCAGGTGCTTTTTTACCTACCAGTACGCTCATGTTTCTTACTCCCTGTGAGTTCTGAAATTTATCGGTATTATCCGGACAACACCTGCGGCGCAGCCGGAGCATAAAGAGCTGGTATCATACAACGCGCTCCCGGCTAAGCATACCGCCGCCGCCAGAGAATCAGGGCGATGATTAATTTTGCCAATCATAGCCATAGCAATTGTCTATAACACGGGTAAGTGATTGTGGCAGAAGGGTTTTTCAGCAAACTCCCGGCACAGAAACGGCGACACTACCAGCGCTTGCTGCTGGCTGTGGCTATCTCGTTGCTGCTGCATGCCCTGCTGCTGTCGGCGCCTTTCTCTGTACGGCTGACACCGGCACAGACCCAACCCGTAATTAATGCCGAACTGCGCCAGCCAGAGGTAACCGCTCAGACCTTGCAGGATGATGCCGCAGCTCAGGTTCAGACGGCTGAGGTTCATACAGCCCAGGTTCAGGAGACAGCTCAAAGCCAAAGCGCGGCTCTCAAGCAAAATGCAGTGCTAAAGCAAAACGCGGCGGTGAAACAAAACACAGCTCCGGAGCAGATTCAGAAGCAGCCTCAGGCAAAAACAGAAACTGCCAAACAACAAACCCAGAAGCCAATACCTGAGCCGCAATCCGCACCACAACCAACGCAGCAGTCAACCGCACAGACAGCGCAACAACCGAGCCAGAAGCAAAGCGGACTGGTCACTGAGAAAGAAGATTTATCAGCCGATCCGCTGGAGCGCAGCTACCAGCAGCAACTGCTCGCGCATCTGCGCGAACGGGTAATTGCACCGGCGCAATTCAGTGGCAGCGTAAGGCTGGAGCTGACCTTAAGTTACCGTCAGGTGGCCACCAACGTGCGGGTTATCCGCTCCAGCGGTGACCCGATCATGGACGACTGGGCCGTCAAAGCCGCACTGGCCGCTAACCCCTACCCCAGAGTGCCGGATGAATTACCAGCGTCGTATACCTTCCGTCCGACCATCCGCACCCTGCAATAACGCAGCGGTATGCCCTGAACACAGCCCATAAAAAATGGCCGCAAAGGCGGCCATTTTTCTGCGGATAATGCAGATAAAAAGAAACGACAGCTTATTTACTGTGTTCCAGAATATCTTCCACAATTTCCTGCTCTTCATGCAGGTCTTCAGCGTCGGCTTTTTCATGCGGCAACAGCAGGTTCAGCACAATCGCCACCACACCACACAGGCTGACGCCCTGCAGGTGGAACTCGGAAGAACCAATTGCCATACCACCAATACCGAATACCAGCGTGGTCGCCACTATCACCAGATTGCGCTGCGCGCTCATATCGACTTTGGCTTTGATCAGGATGTTCATGCCGACACCGGCAATAGAGCCGAACAGCAGAATCATAATACCGCCCATCACCGGCGTCGGAATGGTCTGCAGCAGCACACCAAACTTGGCCACGAATGCCAGCACAATGGCAAACACCGCCGCCCAGGTCATTACTACCGGGTTAAAGGCTTTGGTCAGCATCACCGCACCGGTCACTTCGGAGTAGGTAGTATTTGGCGGGCCGCCAAACAGAGACGCCGCAGAAGTCGCCAGACCATCGCCCAGCAGAGTGCGGTGCAGACCAGGCTTCTGCACGTAGTTTTTACCGGTCACACTGCCGATGGCCAGAACGTCACCAACGTGTTCAATCGCCGGCGCAATGGCCACCGGAATCATAAACAGAATGGCCGCCAGCTGAAATTCCGGCGTCACAAACTGCGGTAACTTAACCCAGGGGCTGGCATCCACAGCTGTCAGATCGACCATGCCGGTAAACGCCGCGATGGTGTAACCCACCGCCACACCGGCCAGAATCGGCACCAGACGGAAAATACCTTTCGCCAGAGTAGCCACCAGCAAGGTGGTAATCAGGGCAGGCATCGATACCCACATGGCATCGGCATAGGGGAAGAGTTCTGCTGACGCATCACCGGCCTTACCCATCGCCATATTCACCGCGATAGGAGCTAAGCCCAGACCAATCACCATAATGATCGGACCGGTAACCACCGGCGGCAGTAAACGATGCAGGAAACCCGGGCCACGCAATGCCACCAGAGCCGACAGCGCGACATAAACCATACCGGCGCAGAACAGCGCACCCATGGTAGCCGCCATGCCCCAGGTTTTTACGCTGAACAGAATCGGCGCAATAAAGGCAAACGATGAGGCCAGAAAAACCGGCACTGAACGCTTGGTGGTGAACTGAAAAATCAGCGTACCGATACCGGCGGTAAACAGCGCCACACTCGGATCGAGGCCGGTAATCAACGGCACCAGCACCAGTGCGCCGAAGGCCACAAACAGCATTTGCATGCCCGCCAGCACCATACGCCAGCCGCGATACAGATCTTCTGTATTGTCCCGCATAGAAACTCCCCTGATTTTAATTATTTCGTGCCGAAGATCTTGTCACCGGCATCGCCCAGACCAGGGATAATGTACCCCTGCTCATTCAGATGGCTGTCCACCGATGCGGTATAAATATCCACATCCGGGTGCGCATCCTGAACCTTTTTAATACCTTCCGGTGCGGCTACCAGCACCAGCGCGCGGATGCTGGTACAACCGGCTTGTTTTAACAGATCAATGGTTGCCACCATCGAACCGCCAGTCGCCAGCATAGGGTCAACAATCAGTGACATACGCTGGTCGATATCACCGGCCAGCTTGTCGAAGTAGCTCACCGGCTCCAGGGTTTCTTCATCGCGGTACAGGCCGACAACGCTGATCTTGGCACTGGGCACCAGCTCCAGCACGCCGTCCAGCATGCCCAGACCGGCACGCAGAATCGGTACAACGGTGATTTTTTTGCCGCGAATCCGCTCCGCTTCAACCGGACCACACCAGCCATCGAGGGTGTAGGTTTCCAGTTCCATATCTTTGGTTGCTTCGTAGGTCAGCAGGTTGCCGACTTCAGCCGCCAATTGGCGGAAGGTGCGGGTGCTCATTGATTTGGATCGCATCAAACCAATTTTATGCTGCACCAGGGGGTGGCGGATCTCATGTACGCTCATGCATGCCTCATTCTGTCTTTCGGGTACAATAACGGGCGCAATTTTCGCACAGCACCTGATCCTGCGCGACGCAAAATTTAACCGAATGGTCAGATTGGCCTGATAGACTGAATCCGAGGTAAGTATGCCCCGCGCCTGTGCCCGCCATATTCTGGTAAAAACCAAAGAAGAAGCCGACAAACTGAAGCAATTGCTCGATAAAGGAGCGGACTTCAGCAAACTGGCCAAACAACACTCCATTTGCCCGAGCAAGAAAAACGGTGGCAGCCTGGGTGAGTTCAACAAAGGCGATATGGTCAAAGCCTTTGACGATGTGGTGTTCAAAGGGCCGCTGTTAAAAGTACAGGGGCCGGTTAAAACCCGCTTTGGCTACCATCTGATCGAGACTATTTACCGTAACTGAGGCAGTGGCAATGCCCGCCCCTGCCTCTGCCCTGTCTGTAACTATCTTTTTCTGCCTATGATGACATTTGCCATCCGTCAGCGCAGACTAAGCGCTTTATTTTCAGCTTCCGGAAGCCGCTATGCGTATCGCCATTCTTTCCCGTAATCCCAATCTTTATTCGACCCGTCGTCTGAAAGAAGCGGGGGAGCAACGTGGGCATGAGGTCGATATTATCGACACCCTGCACTGCTATATGGACATCACCAGTAACAAGCCGACGGTGCGTTACAAAGGTGACGCCCTGCCGCAGTACGATGCGGTGATTCCGCGCATCGGCGCCTCCGTCACCTTCTACGGTACGGCGGTGGTGCGCCAGTTTGAAATGATGGGCACCTATTCCATTAACGAATCCGTCGCCATCAGCCGCTCGCGCGATAAGCTGCGTTCGCTGCAATTACTGTCACGTAAAGGTATCGGCCTGCCGCGTACCGGCTTTGCCCACCGTCCGGATAACGTTGACGACCTGATCAAAAACGTCGGCGGCGCGCCGCTGGTGATCAAATTGCTGGAAGGCACCCAGGGCATCGGCGTGGTACTGGCCGATACCAAAAAAGCCGCGGAAAGCATTATCGAAGCCTTTATGGGCCTGAACGCCAACATTCTGGTGCAGGAATTTATTAAAGAAGCCGGCGGTGCCGACATCCGCTGTTTAGTGGTTGGCGGTAAAGTTGTCGCGGCGATGAAGCGTCAGGCCGCCGAAGGTGAATTCCGCTCCAACCTGCACCGTGGCGGCAGTGCCGAAATCGTACGCTTATCGGCAGCTGAGCGCAGAACCGCCATCGACGCCGCCAAGGCCATGGGCCTGAATATGTGCGGTGTGGATATTCTGCGCTCCAACAATGGTCCGGTGGTGATGGAAGTAAACTCCTCTCCGGGTCTCGAAGGCATTGAAACCGCCACCGGTAAAGACGTTGCCGGTATGGTGTTCCAGTTTCTGGAAAAATCAGCCCGCGGCAGTACCAAAACCCGCGGTCAGGGTTAATGCCCGCGCCGGGTTTATAAAAAACGATCAGGGAAAGCATGCCAAAGCGAAGTATTGAAATTGCCGGGGTCAGTATCGCTCCCGGCGAAAGCCAGAAAATCGAATTACCGGTCGGGCGTTTATACACCGACAATTCCGTCTCTATGCCGGTGTTTGTTAAACGAGGCAAACGCCCCGGCCCGACCTTATTTATCAGCGCCGCTATTCATGGCGACGAGCTGAATGGCATCGAGATCATTCAGCGGCTGATTAATTCGCGCAAACTCAACAGCCTGCGCGGTACGTTAATCGCAGTACCGGTGGTGAATGTATACGGCGTAATAAACCACAGCCGTTATCTGCCCGACCGCCGCGATTTAAACCGCTCTTTTCCCGGCAGTAAAAAAGGCTCGCTGGCGGCGCGTATGGCGAACATGTTTCTCGAAGAAATCGTCAGCAAATGCGATTACGGCATCGACTTTCATACCGGCGCCATTCACCGTTCGAACCTGCCGCAGATCCGCGCCAACCTCGACGATGAAGAAACCGCCGCCATGGCCAGCGCCTTTGGTGTTCCGGTACTGCTGAATTCCAACCTGCGCGATGGCTCGCTGCGTGAAGCCGCCGCCGACCACGGCGTGCGTATTCTGCTGTACGAAGCCGGCGAAGCCCTGCGTTACGACGAGCTGTGCATCCGTGCCGGTGAACGCGGCACCATTAATGTGATGCGCTATCTCGGTATGCTGCCGCGCAGCCGGGCGAAAAAATCCCATGTGCTGGAGCCGGTCACGGCACGCACCAGCGCCTGGGAACGCGCTACCGACAGCGGCTTTGTGCAGCACAATAAAGAACTCGGTGACCGCGTTCAGAAGCAGGAATTACTCGCCACCATCCGCGACCCGTACGGCACCGTACTGGACGAAGTCCGCTCGCGTTACGAAGGCATTATTATCGGCAAAACCAATATCCCGCTGGTGCAGGAAGGCGAAGCCATGTACCACGTGGCCTATTTCCATCAGCCTGATGATGTGGTCGAAGGTATCGAACAGCTGCAGGATCTGCTGCCGGACGAAGCCCTGAGCTGATGCCCGGCCTGCCTGTTCTGGTGCAGTAAAAACAGCACGGGCGCAACTAAGTATCCGGTGCCATCGGGCATCCGACGCAACAATGCGTTGCGCCCGCTGCCTTTGACTCTTTCTGCCAAACTCCCTATATTGCCGCCGCGGTCTCAGCCTGCTGAGAGCGCATCGTTCTCGGGGCGGGGTGAAATTCCCCACCGGCGGTAACAGCGTTTTTAAGCTGAAGCCCGCGAGCGCTTGCCGGCGGTTTAACCATCAGCAAGGTCAGCAGATCCGGTGTAACTCCGGAGCCGACGGTATAGTCCGGATAAGAGAGAGCGTGTCAGACAGCACAGAGGCCCGCCTCTGTCCGTGCTTTTGTCTGCCCGTTCGCCCTGATTCTAATCAGCATTTAAAGAAGAATCAGAGCCAATGAACAACACTTTTAATCCTCAGCAACAACGCATCGCCTTTATTCACGCTTCCTGGCACACCGACATCGTGCTCAAGTGTCTGGATGGTTTTAAAGACGAACTCGCCAGCCGTGGTTACGACATCAGCAATATTGATGTGATTGCCGCTCCCGGCGCCTACGAAATTCCCCTGCAGGCTAAACTGCTGGCCAAGAGCGGACGCTACAGCGCCATTGCCGCCAGCGCTCTGGTGGTCGACGGTGGTATTTACCGCCACGACTTCGTTGCCGCCGCCGTCTGTAACGGCCTGATGCAGGTGCAGCTGGAAACCGAAGTACCGGTACTGACCGCGGTACTGACCCCGCACAATTTTCACGAGCACGACGAGCATAAAAACTACTATGCCCGTCACTTTGTGGTGAAAGGGCAGGAACTGGCTAACGCCGCCGATCAGGCCATGCGTTTAACCGCCAGTGCCAAAGCCGTTTAATCAGATACTAAGCCACTCCCGGCGGCCGTTCTGCATCTGCAGCGGCCGCTAGCCAGCCAGAAAGCGATTCCGGTTGTGGATTTTTTCTGCCGCAAAAATCTGCTAACAATAGCGCTCTCATCCATAACAAGAGCACAGCCATGAGCCGTCAGATTTTTGTGAATCTCGCCGTCAGCGACATCCAGCGTTCGCGCCAGTTTTTTACCGCCCTGGGTTTCAGCATTAACGAGCAATTCAGTAATGAAGTGGCTGTCTGCGTGGTCATTGCCGACAACATCTTCGCCATGCTGCTGAAGCCGGAATTCTATTCGCAGTTCACCTCCAAGAGTCTGTGCGATGCCCAGACCAGCAGCGAAGTATTACTGTGCCTGAGCTGCAGCAGCCGCACCGAAGTCGATACCATCGGCCAGGCGGCCGAAGATAACGGTGGACGCATTGCCCGCCCGGGACAGGATCAGGGACCCATGTACGGCCTGGCCTTTGAAGATCCCGACGGCCACACCTGGGAGCTGATGTATATGGAAATGCCGAACAGCTGAGCTTCTGCACCCGCCAAAAGGCGGTTTAGCGCGGCAACTTGATGTAAAGCAGTGGCACCTCTGTACCATTGCTATATGATTGCCGCATTTTCCGGGCCTGGATATCCTCCGGGCTGTCGCGCTTACGCCGTCCGTCATCCAGGCCCTTATTACCAGAAAAGGGCCGCTATGCACCGTACCATGTTCGATACCCCCATCCTGAAAACCCTGCTGCGCTGGGGCTCCATTGCTTTTCTGAAGCTGGCCGGCTGGAAAAGCGTGGGCAGCATTCCACCTGACTTAAAAAAATGCGTGATGATTGCCGCACCGCACACCAGCAACTGGGATCTGCCCTTTATGCTGATGATCGCTTTTGTCTTCCGGGTAAAAATTTACTGGATGGGTAAAGAGCAGATTTTCAAACCACCCTTCCGCGGCCTGATGATGTGGATGGGCGGTATTCCTGTTGATCGTTCAAAAGCCAACAACATGGTGCAGGCCTCGGTCGATGCCATTAACAGCAACGAACAGCTGTTTCTGATCGTGCCGCCGGAAGGCACCCGCTCAAAGGTAACCTACTGGAAAACCGGGTTTTATCATATTGCCCATAACGCCGGCGTGCCGGTGCTGATGGGCTTTCTCGATTACCCGAACAAAACCGGCGGCATTGCTGGTGTATTCCACACCACAGGCGATATCGACGCCGATATGCAGGCTATTCAGGCAGTCTACGCGCCGATGAGCGGCAAAAAAGCCGGACAGTAATTGACCGTCCAGCAGCAAAGCGCAGTGCATTCCGCCTGCGCTTTTTTTATGCCCGACAGCCGTAAAACCCGCACAAAATCTGTGTTTTTATTCCCATCGGACCCCTGCCCGTCACAGGACAAAAACCAACACAGATCCTTATCCTGACCCGCTGAGCCCAACACCCTGACAAAATTCGTCACACTTTAAGCTCAATGTGACAAAAATTGTCACTTTACGTAATTTTCTTCCGCCAAATGCCGTTAGTATTTCCCTGCGGCCGCTGTTCGTGCCGATCATTTTCACACGTATACCTATAAACGCAGGAAGAACGCCATGACTGCCACACTGAATTCAGAACTGTCCCGTGCGACCACTCAACCACGCCAGAGCTATGCCCCGGCTTATCCTCACGGCCAGATAGAGCAGCTTTTCTGGGATATTTTCTGGGTGCAGGGCAGCATCCGCGTTGGTCCCGGCATGAGCATGAACCGTAATATGGTGATTATCCGCAACCGCCATGAGCTGACCCTGATTAACCCGGTACGCCTCAACGAAACCGAAGAGCGCAAACTGGAAAAGCTGGGCCGTGTGACCCATGTATTCCGCCTCGGCGATTTTCATGGTCTGGATGATCAGTACTACGTCGACAAATATCAGGCGCGCTTCTGGTGTCAGCCTGGCCAGAGCACCTACAAAAACCCACGCGCAAACGTGCACCTTAAAACCGGTCTGGCCATGCCTTTCCCGCACGCTGAGTTATTTATCTTCGATAACGCCCAATACCCGGAAGCAGCGTTGCTGTTAACCAAGCACAAGTGTCTGCTGACCACCGATTCCCTGCAATATCTGGATAACTGGAATTACACCAGCCTGTTCAGCCGTCTGGCCTTGCGCGTTATGGGTTTTAAACCGGGGCTGAATATCGGCAAGCCGTGGCTGAAACGTGTAACCCCGAAAGGCCAGACTATGGAGGCGGATTTTAACCGCCTGATGAATCTGGATTTTGACCATCTGCTCGCCGCCCACGGTTCACCCTTAATGAACGATGCCAAAGCGGCCATCGGCGAACAGCTGCGTCGTTTGTTTAATTAAGGCACCTCTGAATAACCAGAGAGCGCTCATCCGGCCGTCCGGACTGAGCGCTCCCTGACAACGGCTCAACCATCCTCTCCCCGCCGTCAGCCGGCAGCGCTTCCCACAGACACAGAAATTCCTCTCTGCACGCGGTATAATGGCCGTTTTTCATACTCCGGAACGCCAAGCCTTCGCACCGGAGGTCTGCAGAGATCAGAAAGAACCCTTATGAGTAAAAAGCGTCGTGACATTCCGGCCTATGGCCTGCCCATTATCGAAACCCACTTTCACCTCGATTATCTGAAAGAAGGCAGCGCCGACGATATTCTCAGCGCCGCCCGCACCATTGGCGTAGAGCGCTTTATGACCATCAGTGTTGAGCCGGACAATATGCCCAAGGCGCTGGCACTGGCAGAAGCCCACGCCGACCTGTACGCCACCCTGGGCGTGCACCCGCACGAAGCCGCGCTGTTTGATGACGCCGCCGAAGGCTATATCCGCACCCATGCGATCCACGACAAAGTCGTCGCCGTGGGTGAAATTGGTCTCGATTATTACTACGACCACTGCGACCGGACCGTTCAGCGCCAGGTATTTGCCCGCCAGCTGCAACTGGCAGCAGAAAGTGAGTTACCGGTGGTGATTCATACCCGCGAAGCCGACGAAGATACCATGGCCATACTGCGCGAATACGCCCCACAGATGAAACGTAAAGGCGTGGTACACAGTTTTACCTCCGGCATGGAACTGGCACAGCTGGCGGTTGAACTGGGCTTTTGTCTCGGAATTAACGGCATCGTTACCTTTAATAAAGCCGACAACGTGCGCGAAGTGGTTGCCGCCACCCCGCTGAGCAATTTATTGCTGGAAACCGACGCACCTTTCCTCACGCCGATTCCATTCCGCGGTATGGAAAATGCTCCGAAATACCTGCCTTTTATTGCCGAAAAAATTGCTGAGGTAAAAGGCCTGAGCGTTGAAGAAGTGTTAACCCAGACCTACCAGAACTCCCTGCGCGAATTCTTTTGATGTTCAGCTGCCTGCCCGATTGCCAGCTCAGTGAACTCGGCGCCAGCGACTGGCTCTGGTTGCTGGCCTTCGGCGTGCTGGTTTACAGCGCATCACGCCTGTGGGCGCACTGGGCGTTCAGCTATGAAAAATATCCGATAACCAGTTTGCGCTGGCATGCGCCGCGCTTTTTCTATATCGCCTTTGTTACCGCGATGCTCACCGTCGTTCCCGCCTATACCTTTTTCGGTGAAGACTTCGGTTACTGGTATTCGCGCATATTGTATTTCCCCACCATTATCATCGCCTACGCCGCATGGCTGCTGGTTGATGTGAATAAACCATCGGAATAACCGCTCGGCGTTGCTCTGATTTTTAACGCAATAACAAGCCCGCAAGCGCTGATAATAGTCACTGCTGCTGCAACAGGGTATTCACTGCGGCATGCAGTAACAGCCGTGCAGTAACAGCCTTTCTGCATTACCATCAGGGCTGTTAGCCGGACAACCGAAGACAAAACAACCGCGGAGAATGTCGTGAGCAGCCTGACCAGCACCAGCCAGTATTTTGAAGAACAGTTCAGCAATCTGGAGCTGTGTGACGAACAGATAAACAACAGCGAATTTGAAGAATGTGAATTCAGCGATTGCGATTTCTCCCACAGCGTATTTAAAAGCTGTAAGTTTATTAACTGCCGCTTTACCCGCTGCAATCTGAGCCTGATTAAAATTCCGCAAAGCCGCTTTACAGAAGTCACCTTCCGCGAATGCAAAATGGTTGGTATCGACTGGACCCGCGCTCAATGGTCCGGCTACCAGTTTCACCCTGAACTGAAGTTTTACCACTGCATACTGAACGACTCCTCCTTCCTCGGGCTGAACCTGCACGAAGTGGTTATGGAAGAATGCAAAGCCCACGATGTTGACCTGCGCGAAACCCAGCTGAACAATGCCCGCCTTACCTACTGCGACTTTACCCACAGCCTGTTTGGCCGCACCAATTTAAGCGGTGCAGACCTGAGTGAATCGGTTAATTTTAATATCGATGTACTGGATAATAATCTGACTAATGCGACCTTCAGCCGCTATGAAGCGTTAAATCTGCTGGAGAGTCTGGGGATTAATCTGGTGGATTAATCTGCAGCAATATTGCACACAATGACACAACAAATACCGCTGCCGACGAAGAGCACACAATGCAGACTAATATGCAGATAAAGCGGACACGGTCCTGTAAACATATCCTGACAACAGGCAGGAACTTCAGTACAGCCAAACGTACAATGCTGAATCCGACCAGCAACAGAATTCCACAAGCTCCGGGCAACATTGACTAACGAATCAACAGCATACAGTATGACCGCGGTAAAAATACGCTGGCAGCGGTGTTAAGCGGTATACCCCAAAGCAGCCGGTACAATATAGCCAGCATGACGGGCATACTCATGCAACATGAGCGACAACAGAAGGATATTTAACTTGCCGGACTTTATTGCTTACGCAGGAATCATTGCCTCCATCTGGATCATAGCTGGTGTATATATCGCCTCCCTCTTCTATCCCAACTACAGTCATTCCCGACAGTTCTGCAGTGAGCTGGGAGCGGCAGGTAGTGCAACCCAGAAACTCTCACCACTTATCAATAACTACCCCTTAGGTTTCCTGTTCATTCTCTGCGGTTATTACCTGATCAGCACCTATACAGAGAACACCGCGACCGTTGCTATCGGTATTATGGTTATAATTCATGGGTTAAGTACCTGGATTTGTGGCTTTTTCCCCATGGATGCAGACCCATATACAACGACACCAACCATACCTTGCCAGGTTCATTCATGGTCAGGGGTGGTTATGTTGTTATCATTTATTATTGCTCCGGCAATTGCTGTATTTTCGGATACCTACCCGACAGCCATCCGGGTCTTCTCATTCATCTGCCTGCTCGGTTGCTTCTATTTTTCATACCAGCTGAGCGTATCTTTTAAAGAAAGAACCAACCCGGGCACTCACCAGCGGCTGAGCTACGGCTTCCAGATTCTCTGGCTGTTTGTTTATTCAGCTTTCATGATCGCATGAACATTAAAACCCTGACTCACTACTGCGCTCTGCATAGTAGTGCCTGCCGCCTAAGAGGATATTAGACGGCTGTCTCTGCAGTCGTTTTTGTTGGTGTTAGAAGGCGTTGCGTTCTGAGTTGCCGCCTTATGATCAGGTGATCTCAGATATTGTCGCCTTTTGCCAGTTGTAACCAGTTTTATCAATTATTGAACTCATCCCAAAACTTCAGTACTCTCGGATCACAGCAGGGAT
This sequence comes from Thalassolituus hydrocarboniclasticus, assembly GCF_025345565.1. Taxonomy (NCBI): domain Bacteria; kingdom Pseudomonadati; phylum Pseudomonadota; class Gammaproteobacteria; order Oceanospirillales; family Oceanospirillaceae; genus Thalassolituus; species Thalassolituus hydrocarboniclasticus. The sequence goes on along the minus strand of NZ_CP054475.1, from coordinate 1,034,384 downwards.
GCGTCAGATCGTTCATACAACAGAGCCAGCACTTACAATCAAAACGACCGTCCTCCCCGCTTACAACCCCGAATGATAAAACCACGCGATTCCTGCCCGGCGTTTATAAGGATGGGCGGCAGCGTGACTGAACTACAAGCATCACCTGAACGATTTTTACTGCCGGAAAGCACTGAAAATCACCAAAGCAAAATAATGTACGAACAACCAGTATATTTTACTGTTTACGAAATTTGATTCGCGTTTACGCACCATTAGCAAAACGCGCATGCGCGGACTGACTCCTTCGGTCCAGAAAGAAGGCAAGAAAATCAATCACTTAGGATTCTGCGAAAAGTGATAACGCGCAAAATGTAAAGAACGGTTCAGGATAAAAGCGCGCATGCGCGTTTACATCCTGACAAGAAAGAAAATAACGATGATTTTTACTGCCCGGACAGTGGGCCAGACTGAGAATCTGAATAAGGGCTTAGGTATGTTAATGGCATGCCTATAAATAAACTGCTAGCTTCATTTTCATAGTTATAATGAAACCAATGAATAAAGAAAATAGATTAAACATTATCAGCATTGTGATCGCAGCTTGTGCTTTCTTTCTTACTTTGCTTCAAGCCTATTCGACAAATTATCACAATAGAATAAGCTCTCTCCCCTTAGTGCAAACCGGTGTCGATGTATTCGAAGATGGTAAGATTACTCTTTATTTCGAAAATGCTGGAAATGGTCCCGCAATAGTTACTAATTTCGAAGTCGCAGGAAAGAAAGCAGTTTCAGTTAGACCTATGGTTTCAGAGTTTGTAAAGATAAATAATTTAAACCCTGAAGAGTTTGAACTGTTAACAACGGAATTCCCTGGAAGGTTGATCATTAAAGCTGGAAGTAAGCTTGAAATTGCGACCTTTTACCTTAAGGATAAAAAATCAGAATCATATGAGGCCGTTTCTTTTGTCATTAATAAATTACCTGTCACTCTTTGTTATATATCACTTTATCAAGATGAACTATATGTAACATCGGATCAAGAGTTTGTACGCGATGACTCATGTGCATACGATGGCGCTACGAAAATTCTTGGCAAATGGATAAAGTTTAAAATGCCTTTTAGTACAGGTGTAGACCAGAGTAAGATATTTGCCAATTGAGCCAACAATATTTTTGAGAGTGATTCGCAACGCTTGAAATTCTCACTATGCATTGCGTTTAGTGTGACATGGGGAGTTTTAGCATAGCGTTGCTCACAGCTTAACAGGGCGTTAACCCCCCGAGAACCCATATGAACCTTATCGACGCACTACAAAACCTGAATTATATCGCGGTCGCAATTGCCGCAATCGCCAGCTATATACTGGGTTTTGTCTGGTATCACTGGGCCGTTTTCGGTAAAGCCTGGGCAAACGCTTTAGGGCTGAGCAGAGAAGAAGCGGACAACACCGAAGGTCTTGGCGGAGCTTTTGCCATCTCTCTGGTGTCAGGATTAAGCAAAGCCCTGCTGATCGCGTTGCTGCTATCAGCTCTGAATATATCCGGCGTTCTGAGCGGGGCGTTTTTTGGTGCAGCGGTTGCCATTGTATTTACGGCCACATCACTGGGTTACTACAATGGCTTTGCCCGCACATCCGTAAAACTGACGTTCATCAACTCAGCGCACAGCGTGGCGGAATTGGCTCTGATCGGTGCAATCATTGCGGCATTTAACTGATGTATTCAGTCGGAAATACCGCAGACAGACTATTCCGTCTTTTACCGCAGGATCTCACAACAATGAACGTCATCGATTCTGAAAAACAGGCGTGGTTTCTGTTGGAGCACGAAGGCAACCTCTATTTCGATGTGAACTGCAGCATGGGTGCATTTGGTTATAGCTATATGATCAGACTGAATGACCTGGAACAGATCCGGTATCAAATGGCTGGACGTGAGTATCTGCATAAACTGGCGGACGATATTCATGGCTCTGTTCCGCTTGCTGAAAATGCCTCGTCAATGTATCAGGGCCGTCATGTCTCAAAGAATTTTTCGCAGATGGCAACGTCAGCGATTAAGACCTGGCATGAAAATGGTAAAAAACGCGACGATAAAATAGGCAATCAGAGCGAAGCAGATAAGTCTGTTGCACTATCTCAACACGAGCCTTCTTACCTATGACTTTCGGCCCGAAACCTGCCGGTACCTGGACCGGCCATAAAGCAGCGAACTGCGGTGATAATCATAATTTTCTGCGCGCCGGTAAGCGTTATGAGGTTATTCAGGCGTTTGCCGATTACGATCAGCATCTGCATGCCGTTGGGGAAGGCTGGGTATTTCTGGGTTATTCCTTTCTGCCGTACGACGACGGTATGTCATTTTTCGTATCGTTCGACGGCGAACAGGAGTGGCATATCCGCCTGCAGTGGCGCCCGGAAGAGCAGGGCAAGCTGCTGGACAATTTAGAGCAGTATATCCGGGCTCTTTAGTCCGTGCGCTGCAGCCCGTGTGCTGCAGATCCGCACGTGGTCACCGGGCAGCTGGCCGTTATTGGTTACGACATACCGTTAGAAAAATCCGCCAGCCCTGCACACAATCTGTCGCGAACCGGTTTCAGGGCTTCGGTGTAGGTTATTAACTGGTCGAGTGCATAGCGGGTACGCTTTTCCAGATAAACATCACTCATACGCCCTTCCTGCCCCACCCAGAGGTCATTCGCATCACGCAGCAGCAAATGCTCAGGCAGATATAACAGGCGCGAGTTTTTGTAGCCGCTGTGGCGTAACTCGGCAATCACAAAGGCACCGCCGGCCGAAGCGGATACACCAACCAGCAATACCGGTTTATGCGCCAGTTCTTTCATCCCACACCAGAGCAGAAAATTTTTCAGTCCGGCCGGAGCCATGCCGTGCCATTCCGGCACAATAAACACAAAGGCATCGGCGGCTGCGGCACGGGCTTTTACCTCGGCGACGCTCTGCTCTTCTGTGCTGCCGGTAGCCAGTGGTTCACCATCCCAGAGTGGTAACTTACTCTGATACAGATCGATCAGACTCGCTTTACCGGCCAGAAAGTGCTGATTCATATAATCGGCAATACGGCGACTTTGTGAATTGGCACGATGGCTGGCCACCAGCAGGCAGATATTCAGATCAGAATTCATAACATCCTCCATGTTTAATCATCACCTGCCGCACAGCGCGTACGGCAGGCACAGGGTGTTATGCAGTATAGGACGGACGCGCCTTCATTTGCGCATGCCAGCGCTGAATAGCCGGATACTCGTCTGTAATACGCAGCTGAATCACCTTGCCGAACTCCAGTGTACAAAGAGCGGTAATATCCGCCACAGAGAAGTGATCACCCGCCACAAATTCATGCTTTTGCAGTTGCTGCTCCAGAATAGGTAAAAACGCAGCGGCCAGTTTACCGGCTTCTTCGCCCCAGGCGGCAACCGGTGTCATACGGTCTTTAAAAAAGCCGGTCGTATGCTGGAAGCAATGACCAATCGGCATTAGTAAGGCATTGTCGAGGCGGCGATCCCACATCTCAATCAGCGCTTTCTCTTTGGCATCACGTCCCATCAGGTTCGGTTCCGGCTGAATTTCTTCCAGATAGCGGTATATGGCTGCGGTTTCTGCAATGCAGGTGCCATCATCAAGTTCCAGCACCGGCACCTTCGCCAGGCTGTTGCGCTCGCGGAATTCCGGCTTCAGGTTCTCACCGCCAGCCAGATCAATATCAATCACCTCAACAGCGGTAATGCCTTTTTCTGCCAATGCCATACGGCTGCGACGTGGATTGGGTGCCATATTGGCGCTGTACAGTTTCATACGGATTCCTTGTTTTTCAGAATGATCATTCTGGATTACACTAGCCAATATCAGAATGATCAGTCAAGAAAGAATTCGCTTAGCTGCCTGATCCTGCCGGCAATCTTCAGAACATACAGGTAATTTAATGGCCAGAACCAAGTCATTCGATCCCGCTCAGGTACTGCATCAGGCCATGCTGTTGTTCTGGCGCGAAGGATTCCGCCAGTTATCAATGGAAAATCTGGTGCAACAACTCGGGGTTAACCGCTACAGCCTGTATCAGACTTTTGGCAATAAACAGGATTTTTTCCATCAGGCGCTGGTGCTCTATACCGATAATATTTTTAACCGCATGCTGCGGCCATTGCAGGAAAATCAGGGAAAAGCCGCCATCATTGCTTACTTCCGACTGCTGCAACGGCAATTACAGAACGATCAGGCCAGTGCCGGCTGTATGCTGCTGAATGCCAGCCTGAGTGCGGGGCAATTACACGAAGAAAGTCTGAACCTGATTAAAAACGGCCTGCGCCGGCAGGAAGAAAGCCTGAAGAAAGCCCTGCAGCAGGCGCTGGCCAATAACGAATTAAACCGTCCGCGTGATCCGCTGACCGCCTCACGTTTTCTCGCCAGTCAGGTACATGCCATGGTGCTGTTACGTCAGAATGCCGGGAAAAAGCGCGTGCACGATGTGCTGGAATTTATGATTGCCGAACTCGAAGCCTGGTAAGCAGAGAACCCTTATAGCCGCTGCAGCATAATGGCGGTTATTGCCGTCGCGTTTTTATTAACAGGAATTCTGTGCAGCAGACATAAAAAAACCGGCCAGTGGCCGGTTTTTTTATTAACGTTGCGCAGTCTTAATTAATATTAAGCTTCGCGACGCTTACGTGGAGCACGGGTACCCGGTGCCGGAGCACCGTTATCGCGTGGCTTGCCACGGTGTGGTTTCTTGGCGAAACCGTCTTTCTGGCCTTCGGTACGACGCGGAGCACGGCGTGGAGCACCAGCGCCACCCTGCGGTACTTCAGACTCTTTGTAGACTTTAATTTCCAGCGGACGACCACAAACACGTGCTTTACGCAGTTTGCCCATGGTCGGGGCCGGCATACCTTCCGGTAAATCGATTACGGCGAAATTATCAAAAATTTCGATATGGCCGATGTAATCACTGTCGAGGTCCGCTTCGTTAGCAACCGCGCCAACCAGGTTACCCGGCTTCAGGCCGTCGTCATAACCAATGCCAACCATATAACGGGTCATTTCCACTTCCGGATGACCTTTTAATGGCTTCGGACGCTCTTCCGGCAGTGCCTTGCTGCGCGGGCCACGCTCGCGTGAATCACCACGGGAATCACGGTCACGGGACGGACGCTCACTGCGGCTTTCGTTACGCAGTTCACGCTCACGGGCATCGGCCATACGGGCATCAGTCTGCTCATTAATAAACAGTGATTTTTCACCCTGCAGCAGAGCGGCCAGTGCGGCAGCAACGTCCAGTGCATCGACCGGGTTCTGACTGAGAATGGTCTCAATCATTTCGCGGTACTGGTTATTACGCTCTGGGTGAATGGCGTCCAGAATCTGTGCCTGGAAGCGTTCACGGCGTTTTTCGTTAACCATTTTGGCGGTCGGCAGTGGCATTTCTTCAATGCTCTGACGGGTCGCTTTTTCGATGTCACGCAGCATGCGTTTTTCACGGCCACGAACAAACACAATGGCTTCACCATTACGGCCCGCACGACCGGTACGGCCAATACGGTGAACGTAGGATTCGGTATCCTGCGGAATATCGTAGTTGATTACGTGGCTGATACGTTCAACGTCCAGACCACGGGCAGCAACGTCGGTCGCTACAATAATATCGAGCTGACCGGCTTTCAGTTTTTCTACCGCTTTTTCACGCAGCGCCTGTGGAATGTCACCGTTTAATGGTGAACATTTAAAGCCGTTGGCCTGCATAAAATCAGCGACTTCTTCCGTTGCCTGTTTGGTGCGGACGAACACCATCATGGCGTCAAATTCTTCGGTTTCGGCAATACGCAGCAGGGCATCATTTTTATGAGCACCGGCAACAAACCAGTAACGCTGACGAATTTTATCGTTGGTGGTGGTTTTGGTCTGAATTTTTACTTCAACCGGATCTTTCAGGTGAGTTTCAGCAACGCGCTGAATTTCACGCGGCATAGTCGCGGAGAACAGAGCCACCTGGCGGGTACGCGGCGTGTGTTCCAGAATCCAGTTCACGTCGTCGATAAAGCCCATGCGCAGCATTTCGTCGGCTTCGTCCAGAACCACGGCTTTAATATCAGCCAGGTTCAGGGTGCCGCGACGCAGGTGATCCATCACACGGCCCGGAGTACCTACAACCCACTGCGGACCACGCTTCAGTTCACGCAGCTGGCTGCCGTAATCGGAACCACCATAAATAGCAGTAACACCAATACCCGGAATGTATTTGCTGTAGGTTTTGATGGCTTCAGCCACCTGTTGTGCCAGCTCACGGGTTGGCGCCAGACACAGAACCTGTGGCGAATTAAAATCAGCCTGGGTGCGGCTCAGCAGCGGCAGTGCGAAGGCAGCGGTTTTACCGGTACCGGTCTGGGCCATACCCAGAACGTCTTTGCCTTCCAGCAGTGGGGGAATACTTTCGGCCTGAATCGGAGACGGAGCTTCGTAGCCCAGCTCTTCCAGAGTACGAAGAATAGAAAAAGGTAAGCCCAGGCTCGCAAAGCCTGTAGGAGTAGAATCGGTCATATTGTACCTGTGTAGTAGAGGAAGGGCTTGGCCGTTCTGGTTCGCACTCTACTGCTCACACGGCTAGGCCCGACTCGTCGGTTTTCTTAAGGGGGGCGTACTATATAGGAAAGGCCGGTTGATCGCCTTAATTATTTTATACAGATGTAACAATTGTCTGGTTGTAACAAGCAGCGGGGCTCGGTCGGAGGCCGGAGGTCGGGTTGAATGGTGCGATACGTGCCAACCATCTCTCTGCAGAGATTAATCGCTGGCAGAAACCAGCGGCGCGCATACTATTGTGAGTAATGTCAGAATTGACGCTACGCAAGCCTCACTGTTACTGCTAGTCTGGCTAAAGCTTGATATCAAGATGTAAAACATGAATATCAAAAACCGTATTCTTCTGTGCGTCATCATTCTGCAGATCGCGGGCTTTACCGCCCTGCTGCTGCACTACAACAGCCGTGCCAGCAATTCTGTTCTGGAATTTAACCGCCAGCAGATTATGACGGCTGTCACCGCCAGCGTTCATCATCTCGATGCCACCGCAGCACAGATGGAACGTACGGCACTCGGACTGGCACGCAGCGGTGAACATCATCATCAGCAACATCACCGCTCCAATCCGGCGGAGGTGCGTACTGCCCTGCAGAAATTACTGGTGCGAACCTTTCAGTCATTCAATCAGGCACTCGGTGGCGGCATCTGGTTTGAGCCTTACACTATCGATCCGGATGCCCGTTATTTTGGTCCTTACGCCTACCACAACGGTCAGGATGTGATGGCCACCTGGGATCTGAGTGACGAGCGCTACGATTACCCCAGCCAGCCCTGGTACAGGCTGGCGATTCCGGCCGACTGGCCACGCGATCAACAACGTAACGCCGACCTGTTCTGGAGCCCGCCCTACTTTGACAGCGCCGGCACCGAAGCGCTGATCATGACCGTTGATGCACTGATGTACGACAACCAGCAAAAGCTGATTGGTATCGCCACCGTCGACTGGGCGATGGAGGAACTGCGTCAGCAGATTCGTGAACTGCATCTGACGCCCGGCACCCGCCCGTTCCTTTTACACCAGAGCAGCGCTCAGTATCTGGTTGGCCCGCAGCATGACAGCGCACTGCACACCGTCGTCAGTAATCAGCAACTGCTGGCCCTGAAAGCCAACGATGCTACCGAGCTGCAGGAACAGAATGGCGAATACCTGTTTGCCGCGCGCAGTCAGACCGGGCTGGTAATGGGGGTACGCATTCCCCACGCTGATCTGGCGCTGGCGGTACAGGAGCGGCTGGCCGATGGCATGACCATTAATATCGGCATCGCCGTGTTATTTGTGTCGATTATGGCGCTGGTTCTGGAGGTGCTGTTCCGTCCGTTCGAGCAGATTCTGCAGCGCCTGCAAAGCACCGTGGCCTACAACCGCGAAGCCAGTCAGCCATCATTCCGGCCGCTGCAGTACGATGCCGAAAATGAGTTCACCCCGATCGTTAACGCCTTTAACACCTTGGTCGGTCAGGTTGATCAGTTCACCCGCCGCCTGTCCGACAGCAACAGTAAACTGCAGGCCGAGCAACAGCGGGCGGAAGAACTGAACGCCACCCTCGAATCCAAAGTGGAAGAACGTACGCGTGAACTGGAACAGAAAAACGCCGAAGCCAACGAATCGCTGCGCAAGCTGAAGCTGACACAGCAACAGCTGGTGAACCTGGAAAAACACGCCGCGCTGGGCGAAGTGGTTGCCGGCCTGGCACACGAAATCAATACCCCGCTGGGCATCAGTGTTACCGCAGTCAGTGCGCTGGAGGATCAGCTGCAGGAGGTGGCTCAGTTATTCCGCAGTAACCAGCTGCACAAAGCCGAATTCGATGATTTTATTCAGTTTGCAGAGGAAGGGGTTCAGATTACTGCCGATAACCTGCGCCGCGCCGCCGATCTGATTGCCCGTTTCAAGCAGGTAGCCGTCGATCAGTCGAGTGAGCAGCGCCGTGAGTTTGAGCTGGGAGACTATCTGCAGAGCATCGTCGTATCTCTGCGGCCGAATTATAAATACCGGCCGATTGATGTACGGGTGGAATGCCCGCAGCGTATTTTTATCAGCGGCTACCCGGGTGCCGTGGCACAGATATTCACCAATCTGATGATGAACTCCCTGACCCACGCTTTTGATGACAGCAGCTCAGAGCGTGGCCAGATCCATATAGAAGCGCAGCAGCGCGATCAGCTGGTAGAAATCACCTTCAGCGACAACGGCAAAGGGATGGATGAACATACCCTGAGCCATCTGTTCGATCCGTTCTTTACCACCAAGCGCAATCAGGGTGGCAGCGGTATTGGTGCTTACATCATTCAGGATCTGGTCAGCCACCAGCTGCATGGCTCGCTCGAAGTCAGCAGCGCCCCCGGTCAGGGCACCCGTTTTGTGATCCGCTTTCCTTTAACACGGCCGGCCGGCGACCAATAACAGGTCCGCCTTCGCCTGGCCCAGCGCAGGCGCCGATTGCCGCCCGGCAGCGGATGCGTATAATCGCCACTCCAATTCACGAGGAGTGCTTAACTGTGCTGAAAGTAAACGAATATTTTGATGGCAAGGTAAAGTCTATTGCCCTGCAAACCGCGACTCTGCCAGCTACCGTTGGCGCTATGGAAGCCGGTGAATACGAATTTGGCACCAGCCAGAAAGAAGTGATGACTGTGGTTTCCGGCAGCATGGACGTACTGCTGCCAGGCGCCAGCGAATGGCAGACCTTCGCTCAGGGCGAATCTTTCGAAGTGCCGGCCAACGTTAAATTCCAGGTGAAAATGGCGACTCAGACCGCCTATTTCTGCACCTACGAATAAGCGTTGCCACGGAACCGGCCTGCACGGCAGACCGGTTCCGCGCTCACATTATTACTTTAACAACAACGCCAATTCCGTCAGCGGCAATGGCCGGCTGAAGTAAAATCCCTGATAGGTTTCGCAACCATTCGCACGCAGAAATTCCAGCTGCGGCGCCGTTTCCACCCCTTCTGCCAGAATCTGCAAACCCAGCCCGCGTGCCATATTAATAATGGTACTGGTGATCACCCGCCCTTCTTCTTCACGCTCAACACTGTTAATAAAACTGCGGTCAATTTTCAGTTTATCGACCCGGTAACGGTGCAGATAGGCAAGCGACGAATAGCCGGTGCCGAAATCATCCACCGCCAGCATCACGCCCAGTGCTTTCAGCCCGGCAATGGTCGACAGCACCTGCGCGGTCGGCTCCAGCAAAGCCCCTTCGGTGATTTCCAGTTCCAGCCAGCTGGGATCAAGCTGATAGATATCCAGCAAGGCTTTCAGACGCTCCACCAGCCCACCGGCAACAAAGGTCGGCTGGGTAATATTGACCGCCAGAATCAGCGGAGCGATCCCCTGTTGCTGCCAGACAGCAAGCTGCCGGCAGGCTTTATTCAGCACCCAGCTGTCCAGCTCCGGCATCAGACCATTGTCTTCTGCCACCGGTAAAAAGCGTCCCGGCTGAATCATGCCTTCCTGCTCATGCTGCCAGCGGATTAAGGCTTCAACACCGGTCACCCGGCCGCTGCGAATACAGACCTGTGGCTGATAATGCAGCTGCAGCTCGTCATCACGCTGTAACGCATGACGCAGCTCATTCCCCAGCTCCAGCCGGTCCGTCGCCGCCTGAGTCAGGTCATTGGTATAAAACTGATAATGGTTACGGCCCTTACTCTTGGCCTGATACATCGCCACATCGGCATTACTGATCAGCTGGGTAACATCACGGCCATGATCCGGAAACAACGTGATCCCCAGGCTGGCACCAATAAACAGTTCGCGGCCGATACCCACATCAAAAGCACTGCCGAACAACTGCTGAATAATCTCCGCCACGCGTCTGACCTGATCGTCACTGACGATATTTTCCAGCACCACTACAAACTCATCACCGCCCTGGCGTACCACGGTATCGCTGTCGCGCAGGCGTTCACGCAGACGGCGGGCACACTCCTGCAGCAGACGGTCACCGGCCGGATGGCCAAGGCTGTCATTGATGTGTTTGAAGTGATCCAGATCGATGGTGATCACGGCGACTTTACGCCGCTTCTGGCTTGCCAGCTCCAGCGCGCGCTGCAGTTTAATCAGCAGCGAACTGCGGTTCGGCAGGCCCGTCAGGGAATCGTGATGAGCCAGATAATCCAGCTGCTGCTCCGATTCTTTCTGCCGGGTGATATCGGCAAATACCGCCACATAATGGCTGATATTCTGCTGCTCATCACGCACCGTGGTCACCGTCAGCGACTGTGGAAAGACTTCGCCATTCTTGCGCCGGTTCCATATTTCACCACGCCAGAAGCCACGGCTCTGTACTTCGCTGCGGATATCCTGCAGCACATTACGCTGACGCCGCTCCGGACTGAACATCGCCACCGAACGTCCGCGCACCTCATCTTCGGCATAACCGGTAATGGTGGTAAAGGCCGGATTGATCGCTTCAATCAGACCCGCCGGGTCGGTAATTACTACGCCTTCCATAGTGGATTCAAACACCCGCGCGGCCTGCTGCAGCCGCTGCTCACGGGCATGAGCCTCAGTAATATCCTGCACCGTGCCTACCCGCGCCACAGCTTTGCCTTCGGCGTTAACAATAATTTCGCCCAGACCATGGATCATTTTGACCCGCCCGGAGGGCGTACAGATGCGGTAAGTCATATCCGAGGGCTGCAACCTCTGCAGACTGTGCTGCAACGTCGTAATGACCCGCTCTTTATCATCCGGATGCAGATAGGCAATGTAGGTTTCAAGGCTTACCTGACTAACCTCAGGACTGAGTTCAAATATCTCGCCGGCCTGCGGCGTAAAAGTGATGCGGTTATTCAGTACATCGTCATACCAGCTGCCAATTCTGGCCAGACGCTCGGTCTGCAACAGTGAGCGTTCACGTTGTTCCAGGTGGGTCATCAGGGCAAGGCGGTCGGCAATCAGAAAACACAGACGGGTAAATCCCGACAGCAGCGAACGTTCGTGCTCATCAGGAACGGCAATGTCATCGCTCAGGCCCAGCAACATACAACCGGACACAGCATGATGATCACCAACCGGCAGCAACAGTACCTGATCGCAGGCCATGGCCTGCAGCACCAGCTGCTCGTCCGGGCCACGGGCAACAGCCGCCGATAATAACCGCGGCTGCTGACGCTCAAGCAGACCACACCAGTCATCACGCTGCAGCGCCAGACGCTGCAGGCGCTGCGTGCTGCTGTCATCCTGAGCGCTGAGAATGCACAGCGGCTGTGCATGAGCCCCTTGCGGACACAACAGCAAAACAACCTGCTCAGCCTGCAGCGCCGTGGCCAGCGGTTGCAGGCAGGCCTGCAGATCATGCAGCAGGGTATCGGCACGGCTGAACATAAAGCGCTGCAAACTGTTTTCCAGCAGGGACTGCAATTGCAAACCCAGAGGCGAGACAGGCAACGATGGGGTCAACGCGCGGCCTTTCAGCAGATCCTGCCAGACCTGACTCCAGTGATCCTGCCCGTCAGCAGGGGATGTCATACCAGTCATGCAACAACTCCAGAACTGGAAAACGGCTATTGCCGGTGAATATTGGAAAGCACGTAAGCGTGCAGTGTAATGCGGTCCGAATCACTCATAGTCTGAAACTGCAGCCCAACCCCGACGCCGCCGGTTTCTTTCGTAATCGCACGGACAATGGCGTCGAGTTTAATAATGCGTTCAATGCCACTGACCGCCACCTGCGCGGTCAGCTGAATCGTTTCACCAACCTCAACCGGCAGCATTTTGGCCTCCAGCCGCGCCCCGCCGAGACTCAGGTCTTTAATCATGGCTGAACATTTCTGCGAAAAATTCTCGCCGTAATGCACGGATGCAATCAGCGATACCTTGGCGCGTACCGAGCTGCGCACCTCACCCAGCACCATAGATCCCGGCATGGCCAGATGCAGATGCGGATAAGGGGCACGGGAAATATGAATAATTTCCGTACGGAAGGCACAGGCGCAATTCATTTGCGTGGCAAACAGACGCACCGCCAGCGACGCCCCAAGCTTCAGAACCATGGGCGAACCATTAACAAGCGGCGTGGTAACGATGATGCTTTGTCCGGCGCGATAGCCGATAAGAACTGACCGGTCCCGTTCGCTGGTATAGCCTTCAAAGTCCAGCTGCAGCGGCTGGCCCGGCATCAGCCGCAGGTCCTCAAATCGTGTGTGTTTTTCTTCCATGCCCGGTGCATCTGGCCTAAGTGATAACTGAGACTTTAGTGTAGACCAGAAAAATGCCTGACAAAGTGTCCAAGCGTTTTGCAGCACTTGCAGGCTGCGCGACCACCGCTCATCATGTCGATGGTCACACCACAAACTGATGGGAATGGCCCCTTTTAACAGCATTCAGAGGTATTCCGTGTTCGACAAATCCGACCTGCTCCGCCTGGTAACCATGACCATGCCCTTTGGCAAATATCAGGGGCGGGTGCTGATCGATATTCCCGAAGAATACCTGTTGTGGCTGAATAACAAGGGTATGCCGGCCGGCCAGCTGGGCATGCTGCTGGCATTAGCACTGGAAATTAAAATCAACGGTCTGGAAGATATTCTCAAGCCGTTACGCGGCCAGTCAGCGACTGTACTGGTCAACCCTGCTTCCGACACTCTGCACTGACGACACTCGCTATGAAAACGCTGGGCCTGCTGGAAACCGATACCCTTTACCCCGATTTGCTGGACGAATACCGTTCGTACGGCAATATGTTCACGCAGTTTTTTTCCCGTCTGGGCATTCCTCTCGAATACCGTTTTTATCAGGTACAACAAGGGGAATTACCGCAGGATATTAAAGAATGCGACGCTTACCTGATTACCGGCTCCAAAGCCGGTGTCTATGACGACCTGCCGTGGATTGCACCACTGCAGGACTGGATCAGGCAGGCCTACGCCCAGCACAGCAAAATGATTGGAATCTGTTTTGGTCACCAGCTGCTGGCGCATACCCTCGGCGGTTATGCTGCGCGCAGCGATAAAGGCTGGGGCATCGGCGTGCATACCACCCGCATTGAACAGCGTCCGAGCTGGCTCAACGATGACCTGTCGCATTTACGCCTGATTTACAGCCACCGCGATCAGGTGCTGACCCTGCCACCGGAAGCACGGCGTCTGGCCAGCAGTGAATTCTGCGAAAATGCGGCGTTTTATATCGACCAGCGGGTGCTGACCTTTCAGGGACATCCGGAATTTACGGTGGATTACACCCAGAAATTATTGCCGCGGCGGGAAAACTGTATCGGCCCGGAGCTGTTCCGCGAAGGAATGAATACCCTCGCCCAACCTACCGATGCCGATACCGTTGGCCGCTGGCTGGCAGAGTTTATCCGCCTTTAAATTTATTCGCCGTTAAAAAAGCCTGAAAATATCTGCTGGCCAGAACGGCCATCAGAGAAACTTACGCACATACCAGCAGCTGGCCTGAATGTCATAATCCTGACCCTTTGCCCAGGCCAGCCCTTCTTTTACCAGCTCTTCAGCCAGACCTTTACCGCGCAGACGGAAAGGCACATAGGTGTGGGTAAAATCAATCTGCTTGCCTTCAACCACGTAATCCAGCACACATTCGTGGCCGTCCTGCTCAATCACAAAACGCTGCTGTTCTGCCTGATGAATCACCATGATTACCCTCCCAATCTGTCAAAAATTTCGCGCAGCACTAACAACTACTCAGTGAATACGATGCGCCTGTAATTCCAGCTTTGCCACCCGCCGGCCAATCAACGTCAGCAGGCCCTGATAACGTTCATCGCCGGTAGAAGAAAATTCAAAACGGTAAGTCCTTACCAACCGCCAGCCGCCGGACTGGCTGCGGCCCTCTCCTTTTACCAGCTGCAAAGATGGAATGCGGCGGATGCGTATCCGCTCCAGCACCAGAGTATCATCCAGCAGCTGCACATCTTCCTGCTGACAGTGACGGCGCACCGACTGCAATGCCAGAAGCCGCGCCTGCTGTTGCCGGTTCCAGAAAAGATACGCCAGCGCTACGCAGGCAAAAAAGAAAATCCAGCCAAGCATCATAATGTCCGCCTTTAATTCCGCCCTTGCGGACATAAATTACCGATGGGCTGAATATGGAGGCAAAGCGGGCAAATTAAAAGCCCGGATCAGCGACATAAAAAAGGCGGAAACCACAATCAATGGTTTCCGCCTTACTCAGCGACATCAATTCCCGGAAATTAAGCCTCAGGCTCCTCCGGCATTTTGCCCAGAAAACGGTACAGCACCGGCACTACTATCAGGGTCAGCAGGGTCGAAACCAGCAAGCCACCGATAATGGCCCAGCCCATCGGTGACCACATGCTGGAGCCGGATAAGGTCAGCGGCAATAAACCGCCAATGGTGGTCAGCGTGGTTAATACAATGGGCACAAAACGGGTTCGCGCAGCAGCAGCAATGGCTGCCAGTTGCTCCATGCCTTCGCGTCGCATCTGGTTAGCGTAATCCACCAGAATAATGGAGTTATTCACCACAATCCCCACCAGCGAGGTCAGGCCGATAAAGGCGGTAAAACTGAAGGTATAGCCGGTAATAAACAACGCCAGTAAAGCACCGATTAAGGCAAAGGGAATGGCGGCAAAAACAATTAATGGCTGCACAAAAGAACGGAACTGCAGCACCAGCACGGCAAAAATCCCGAACACCGCCAGAATTAATGCCCGCGCCATACCGCCAAAAGCTTCTTTACGGTTGGCCTGCTCACCGCCGATGGTAAAATGCACACCTTCCGGCCAGGCATATTGCTGCAGTTGTTCAACCACGGCGTTGGTCACGGCTTCGGTGGTAAAACCCGGTAACACATCCGAGGTTACCCGTGCCATACGCTCGGTATCAAAATGCTGGAAGCGGGCAATGCTGGTTTCCAGTTCCAGACTGGCAACCTGCAAAAGCGGCACTAGTTTTCCCTGCGCGGTGGTGATCTGAATATCGTCAAAGGTCGCCAGTTCCGGACGCGGATATTCCGATAAACGCAGCACTAAATTGTATTCTTCACCGTCATCATCGCGGTACACACCCATAGGTAAACCCACCAGTGCGGTACGGATGGTACGGTCAATGGTGCTGAGCGGAATACCCAGCATGGCGGCTTTATCGCGATTAATCTGCACATGCAGATCCACCTTATATTTGCCGACCGGATTATCCACACCAACGACGCCCGGGGTCTGTTCCATAATGCTGGCGACATCCAGCGATACCCGCTGAATCTGTTTCAGTTCTTCACCCATAATGCGGATTTCAACCGGCGCCTCGACCGGAGGTCCCTGCATAAATTCCTTAACCGTAATCTGTGCACCGGCAATCCGGCTCAACTCATCACGTAAGGCGGAAACCAAAGGTTCGACCTGTGCCAGTTCATGGGCACTTAAGGTGACAAATAATTGCGCAAAATTCACCGTCTGCCGTGACGGCATAATGTTGTAATAAATCCGCGGATTACCGCGGCCAACGTTCTGCGCAATATCCACCACTAAAGGCTGCTTACGTACCAGCGCTTCAACCCGTTGCGCCATGGCTTCGGTCTGTTCAAAGCCGCTGCCTTCCGGCATATCAATATTCACCAGAATCATTGGTTTTTCGGCTTTCGGAAACAGGCTGACACCGATTAACGGAAACAGCGACAACGAACCGATTAATAACGCCAGCGAAATGCCCAGCACCCGCTTAGGTTTGGCCAGCGCGCGGTTCAGCCAGCGCAGATAAAAACCATCGGCGATTGCTTCCAGTTTTTTCTGGCTACGGGTGGTAGTTTTTGCAGCTTTACCTAATTTACTCGCCAGCAACGGCGTTAAAGTCAGGGCAATTAATAACGATGCAAACAGGGTTAATACCACGGTAACCGGCATAGCGCGCATAAAAGTGCCGGAGCCATTCTGCATTAATAACATGGGTAAAAAAGACAGCACGGTGGTCAGCGTACCCGAAGCCACCGCCCAGGCGACCTGTGAACTGCCCTTAACCGCGGCTTCGGTCGGACTGTCGCCATCGCGTAAATGACGGGCAACGTTTTCCACCACCACAATGGCGTTATCCACCAGCAAACCCAGCGCAATCACCAGACCGACGATGGACATCTGCTGCAGACCAAAGCCGGCTAAATCGACCCAGCCAATGGCAATAAAAATCGATAATGGAATCGCCGCGACCACAACCAGCGCCGGACGCAGGCCCAGCACGATCAGTGACAATACAGCGACCAGAATCAGGCCCTGATTTAAATTATCAAAAAAACCGTCGATCTGACGCTCGACACTGAGCGACTGATCCATGACGCTTTTTAACGCAATATGCTGTGGCAGACGCTTATCAGTGTAGGCATCCAGCACCTTCTGAATGCCCTCGCGTACCTGAAAAATCTGGCTGCCTTTACGCTGCACCACAGAAATAAATACCGCTTTTTCGCCATTTAAACGCGCACGGTAACTGGGCAGACTTTCGGTTAACGAAATCTGCGCAATATCACGCAGATAAATCAGACGCTGGCCCTGACCGCGCACGGCGGTATCGCCGATAGCATCCAGCGATTCATAATCGCCACTGGTACGCACGGTAAAACGCCGCTCACCGGCATTGGCGTGACCGCCGGGTAAATTCTGTGCGGCACTGGCAACCGCCGCCTGAATTTCATCCAGACTGATGCCCAGGCCATTTACCTTGCGCTGGTCGACCTGAATCTGCACTTCCAGTGTTGGCAGTGCGGCAATATCCACCCGCTTAACACCGCTGACCCGCTCCAGTTTTTGTTCCAGAGTTTCGGCGTGCTTTTTTAATTCCGGATAATCCGCCTGCTCTGATACCAGCGCTAATTGCAGAATACTGACATCCGCGGGGGATATTTTGTCGATATCCAGATCGACAATGCTGGCCGGCAGCTGATCGCGTACCTGTGATACAGCGCCAACCACATCATCGTATTTATCGTCCGGGTCGGTACCGTATAAAAATTCCACGCGGATAACCGCCAGACCATCTTCCAGACTGGTTTTAATTTCGCGCAGATCATCCAGTTCGTTCAGCGCCGCTTCCAGCGGATCAACCACCAGCTTTTCCATATCCAGCGGCGTCGTGCCCGGATTCACCACTTTGATTACGGCGGCAGAAAAATCGAATTGCGGGTCTTCTGAGCGCGGCATGGTAAAAAATGACACCACGCCAAGCAGCACCAGCAATAAAAACATCACCCAGGTGAACTGGTGATTGCGGATAGCGAGTTGAGGTAATTGCATAACCCGCTCCTTTATTCGGCAACGTCTGGTGCGATCGTGGCGGATTCCACCACCACATTGTTCACCGGCATCACCGCCCGGCCATCACTCAGATAGGGCGCACCGGCCACCACCACGTCTTCGCCATCCTGCAGGCCGCCGGTAATCACCAGCTGATCATGATCCAGCGCCAGCAATGGCAAACGACGCAGCTGCGCCTGATAGTCACCGTCGTTGTTCTGCACCACAAACACTTCCACTTCGGCCTGTGCTCCCTGACTGGCGCTCTGACCTGCGGAATGCTTGTTATAGGTTCGGACCATGGCGCCGACCGGCAGCAACACTGCCGGGCGGGTCTGTGCCGGCATAATCACCGCATGGCCAACAAAACCGGCCAGCAAGGGCTGCTCAGGTTTAGCGGTAACGCGCAACTCAATCTCAAAGGTCTGACTGGCGTCGGCACGCCCGGCCAGCTCGCTCAGCTCTGCCTGAAATACTGCCCCCGGATAAGCATCAAAGGTTACTTCGGCGTGGTCCTGCAGACGTAAACGTACGATGTCTTTGTCGGTCACGCCGGCACGCAGCACCCAGCCACTGGTGCGGGCGGCAAACAGAAACACCGGTTTGCCATTGCTGACCATTTCATTGGCTTCTACCGAACGCTTCAGCACCCGGCCATCCGCCGGTGCACGGATAACCGCATGGCGCTGATTAAAACGCGCAACGGTCAGATCGGAGCGGGCGACATCCACCTGGGTTTCGGCGCTCTGTAACTGTTCGACCGACAACGCATCCAGCCCCTGTAATGACTGAAAACGCGCCAGATTACGCTCGGCATTAGCCAGCACCGATTCGGCCTTGGCCACCTGCGCGTCGATTTCTTCCAGATCAAGGGCCGCCAGTACCTGCCCGGCTTTTACCCACTGCCCTTCATCCACGGCTACGCGGCGTACCAGGCCGTTGATTTTAAACGCCAGATTCTGTTCAGACTTATTTTCCAGCACACCACTGATACGCAGCGGCCGGGCATATTCCTGCCATTGCACACTGACGGTTTCGACCGGTAAGGCCGGTTGTGCCAGCAACGGAGCTGCCAGTATTAACGTGAGACAGGCAAAGAGAGAACGGCCAGCAAAGCCGCCGGATAAACGCAAAAAAAACATAGGGCGCTCCTGTTTGTAATTATGCAGACCCATTGATCACGAAAGACACGTCGGGGGATGCACATCACCGACATGTTTACAGTGAAAACATACTATGACGACAATGTGAGCATCGTCAACACAGAGCCATTGTCCTGATCGGATAATAAATGGGTGATTACAGGCCAATTCTGGGTGTATGTCTGCCAGATAACACATTGTTAAACGCTCGTTTTGCCGTACAGTTCTGCACTCTCACCACATAAAAAAAAGACACACCATGGGCCCTTTAAACTGTACTGCTAACTCACTGCATATTTTGCTGCGCCTGTTGGCCAGCAAAGGCATTAAAAATCAGCAACTGCCGCCAATGGATTTGCCGGCCGATGCATTGTTCAACAGCCGCAGCCGCATTGCGGTCAGCCAGATCCTCAGACTGCTCGACTGGGCACAGGAACAGCTGCCGCAGGAAAATCTGGCACTCGATTACGGTCTGGCACTGGCGCTGCACCAGAAAGCGCCGTTTGACACTCTGGCGCAGGCTTGTATGCAGCTGCGTGAAGATAACCTGCTGACCCAGCTGTTTACCCTGCAACAGCATAACGATGGCGAAACCTGCCATATTGAGCTGCACTGGCGCGTACATACCGCGCTGGGCGGTCAGCCTCCGGCGCAGGCGCTGGATGTGCTGGTTGCCTGGCTGCACGCCACCTGTTTGCCATTTATCTCCACCGCGCAGCACGAAATTCAGCTGCATCTGCCACAAAGTATTGAGCAGCCACAGCGCTATGCTGCCTATGCGCCGCTGAGCATTTATGGTGATGCACCTTATCTGGCGATACAGCTGCCTTGTCGTCTGCTGCACAGTGCTGCCGATCCACGTCAGCAGCCGCAGTTAGAACGCGAACAGCCTCCGCACCCAAGTCTGCTGATCACCAGTAAAGCGGCCAATCTGCTGCGCTCTGAACTGCCGGAACCGCCATCACTGGAGCAATTGTCACGGGCGCTGGGACTGAGCGAACGGACCTGCAAACGGCGCCTGCAGGACTGCGGCACACACTACCAGAAACTGCTGTCCGAGCTGCGCCTGATTCAGGCCCGCGACTGGCTGCAACGACGGGTTTATAACGTTACCCAACTGTCCGCTGAGCTGGGTTATTCCAGTGTTGCCAACTTTTCCAAAGCGTTTAAAAAATGGTGCGGCTCGTCTCCCAGCCAGATGTATCAGGTGCAGAAAGACAGCTCCGCCAATAGCGTGCCACAGGTGAATAAACAGCTGAGTGAAGTTGACGCTTAAGGCGTAACTGGTTTGAATAGCGGGAATCTTTTATGGATCTGCCGATGACCAGCGTCGCCTCAAACCAGAACAACGCTACCACCAGCTACCACCACGGTAATCTGCGTGAGGCTTTGCTGAACGCAGCGGTCGACAGCATCCGTGAACAGGGCGCCGAAAATCTCAGTCTGCGCGCCCTGGCACGGGTAGTCGGCGTATCCCAGACCGCTCCCTACCGCCACTTTGACGACAAGAACGGCCTGCTGGTTGAACTGGCACGCCAGACCTTCGATGAACTCAGCGTCGTCACCAGTGCCTGCATTGAGCCTTCACTCAGCTGTGCCGACAACCTGCTGCGCGCCGGCGAAGCTTACCTGCGTTACGCCATCGCCAATCCGGAAAAGTACCGTCTTATTTTCGGCAGCAGCATCACCAACCGTGAACAATATCCGCAATTACGCACCTCAGCACACAGCGCCTTTAATGTGTTATTGCAGCTGATGGCGGAAGGGGCGCAGCGCGGCGAATTCCTGCCCACAGAACCGATGATTCTGGCCAATAACTGCTGGTCGTCGATTCACGGCTTTGCCCTGCTGACCATCGACGGCGTATTCGCCCGCAAAGAACAACCGCTGGGCTTTGACGACATGCTGCGCACGCACTTACAGCTGACTCTGCGGGCCATCAGTACTCAGCCTCAAACCATACCTTTTTCTGACTGAACAGTCAGATTTCCACCATTTAAGGCAACAGCACCACCCCAGCGTCCATGCGGCCCGCAGGCTGAAACAGGCCAATATTCACAAAATGGAACCATAGTCCAGCTATTTACAGATTGGAGGGTGCCTAAGTCCGTTTTAGGCGCTATACTGCCGCCCTTTTTTACGATCTGAAACAAAGCATTCGTCCGCCCTCAGGGCAGACAAAGCACCCGCCGCGACAACACTGGCGGAACAGAATAAAGACAGCAAACGATCACATCACGACTGACTACAGCAGGACATAACATGGCCAAGCAAACCGCTCTGTACGCCAAGCACCTCGAAGCCAACGGCAAAATCGTCGACTTTGGCGGCTGGGATATGCCCATCCATTACGGCTCGCAGATTCAGGAACACAAAGCTGTGCGCGAGCAGGCCGGTATGTTCGACGTATCGCATATGACCATCGTTGATGTGCGCGGCCCGGATGCCACCGCCTATCTGCAGAAACTGCTGGCCAACGATGTCGCCAAGCTGAAAGAAAGCGGCAAAGCCCTGTACTCCGGCATGCTGAATAACGAAGGCGGCGTGATCGACGACTTAATCGTCTACAAAATGGATGGCTGGTACCGCACCGTGGTGAACTGCTCCACCCGCGAAAAGGATCTGGAGTGGATGTCACGTCAGAGCAAAGGCTTTGAAGTCAGCCTCACCGAACGTCCTGAGCTGGCGATGGTCGCCATCCAGGGGCCGAAAGCCATTGAGCTGGTAAAACAGGTTAAACCGGAAGCCGCCGAACTGATCGACAGCCTGATGATTTTTCAGGGTAAAGGCAAAGGCGAATGGTTCTACGCGCGCACCGGTTACACCGGTGAAGACGGTCTGGAAATTATGGTGCCGGAAGCCGAAGTAGCGGCATTCTGGCAGCAGCTGCTGGATGCCGGTGTTGCTCCGGCCGGTCTGGGCGCACGTGACACCCTGCGTCTGGAAGCCGGTATGAATCTGTACGGCAACGATATGGACGAAAGCATTTCGCCACTGCAGGCCGGCATGGGCTGGACCATTGCCTGGGAACCAGCAGAGCGTGATTTTATCGGCCGTGCCGCACTGGAAGCCGAAAAAGCTGAGCGCGCAGCCAACCCACAGCAGGCGCTGAAGCAGGTTGGCCTGGTACTGGAAGAGCGCGGTGTAATGCGTTCGCACCAGAAGGTTGTGGTTGAAGGCGTTGGTGAGGGTGAAATCACCTCCGGCACCTTCTCCCCAAGCCTGGAGTATTCTATTGCCATGGCGCGTGTACCGGTTGGCACCGCAGACAAGTGTCTGGTGGAAATGCGTGGTAAATTAGTGCCCGCACGCGTGGTTAAGCTGCCTTTCGTCCGTAACGGCAAGCAGCAGTTCTGATTCCTTAACGAATTCGTTTTACGCTTTTTATTTTTGAGTGGAGATCAACATGAGCAATATCCCAGCCGAACTGAAATACGTGACTTCCCATGAGTGGATCCGTCTCGAAGCCGACGGCACCGTAACCATCGGTATTACCGATTTTGCCCAGGCTCAGCTGGGTGATGTGGTATTCGTTGAACTGCCGGAAGTCGGCGCCGAAGTGGAAGCCGAGCAGGACATCGCCGTGGTTGAATCGGTAAAAGCCGCGTCCGACATCTACGCGCCACTGGCCGGTAAAATCATCGCCGTGAACGACGCGCTGGTTGATGCACCGGAAATGGCCAACGAAGATCCGTACGGCAATGCCTGGTTCTTCAAAATGGAACTGGCTAACGCCGACGACCTGAACAACCTGCTCGACGCCGAAGCCTACGCAGCCGCCTGCGAATAAGACGCTTCTGTCCACCTGCGGCCCGGCCGCAGGCGGACTGCCGTTAACACCGCCAGCGGCAGGTTCTCACCAAGCGCATCCGTTTTAACTTTTTTGAGTTCTCCCATGACCACACTGTCTCTTAAAGATCTGGAACAACGCGATAATTTTATCGGCCGTCATATTGCCTCCAATGGCGCAGGCCCGGACAGCAACGAAGAAGCCGCTCTGCTGGCTGCCGTTGGTGCCGACTCGCTGGAAGCCCTGAGCGCCGAAATCGTCCCCGCTGATATTCTGCGTGCGCCTTTCCTTGATATTGCCGACGGCAAAACGGAATACGATGCGCTGAATTATTTAAAAGCGCTGGCCGCCCAAAATAAGATCTTTAAAAGCTACATCGGTCTGGGTTACCACGACACCATTATTCCGCCGGTGATTCTGCGCAATGTGCTGGAAAATCCGGGCTGGTACACCGCCTACACCCCTTACCAGCCGGAAATTGCCCAGGGCCGTCTCGAAGCCCTGCTCAACTTCCAGCAAATGGTGATCGACTTTACCGGTATGGAACTGGCCAACGCCTCCCTGCTGGACGAAGGCACCGCCGCTGCCGAAGCCATGGCCATGGCCAAGCGCTCGGTAAAGAAAAACAAATCCAACACCTTCTATATCGATGAAAACTGCCTGCCGCAGACCATCGACGTGGTCAAAACCCGCGCCGAAGCCTTTGGCTGGGACGTACTGGTTGGCCCGGCGGATGCCGCTGCCGACGCCGATGTATTCGGTGCCCTGTTCCAGTATCCGGGTAAAAACGGTGATGTGCGTGACTTCACCGATGTGATTACCGCCCTGCACGCCAAAGACGCACTGGCCGCCGTGGCCACCGACCTGATGGCGCTGGTGATGCTGAAAGCACCGGGCGAAATGGGTGCCGACATCGTGCTGGGTAACGCCCAGCACTTCGGCGTGCCGATGGGCTTTGGTGGCCCGCACGCGGCGTTCTTTGCCACCCGCGATGCGTACAAGCGTAATATTCCCGGCCGTATTATCGGTGTATCCATTGACGCTCAGGGCAAGCCTGCGCTGCGTATGGCACTGCAGACCCGTGAACAGCATATCCGCCGTGAGAAGGCCAACTCCAACATCTGTACTGCGCAGGTGCTGCTGGCCAACCTGAGTTCCTTCTACGCCGTCTACCACGGCCCACAAGGTCTGAAGACCATTGCCGGCCGAATTCACCGCTTAACCGATATTCTGGCAGCAGGCCTGCAGGCTAAAGGCATTGAGCTGGTCAACAACCACTGGTTCGACACCCTGACCTTTAACGCCAGCGACAAAGCCGCACTACTGGCCCGTGCCGAAGCGCGTGAAGTGAACCTGCGCGACGACGCCGCTCTGGGTATGGCCGCAAACACTCTGGGTGTCAGCCTGCACGAGAAAACTTCTGCAGCCGATGTACAGGAACTGTTCGATATTATTCTCGGCGAAGGTCACGGTCTGGATGTATACGCACTGGATGCGCAGATTGTTGCCAGCGGTTCCAACAGCATCGACGCCGGTCAGGCACGTAACACCGAATTCCTGACCCACCCGACCTTCAACCGCTACCATACCGAGCATGAAATGCTGCGTTATATGAAGCGTCTGGAGTCGAAAGACCTGGCCATGAACCACAGCATGATCACGCTGGGTTCCTGCACCATGAAACTGAACGCCACCACCGAAATGATTCCGGTTACCTGGCCTGAGTTCTCCAATATTCACCCGTTCGCGCCTAAGTCACAGACTGTTGGCTACGAGCAGATGATTGCCGAGCTGGACGACTACCTCAAAGCCGTTACCGGTTTTGACGCCATCTGTATGCAACCGAACTCCGGTGCGCAGGGCGAATACGCCGGTCTGCTGGCGATCAAGAAATACCACGAGAGCCGTGGCGAAGGTCACCGTAACGTCTGTTTGATTCCGCGCTCTGCCCACGGTACTAACCCGGCGTCGGCGCAAATGGCCTCGATGCGCGTTGTGGTCACCAACTGCGATGACGAAGGTAACGTCGACTTTGACGACCTGAAGAAAAAAGCCGAAGAAATCGGCGACCAGCTGTCGTGCCTGATGCTGACCTACCCGTCGACCCACGGTATTTACGAGCAGGGCGTGCGTGAAATCTGCGATCTGGTACACAGCCTCGGCGGCCAGGTGTATATGGACGGCGCCAACCTGAACGCACAGGTGGGCATTACCCAGCCGGCCTTTATCGGTGCCGACGTATCGCACATGAACCTGCACAAAACCTTCGCCATTCCACACGGCGGCGGCGGCCCGGGCATGGGCCCTATCGGTGTTGCCAAACATCTGGCGCCATTCGTGGCCAACCACGCGGTACGCCCGCTGGAGAACGAAGCCAAAGGCAATGGCGCGGTATCGGCTGCGCCTTACGGCTCCGCCAGCATTCTCACCATCAGCTGGATGTACATCACCCTGATGGGCGGCAAAGGTCTGCGTCGTGCGACCCAAAACGCACTGCTGAAAGCCAACTACCTGGCCAAGCGCTTATCGGCTCACTACCCGATTCTGTACTCCGGCCAGAACGGCCGTGTGGCGCACGAATGTATTGTTGACCTGCGTCCGCTGAAAGCCGAAAGCGGCATTACCGAAGTAGATATCGCCAAGCGCTTAATGGACTACGGTTTCCACGCGCCGACCATGTCGTTCCCGGTTGCAGGCACCTTTATGATCGAGCCGACCGAATCGGAATCCAAAGCCGAAATCGACCGCTTTGCTGACGCCATGATCAGCATCAAAGGCGAAATCGACGCGGTACTGCGCGGCGAACTGGATGCGGAAAACAACCCGCTGAAAAACGCCCCGCACACCGCACCGGTAATTGCCGGCGAATGGGATCGTCCATACAGCCGCGAACTGGCCGCTTACCCGGTTAAAGAACTCGGTGCCCATAAATTCTGGCCAACCGTTGGCCGTATTGATGATGTGTACGGCGACCGCAACCTGATTTGTTCTTGCCCGGCGATTGAGAATTACGAGGACTGAATGTTTTCGTAGTTTTCTCGTTCCCACGCTTCGGCGTGGGAACGCAGCGGCTTAAGCAAGTGCTTACTAAAGACGTACCAAGTGTAAGTAATGTCACTCGCGTTGCTCCATATTCTTTGTTAGTACAAAAAAACTGGACTATAGCGATGAAAAGGTTAAAGAATGCATCACGCTCCTCTAGCCGCTATAACCTTCGGTGTAATCAAATTCGTAGTTATGCCATAAGTTCAATCGGAAATGAGACCGAACTGGAAGTTCTGATGCCTTCGATTATGGACAAAGCCTTTTATGGAGAATTGGTTTGATGCCTATGCCTACACCGACGCTTGCTTATGATGCTGGCACCCAGCCTGTAATTGCTCATGGTTTGTCTTATCAAGACGAGCAAGTGAGCGAGATGTTAGCTGGCCCCGTAAAGGATATTTTGCAAGATACCGCAGGCAATGATGAGCTCCAGGAGTTACTTGGCAGTGTCGTGAGCACTGAATTTGAGCAAGAAGGTTTACGCCAAGCACTGACAGATGAAACTGTGCCAGATAACTGGCGAGTGGGCGAAGCTATTGCCGAAGCCTTTGTGGTGGACAAAGGCAATTGTGTGTTTCCGTGGCCAACAGGACGTGATCTTAAAAATCCGAACGCAAGCCCAGCAGGGTGCGATTTGACCGGGTTTCAGCCTGTAAACGATGCTGAGTATCCTTACCGTTTTGCGTTTGGTGAAGTAAAAACGTCTGAAGAGAACAAAACACCGCCAAGCGTTATGACCAGCTTGGGTAACCAATTGTCTGGGCTACGAGATAATCGCCAAGTAAAAGATGCTCTCTTACGTTATTTAGGTCTTCATGCGGTGCAAGCACCTTGGGAGCCGATGTTTAAAAGCGCTGCCAAACGCTATTTTAGCTCGAATACAACGGACGTTGCTGTTTATGGTATTTTGGTGCGCGATATTGCCCCAAGCGCTTCTGATATTGCTGGCCGAGCAAAAGCACTGGCGGCCGATTGTCCAGTGCAAACTGATATTGAAATGTACGCTTTATACCTTCCCCTTAACATGATTGGTACGCTGTCTGCTCGTGCTCAAGCGGCTATGCAGGAGGCGTCATGACGCTTTCACAAGAGCACTTACTGCAGGTAGATCAGCATTGGGCTGTTCAGTCCATTCACGACGAACGGCGTGTTGCTGCTATGGAAATGGCTGAGCGGCGCTTGGTTGATGTGGCGCTGAGTAATCTACTTGAACATGCGGCAACTGAATTTGACAGCGACTTGTTAGAGCAAGTAGCGACGGCGTATGAGTTGGCCGCGATCGAAGGCATTGGCGCTTTGTTGCACCCCGTAGCCAATCAAGACAATAAAAATATTCGTGAGCTTGCACAAGCTGGCGCGTTTCGGGCGTTCGGGCTTTATCGTGTATTACCCGTACCTAGTGACAATGAGGCGCGCTTGTTTCATGTTTTGCATGTGTCGGGTTTAGCCTACTGCGCAGATCGCTGGACTGACTTGCGTCGATGGTTTCAAGAGCAACACAGTACAGTAGCAGTACCCAGTGTGGCAGGTGTCACTTGGGATAAGCGTTTGCTATACCGAATTTTTGATTGTTGGTTACGGCTGCTACGTAAAAACCGCTGGGACGACTTAGATCAGATTTCAGAGATTGTGCTTGGCTTACGAAACGATCAAGCAAACTACGAAAAAGCGTTACTAGAACAAAGCCAAGGTGCAGAGGCGCAAAGCATAGCCATGCGATTAGTAGCGCTTTATCACTGGGCAAAAGCAACTGAGCGTTTAGCTGTGTACATGCTGCAAGGCGAACCGGTAGCGATAGATGCGCAATTAGATCAGCATTTTGAAGCGGCGCAAAAAGCGGCTCAAGCCTCGAAAGACCCGCAACTCGAAATGATCTTACGCTGGCTACATGTCGCAAGCCGAAAAATGGTCGCAGGCTCGTTATGGTGGGTGGCTCATACGGTTAACTCCCGTGTGACTCGCTTTGTTTCCCATGTAACAAAGCACAAGAGCTTCTTTGAGCTATTACCGCCGCAACGAGCTGCGCTTCAAGAGCAAGGTTTACTCGACCAAGCCAGCAGAGCGGTAATTGTTGATTTGCCTACATCAGGCGGTAAAACAGCGCTGGCGCAATTCCGTATGTTGCAAGCACTTAACCAATTTGATCGGGATGATGGTTGGGTGGCCTATGTTGCGCCAACTCGTGCTTTGGTTGCTCAAATTACCCGTCGATTACGTGAAGATTTTGGCCCATTAGGCATTCAAGTTGAGCCGTTAACTGGCGCGATTGAAGTAGATGCTTTTGAAGAAGCTCTTTTGGGTGAAGCACGTGCTTTTCAGGTTTTGGTTGCTACACCTGAGAAACTTCAGTTGGTGATGAGGAACAAAAAAGTCGCTCGTCCATTGGCCTTGGTTGTGATGGATGAAGCTCACAATATTGAAGATGAATCGCGTGGATTGCGGATTGAACTTCTGCTTGCAACGATTAAGCAAGAATCACCTCGGGCAAACTTTTTACTATTGATGCCATTTGTTCCGAATGCTAACGATTTAGCTCAATGGCTAGCTGCTGATCGCGGCCGAAGCATCAGCTTAGGTACTTCAGCGTGGCAACCGAACGAGAGAATTGTTGGCTTATTCGATATCCACAAAGGTGAAAAACGTGGTGATTGGAATTTAAGTTTTGAAACGTTGACGACCACTCAACGTACGATTCATCTTAAAGGAATCCACAATGTAGATGGTAACCGACCTCTGCAAAAACTGACTTACTCTAGCGCTAAAGGGCTTGCAACACAGGCTGTTGCTATGGCTAAGGTGTTCTCTAAGCGTGGTACCAGTATTGCGGTGGCGCAGACGATTCCAGATGCCTGGAGTATTGCTCGTAAAGTTGCAGAAGAGCTTGAACCTTTGGTCCAGGTGCATGAAGACATTAAACTGGTTCAGCGTTTTCTTGCTGCTGAGATTAGCGAGGACTTCGAGCTAATTGATATGCTGTCAAAAGGTGTCGTTGTGCATCATGCTGGTTTACCTGCTGAGGCGCTTTCATTAATCGAGTGGCTTACAGAAGCCGGCCATATTCGGGTGATGTGTGCAACGACAACCATTGCACAAGGGCTTAACTTCCCTGTTTCATCTGTTTTTCTTGCGACGAGAAAATTACCTTACGGCAATGAAATGTCGCATCGGGCATTTTGGAACCTCGCGGGTCGTGCTGGGCGTATCGGCCATGATAGCGTCGGCGTTATCGGTATTGCTGCGGGCAAAGAACCGAATGAGATCCGAAAATATGTTAGTGATGCAACCGCATCGTTAGTTTCCCGCTTGGAAGGAATGCTAGATGATCTTCAAGCTGCGGGGGAATTAGCAAACTTATCTTTGGTTATGCAGCAAGAACAATGGGCTGACTTCAGAAGCTATATCGCTCATTTGTGGAATGAAAAACGTAATTTGGACGCTGTAATTGGTGAAGCAGAACAATTATTGCGAAATACCTATGGCTTTGGTTCTCTTCGCGCTAAGGCTGATCAGGCTTCGCAAGAAAAAGCCGACGCGCTTCTTGAAGCCACCAAAGGATATGTTAGAACGTTAGCTGAGCATCCAGAAAATGCTTCGCTTGCTGATGTTACCGGTTTCTCTCCTGAGGGTGTTCGTTCAACTTTATTGGATTTGAATAACCTTGAAAATAAATTAACGCTTTCGGATTGGGAGCCTTCGAGCCTATTTGGTGATAAATCAAAGTCTGTGTTGCCAAGCTTAATGGGGATTATGCTTAAGGTTCCGCAGTTACAAGAGAGCCTGCGAGAGATCAGTAAAGGTCAGGGCAATAGTCATCGTAAACTTGCTGATATTACCCAGGCTTGGGTAACAGGCAGCTCCATTGAGTCTATAGCGAAGACTTACTTTGAAGGTGATAGCCTTACAGATCAAATCTCTAAAGCTTGTAGAGCGGTGTATAGAGACTTGGCTAACAATGGCGCTTGGGGGTTGTCGGCATTAAGTAAAATGCCAACTTCAGGGCTTGATTTTGAAGCCATGACAGACGAAGAAAAGCGTAGATTAAATAACCTCCCAGCTATGCTTTACCATGGTGTGAAAACCGAAGAAGGTGTGTTGATGCGCATGAACAGCGTTCCACGAAGCATTGCTGAACGTGCCGGTGAAGACTTTAAGGCTCGAACTGAAGCCGGTGCGGAAAATATTCTGTCGCCTCGAAAAGCCAGTGAATATTTGAAATCTTTGAAACCGGATGATTGGACCCGTTTGAAGCCAGAGAACTCATCACTCTCTGGTGAGGATTATCAGAAGATATGGAAGCGCCTTTCAGGAGATGCATAACTTAAACTGAGCGAGCAATGTGCTTGTCGAGTTACAAGCGTTGTGCAATCAAGCGCTAGCGGACACACACTCTAAACTCCATTGATTTCCAGTCTGATAACAGGCATGGACTCTTTTATCGTTCCCACGCTCTGCGTGGGAGCCAGATGCTCAGCCTTCCGCCCGTCGCCACAGATTAAACACCGCATTTTCTGCCGAGCCCATAGCCATAATAAACGTCTGAAAATCGATTCCGGCAAAGTGCTTTTCCAGCACGAGCAGTATCTGGTCTTCCCCTTTAATGCCCTGCGGTAAATACACCGGCTTCTCTTCATTGCTCAGGTAAAAACACCACCAGACATCTTCCCGCCACGGGCCCTGGTCGGTGGTGATAATGTCGATCTGGTCTATGGCGCTGAAAGCAATATCCAGCTCGATGCCATTGCCCTGGGTGATATGCATGCCGCGGTCAGTAAATTTCACATCAGGCTCTCTCACAACGTTACCATTAACCGCACGCTGCCAGCCGTCGCTGATTTTTTTAAAAAGGCTCATAACCACTCCTCCAGCTCCCAGTGAATATTGGCGCGGGCAACCTGCTCACTGTGTTGTCTGAAATACGGGCTGGAGAAGATCCATTCGCGCCCTGACAGCTCATGCAGAAAACGGCGACGGCCAAAGCGGTAAACAAAGTCGGGCAGAAAGTATTCTTTGCGGCACTGGCTGGCATAAGCACGGTAAGCCGCAGGTTCGGCGGCCAGTATCGACAGGTCGATATCCATAAACAGTTGCACATCACCGTCGGCCTGATACTGATGAGTGCGGGTTGCCAGAATCAGTTGTTCGGCTTTGGCGATCACCGCTTCAGGAACCGCCAGCGGCTGCAGATATTCGCGCGCCAGAGCCGCACTCAGCTCTTCGTTATTGCCTTTGTTCTGCTGAATCAGATCGTGAAACCAGATGGCAAAGAAGAACGCCGGCCAGTCTGCTATCGCCGCGCGCTGTTGCTCCGCCAGCTCCAGCATCTGCCGGATATGGCCAATGCCGTGGTAGAAGCGCTGCGCGCCGCTGTAGCTGCTCTGCAGCAGGTTAAACACCTGCTGGCAGGCCTGACTGCCGGCCCCCCACTGCTGCGCCTGTTGCTGCCATTGCTCGCTGAGTTGTTGCATCGCTGTTCTCCTTACCATTCTTTCTGGCGTGTTCTCTCTGGCGCTTTCTCTCTGCCAGTCACACCCTATAAATTGGTTGGTCAACCAACTTAAGTCAAAGATAGGTTATCCACTTCCCTGTCGTCAAGTATTTTGGTTGAATAACCAAAATACTTATCCGGGACCCACCATGGCCAGACCTTCCAATACCGGGCACCGCCGCCAGGAAATCGTCAACGGCCTGATGCAGGCTATGGCCGACAAGGGCTACGAAAAGGCCTCCATTCAGAGCATTGCCAAAGCGGCGGGCTTATCGCCGGGGCTGATTCATTACCACTTCAAGACCAAGCAGGAGATTCTGATTGCGCTGATTCATCAGATCAGCGAGCAGGCCGCGCAGCGTTTTACCCTGCTGGCAGACGCCGCCGGGAATGCCCAACAACAGCTGGATGCCTATATCGACGCCGCACTGGCGTTAGGTGATGGCAGCAACCCTGAGGCGGTAACCGCCTGGGTCATTATTGGCGCAGAGGCTGTGCGTATTGAGGAAGTGCGCGCGCTGTATCAGCAGATTATCCGCCAGCACAGCCAGCAGCTCAGCGAATTATTACAGCAGGCGGCGGCAGAGAATGGCATGACGCTCAGCCCGTCACAAACGGCCGATATCAGCGCCTTTGTGATCGCCAGTATCGAGGGCAGTTACCAGCTGGCCACCACAGCCCCGGCAGCGAACCCGGGTTATGCGGCCCGTTTACTGAAACAGGCGCTCACAGGTATGTTGCAGGCAAATAATTCATAAGCCGAACACACTCAGCGCACGGATGCACCAATATACGCCTGAAGTTATATTGCAGTAATATGCATTGCGGCGCTTTTTTGCAAAAAAACGGCGGAAAATACTGTTCCGGAATTTTGCATCTTTTTTATTAATATCATCATCAACCCTTAACAATCAGGTGATTTCCGATAAAAAACCGGCGGCTAATGACCGGATTAAAATACTACCCGCCCGCTCAATAAAAAAACTATCTTCTTAGAAATAATAGCAAGTCATCAACGAAGCCATTCTGAAACCATTTGAAACCTGAAGAAAACATTACTTCGCTGAGATTTTTTTTATATTAAAACTGTCACGCCATATTAATAAACAAGCCTCTCAATGCGTCCTTCAATTAAGAAGGAGTCCACCTGTGAAATCACCCCACTTACTTATCCCGCTGGCACTGATAGGCAGCAGCCTGCTGGCCGGCTGTAATGACGACTCATCCAATAAACCGGATACCCCCGCCGTCGTGGTCGATGAAAAACACTATCAACCTTTTACTATTGGCCTGTTGCCCGATACTCAGGGCGGCAGCGATGCTTCCGGCCAGGCGCATGTGGCACTGCATCCGCTGCGCGAAGTGTTAAAGCATCAGTCAGCGGCAGGCGCTGATATGGTTATTGCGTTAGGTGACCTGACTGATAAAGGATCGGCAGTTGAATGGCAGGAATGGACATCCGTTGCCAAAACCTATCGTGATCAGGGCATGGAGTTTTTACCGGTTATGGGTAATCACGAAATGAACTACAGCTACACCCACGCCTGGGTGAAAACAATGCGGGATTACATTCCTGAAGATGCCGTTCATATGCCAGGTTATGAATGGATTAATTATTATGTCGTGCGCGAAAATGTTCTGATCATCGGCCTTGCCTATTACAACCTGCCGATTGCCATTGACTGGATTGAAGAAACATTAGAAAAAACCGCCGGACAAGTTGATCACGTGGTCGTTGCCAGCCACGATGGTCTGATTGGTGCAAAATACGGCCTCACCCGCGAACAGATTGTTGAAGGCACCAAGGACGATGACTGGGTATATGGTGTTGCCGATCAGATCCGTGCGCTGTTTTCACAACATGATGTTATTTATGTACAAGGGCATGAGCATCAATATCAGCGCTCATTAATTGCCAAAGATACAGCGCAAACCACCTTTCCGTCCGGCTCAACACCTTCTGGTGGTAATTACCGGATGAACACTTACACGCAGATCATGGCGGGTAATGCATCCTATAAAGGCTACGAATTCCGCTATGGCGAACGTGAACTGGTGCAGATGATTATTGCGCAGAAAAATGCGACCAAAAGCGGTGGTTCAACCCACTTTGACGTAAATTCCGGGCTGCTGAATTTTGATAACGACCGGGTTAATTATCAGGGATATTTTGCCGAACATACCGCCACCAGCAATAACAGCGATCAGGCCTTTAACGCCGACTGGCAATTGCATGATCAGTTTACCCGCACCGGCAACCGCTGTGAAACCGTGGTGTATCCGAACAGCATTCCTGATGGCACCCGCTCGGTCATGGTTTTCCAGCCAGATTACATCACAGATATTTGTCTGGCAGAAGATGGCTCTGTCGCACGCCTCGCCGGTGGTGTGAATAACACCTTTAACCGTACCGATACCCGTGGCCGGGATATGGAATATATGCCCGGTTTTTCACGCGCAGAAACGCTGACCGATCTTACCCGTCTGGCGTATCAGTGGATGTATCAGGTTCATGAAAGCTGGACCCCTAACCTGAACAGTGAACAGC
This sequence comes from Thalassolituus hydrocarboniclasticus, assembly GCF_025345565.1. Taxonomy (NCBI): domain Bacteria; kingdom Pseudomonadati; phylum Pseudomonadota; class Gammaproteobacteria; order Oceanospirillales; family Oceanospirillaceae; genus Thalassolituus; species Thalassolituus hydrocarboniclasticus. The sequence goes on along the minus strand of NZ_CP054475.1, from coordinate 1,000,590 downwards.
GGATTATTCCTAATACCGTTGATAATGTGCTGGATATCCCGGAAACGACTATTGATCTGAAAGAGCATGTCACCCTGAGCTGGACACCGGCAACCACTGATACCCTGTCGGATATCCTGATTGTCAGCGGTACGCAAAACCAGACCGGCGTTTATCAGGGCGATTATGGTGAAACCAAAGATATCAGCACCGACACTGGCCTGCCCGGTTCGACCACCGATGCATCATCCGCTAAAGCACCGGTTGTTCTGCCAGCGACGGCAACCCGCAGCTGGAATATCAGCGATGCCGTTGCCGATGCTTACGCGATTGAATTTAAAGGTGCAGAAAATCTGACCGCTGATAATGCTCAGCTTGCCAGCCTGAAAGCCAGCCAATGGCAACCACTGACCAGCGGCAATTGTGTAACCGCTGGCCGTTGGCTGAAAAGCTACCTGCAAACGCCACCGGTCCGCCCTGCTGAATGTGCCAACCAACCACTGGTAGGCTACGATGCCGGCGAAAATACCTGGTGGACGGTTCTGAACCGGGATGCTGAAGTGGCATTAATAGCTCTCTGATACCTGTATTTTTCACAATACAGAAACAGACCTCAGCGGCCCGCCGCTGAGGTCTTTTTTTTAAATTCGTTTCCATACCCCGCGTAACTCGTTCCCATGCTCCGCGTAACTCGTTCCCATGCTCCGCGTGGGAATGCAATTCCGTAAAGGCTACCACGCAGAGCGTGGGAGCCAGGTGATGCTCCGCGTGGGAGCCAGGTGATAATGCTGAACTCGTTCCCATGCTCCGCGTGGGAATGCGATGCCGTAAAGACTACCACGCAGAGCGTGGGAGCCAGAAGCCAGGTGTGATGCTCAGCGTGGGAGCCAGGTGAGTGCGTGGGAGCCACGATGATGTATTTTTCGCTGTATTATCTGACACCTGTTTTATACGCTGGCAAAAAATATCCCATCCGCTAACATGGCCGATTGTTTAATCACTGCGCTGTTTTATGTCTTCGTTACGTCCCGCTCTCATAACCGATATTCCGGAAATTCTGCGCATTCAGGCGCTGTGCTACACCAGCATCGAGCCTGAGAGAGCCGAATCTTTTATTAATAAATTACAGCAGGCACCCGGCTGTGCTTTTGTTGTTGAAGATAAAAACGACATTATTAAAGATGCGGGCAACAATAGTGATGCAGAGATAAAAGAAAACGGAAAATTACTGGCCTATTTATTTGCCCTGCCAATCCGCACAGAACAGCCACCAGCGCTGGATGCCGATGATTTTATCGTGCCACCGGAGGCTGATTGTTTGTATCTGCATGATTTAGCCATTGATCCCTCCGCGCGCGGCCTGGGTTTAAGTTCACCACTGCTGGAGGCATTTTTTAATACTGCCAGAGCGCGGTGTTTTACCCAGACCAGCCTGATTGCCATTCAGAATTCGGTGCCGTTCTGGCAGCGTTATGGTTTTCATAACCGCCATCCGCTGTCACAGGACGCTGAGTTACAGGCCAGAATCAGCGTTTATGGTGAAGCTGCTTATCTGACCTGCGCGCTTTGATAGTACCAATACCGGATTCAACCGGATTTATGCTTCGGCTTTAAGGGTCGGTTTGCGGTTCGGTTTGCGGATCGGTTTGCACCTCAAGGTGACACTCGGAACAGGATTCCTGCAGCCAGACATCATCCGTCTGCTGACCCTTGTCAGACACCGGCCGATCATTATCTGCACCGGGAAATGCAACCCCATACAACGCCTGCAGCACAGAGAAATCCATAAACATATCCGAGCGGTTACTGCTGACCGAGCGCCGGTTTTGCGAGCGTATGGAATATTCCTCACCTCTTACCACCAGCGGCAGCCAGTGCGCCTGCTGAGCATCAGAGATAACTCTGTTGCGCTGCAGATCAAAAATCTGGGCCTGCCCCTGTTCATCCTGAACCCAGTAAATATTGCTGCCGGCAAACGGCAGACTGAGCGGAAACGCCCAGCCGCCATTATCATGATTAATCAGGCTGTGTAATTCATTCACCGTTGGCAGACGCCACTGATCCTGGCCACAGAAATGCTGCTGTGATAATGCATGCAGACGCTGCTGCAGCGCATTCAGCGTCAGCGCGGTGGAAGATTCTTCACTGACCAGCCAGCGCTGCCCTAATTGCAGGTAATCAACACAGCCCCAGGCCTGCTCCTGATACGGCCGGTGCTGCCAGCGCAGCGGGGTGCCCCAGCGGTCGAGGCGCACCATACGTTGCTGCTCGGATAAATCACCATGGCCAAAATCCGGCAACTGATGCAGCAAGGCAAAACTGTCGGCCAGCGCCTGCTGATGACGCAGCTGAAAAGCGATACGGTGTACCGGGCTGCGCGCCAGCACCTGTGCCAGTTGCCAGCTGCTCTTATAGTGCGCCAGCAGCGGCGTGGCGGCATGATCAGCCGTTGTTTCCGCACCGTCACTGATACCCTCCAGCAAGACCGCATGCAGAATATTGTGCAGCGGCTCCAGCTGCGGATTGGCCGGTTCGGCCCGGCTGCCATTGCTGAGTGCCGCACGGGCAGTGCTCAGAGCACTGAGCTGTAAATGCCCCAGCTCATCCGGACGCCCGCGTAAACGATAAGCGCCCGACCAGGCCTCAGCCCAGAGTCCGGCCGGCGCATCCTGTAATGGCCGCGGTAAGCGGAACTTACCATCCGCAGCAACGCTTACGGCCTCACCCAGAGATTCATCATCAAACAGCCACTGCACCCGAAAACCAGACCAGTCGACCGTTGTTGCCGCCAGTGCCAGCTGCCCTTCGACCAGTGCGCGCTCATGCAGCTGCGGAATCGGCGGCAGGGCCGACATACCAAAACGCGGAGCCAGTGGTGCAGAAAGTTTGCCGCTATCGGGCGGCGAAGCTGTACTGCCACCAGACCGGGAGCCATCGTCACAGCCTGCCAGCAGCGCAAGCAACACACCGATGTACACAAAAAACGGCAACGGAAAACTACAAAAATAAGAATTGCGCTTAGTCATAGAAAAACAACGACTTACAGAAAGCGCGCATTATGGCACGAATAAAAACCCGGATTGCAGAACTGCTGCACGCTTGCACGCCGACTGAGCCGTTCTATCGTTATCAGATCACTCTGCGGAGCCATGCCATGAACCTTGTCCGTCTGATTTACGCCAGCCGTAAAACCGAATTCTGGAATGATCTTGAGCTGGGACGTCTGCTGGAAAATGCCCAGCGCTACAACAAAGCGCATCACATCACCGGCATTCTTTACTTTAACCGCAAATACTTTCTGCAGTGCATCGAAGGGCAACGGGAGATCGTGTCTTCCCTGTATAACGAAATTGTGCAGGACCGGCGCCATTGCGATGTGCAGATCCTGGCTTTCGACGAGATTGATGAACGGGACATGGAGCACTGGCATATGTCTTATCTGCCCGACAGTCAGATTACCCAGAGCATGGTGCTGAAATATACCAACAGCACCGATTTTGATCCCTTCAGCATGACCGCCCGTGGCGCACTGAGTTTTATGCGGAATGCCTGTCATCTGTTACGTGCCAGCCAGCAATCGGCATAAGCCCGGACTGACAAACCCACATAAAACCGGGTAGCCGCAGCCGTTCAACCCCGGCCGCGTCTGATCCAGCCTTCCAGCTGCAGTATCAGCAACAGTACGATGCCACAGCCCGCAGCCACCAGCAGCGCTGCGACATCCGGCGCGCTGCTGTTAAAGGTACGCTGAAACAGCGGCAGCCAGTTAAATAAAGACTGCATCACAATCAGCGCCGCAATGGCCGCCCAGATCACCGGCGTACCTTTAAAACCCTGTAAGCTGATGGCCTGCCCCGGCGGGTAACGCACCGCAAACAGATAGAATAATTCCATCGCCACCAGCGCATTTACCGCCACGGTACTGGCAAAAGCTTCGCTGCCAGAGTGCGCCATCCCCCAGTGCCAGGCGGCAAAAATACCGGCCAGAAACAGCAACGACACCTTCAATACCTGCCAGGCAAGACGCCGGCTGAGCAGAGGCTCAAAGCGGGCACGGGGTGGCTGCTGCATCATGCCGGGTAAGGCCGGCTCAAACGCCAGGGTCATAGCCAGAATCACCGAGCTGATCATATTCACCCACAGAATCTGCAGCGCTGAAATCGGCAGGGTATGCCCCAGCAACAGCGCCACCACCAGACTGATGGATTCACCGCCGTTAATCGGCAGCATAAAGGCAATGCCTTTTTTCAGGTTCTGATAAACCGTGCGGCCTTCCTTAACCGCGGCCACCAGGCTGGCAAAATTGTCGTCCAGCAACACCACTGCCGAGGCTTCACGCGCCGCCTGTGAGCCTTTGTGTCCCATGGCAATACCCACGTCGGCGGCTTTAAGTGCCGGCGCATCGTTCACGCCATCGCCGGTCATCGCCACCACAGCGCCGCCCTGACCATCAGCGCGCTGATTACCACTGTCAGCGCCACTGCCAGCACTGCTCTGCAGCGCCTGCACCAGCCGCAGCTTATGTTCCGGGCTGGTGCGGGCATAAACATTCACCCGCCCGACGCAATCCTGCAGCGCCTGATCATCCAGCTCGTCCAGTTGTTTGCCGGTCAGTACCTCAGCGCTGTTACTCAGCCCCAGCCGGGCGGCAATGGCACTGGCAGTCAGCGCGTGATCGCCGGTGATCATTTTCACCGCAATACCGGCGGCATGGCATTCCGCCACCGCGGCGATGGCTTCGGCGCGCGGCGGGTCCATTAAACCGACCAGACCGATCAGCTGCAGCTCATTCAGGTCGGACATTTCCAGCTCGCTGCCGCTGTATTCTTTGCAGGCCAGGGCCAGTACCCGCTGGCCATCGGCGGCCAGCCGCTCAATCATCTCAAGCCAGTATCCGGTTTGCAGAGCCACGCTGTTACCGGCGTCATCCAGCTGCTGGCGGCAACGCTGCAGCAGTGCTTCCGGCGCGCCTTTTACCCACAGCACATGCCGCCCCTGATGGTTGTGATTCAGCGTCGCCATCAGGCGGTATTCGGCATCAAAGGGAATTTCGTCACGCCGTGGCCAGTGCTGCGCCAGACGCACCGGGTCACCATCCAGCCGGTGGACCAGCACCTGCAACGCGGCCTCCATCGGGTCGCCGTGAATTTTTACCGTACCTTCGGCGGCCTGCAGACTGGCATCGTTACACAGGGCCGCCGCCAGCATCAGCGGTGTCTGCAGCGCTTCCGGTAAGGGTTCATCCAGTCCGCCATCGAGGGCGTAGCCATCACCGCGCACCTGGCGGTAATGAACGCCACAGGCCAGGGCCGCCACCATCATTTCGTTGCGTGTCAGGGTGCCGGTTTTATCCGAGCAGATCACCGACACCGCACCAATGGTTTCAATCGCCGGCATGCGCCGTACCACGGCCTGACGTTTGGCCATACGCCGCACCCCCACGGCCAGGGTAATCGACAGAATGGCGGGTAACCCTTCCGGAATAGCCGCCACCGTTAAGCCGACAACGGCAATAAATAAATCGGCAAATGGCAGCCCGCTGAGCCAGTGGCCAAGCAGCAGAATCAGTAAGCCACCGGCCAGTACCAGCGTTGCCATCAGCCGCGCAAAGCGATCCATCTGTGCCAGCAGCGGGGTTTGTAAGCCGGTTGTTTGCTGCAATAAGCCTGAAATGCGGCCGATTTCTGAACGGCTGCCGGTGGCCACCACCACACCGCGGCCGGTACCACGCACCACCAGCGTGCCGGAAAAGGCCATATTGGTCTGATCCCCCAGCGCACTGGCGGCGGCCAGAGCCTCTGGCTGTTTTTCCACCGCCAGCGATTCACCGGTCAGAATGGCCTCATCCAGACTCAGGCTGTGGCAACGTTCCAGACGGATATCCGCCGGTACCCGGTCGCCGGGTTCAAGCAGCACCGTATCGCCGGGCACCAGATCGGCGGCGGCAATGCGCTGGCTGTGACCATCGCGGATCACACTGGCCGCTGGTGCCAGCATATGGCGGATAGCCGCCAGCGCCTGCTCTGCACGGCCCTCCTGCACCAGCCCGATCAGCGCCTGGGAAATCACCACCGCCAGAATCACCACACTGTCGAGGGTATGGCCAAGCAGCGCGGTAATTACCACCGCCGACAGCAGCACCAGAATCAGCAGGTTACTGATCTGTGCCCATAAGCGCTGCCACCACGAACGTCCGCGCGCCTGCGGCAAGCTGTTGCTGCCCTGTTGCTGTAACCGTGTTGCGGCTTCGCTGCTGCTAAGGCCCTCTTCCGGTGCCTGCAGCCGGGCGCGGATCTCGGCCACAGCAAGCTGGCTGGCCGCCATAGAGGTGGGGTCATCAACAAGCCGATCGGCGGTTTTGCGGTCGCGGGCAAGAGTCATAGCTTCGTCCTGAAATCTGGCTGTTCAGTGTGCCGTTTCTGCAGGAAGTAGGGGTTGCGGCGGGTCAAGAATATGGCAGGCAAGTTACGCCAGCGGCGGCTACCGGCCTGAACCGACCAGCAACCACCGCGGCAGTGGATAACTCAGGCGCGGCTCATCGCCAGCGCAGTGTCCAGCATACGGTGGGCAAAGCCCCATTCATTATCGTACCAGGCCATCACATGCAGCAGATGGCCCTGTGCATGGGTATGGTTGGCATCAAAGATGGAGGACGCCGGATTGCCGTTAAAGTCGACCGACACCAGCGCACGGTCGTTATAATCCAGTACGCTGCTGGCCGCTGCGGCAGCACGCATCACCGCGTTCACTTCATCGCGCGACGGCGTGTCGTGTACGCGCAGCACCAGATCCACCAGCGACACATTAGCGGTCGGCACACGCACCGCCATACCGGCGATTTTGCCATCCAGCCCCGGCAGTACCAGACCAATGGCTTTGGCCGCACCGGTACGGGTCGGGATCATCGACAACGCCGCCGCACGGGCGCGATACAGATCATCATGCCCCAGATCGAGCAGGTGCTGATCGTTGGTGTAGGCATGGATGGTGGTCATGCTGCCTTCTTCAATGCCGAACTGCTCGTGCAGTACCCGCGCCACCGGTGCCAGACAGTTGGTGGTACAGGAGGCGTTGGAAACAATACGGTCGCTGGCCTGCAGCACGTTATCGTTAACGCCGAACACCACCGTGGCATCGACATCTTCTGCCGGCGCTGAAATCAGTACTTTGCCGGCACCGGCATCCAGATGCGCCATGGATTTCACCGCACTGGTCATACGCCCTGAGCATTCCAGCACGATGTCGATATCCAGCTCGCCCCAGGGCAGCTTCAGTGGCTCGGCTTCACGCAACAGCATGATGGCGTCATCCCCCAGTACCAGCAGACCGTCTTCGAGACGGATATCGGCGTTAAAGTGCCCATGTACTGAATCAAACTCCAGCAAGTGCGCACAGGTTTCGGCATCGCCCAGATCGTTGATCGCCACCACCTGTATCTGCTCGCGGAAACCCGACTGATACAGCGCCCGTAAAACATTGCGGCCAATACGGCCAAACCCGTTAATTGCTATCCGCAGCATAGTGACTCCGCACTGATGAATGTTTTATCAGTGTAGTTGCTGCGGCGTGAATGCCCGCTTGATCTGGCACAAAAGAACAACCTGTTGCAGGATCAATGGTTTGACCATACAGGCCGTTTCCGGTATTTTTCGCGGCCTTAACGTCGCTGTGTTTGTGGTAAGACCGAAGTCTTCCGGAAACTGACATTCCTGCTGAAACACCTTGCCCGCGCGCGGCAACAGAGCGGTTTCAGCCAGTCAGCGGAAGCCGGCCCCGGCACAGCCACTTCTTACTTAACCATCCGTTGTTTTACTGCCCCGCTCCTCCGGTGGTAATGCCAGACTCTGCTATGGCCGGATTGGTAACTGATTTTTGTGTATGACGACGGCCTGCTACCAGTCCCCTGAAGGGACTGAAAGTCACGGAAAAAACCCGTGTTGTGGTTGAAAGTTCGCCTCCCGGCGACTGCAATATACATTAGTAGTAGCTGTCTCATTAGCGGTTGTAAGCCGTAAGGGCGCTGTGTATAAAGCGTCGATTTATCCTTCCCCGCTGCCCCGGCCACAAGCCCCGGCAGAATTCAGGCCAGAAGGCTATCAGCCAATGTCCATGGGGACGCCAGTTGTCTGGCATGCACGCAGATTTTGATTTTCTGATTTAAAGGCGAAATCCATGACTATACAAAAAGTCGATGTGCTCCTCGTCGGAGGCGGGGTCATGAGTGCTACCCTGGGAACCCTGCTTACCAAGCTGGACCCATCACTCAAAATCACTATGGTCGAACGTCTGGACCATGTTGCTCACGAAAGTACCGACGGCTGGAACAACGCCGGTACCGGTCACGCAGGCTACTGCGAACTCAATTACACCGCCGAAGATGCCCAGGGCAACGTCGCCATTGACCGCGCACTGGTGATCAACGCCAACTTCGAAGTGTCGCTGCAGCTGTGGGCGCACATGGTGGAAAACGGCGTACTGCCGGAACCTACCCAGTTCATCAACCCGACACCGCATATGAGCTTTGTCTGGGGCGAAGATAACGTTGCCTTCCTGCGCCAGCGTCACGCCAAAATGAGCGCTCACCATCTGTTTAAAGAGATGGAATACAGCGAAGACCCGGCGGTGCTGCGTGAGTGGATGCCACTGGTGATGGAAGGACGTGACCCGTCCGAAAAAGTGGCGGCTACCCGCGTGCTGCACGGTGCCGATGTCGACTTCGGCTCGCTGACCCGCAATCTGGTAAAACGCCTGCAGGAAAAAGAAAGCTTCAGCCTGCTGCTGAACCACGAAGTGGATGATTTTGACCACTCCCACGACGGCAGCTGGTTTGTCCGCGTGAATGACCGCAAGAGCGGTAAGTCTTCGACCATTAATGCCAAATTCGTCTTCCTCGGTGCCGGCGGTGGCGCACTGCCATTGCTGCAGGCATCCGGTATCGACGAAGCCAACGGTTATGGCGGCTTCCCGGTTTCCGGCCAGTGGCTGGTGTGTAAAGACCCGGCCATCGTCAGCCAGCACCACGCCAAGGTATATGGTAAAGCCGCTATCGGTGCGCCCCCGATGTCGGTACCGCATCTGGATACCCGTATCATCAATGGCGAGCCTGCCCTGCTGTTCGGACCTTATGCCGGTTTTACCACCAAGTTCCTGAAAGCAGGCTCCAAGCTCGACCTGCTGAAATCGGTCAGCATCAGCAACCTGTTGCCGATGATGTCGGTTGGCATTAACAACATGGATCTGACCAAATACCTGATCAGCGAAGTGATGCAGTCACACGAAGACCGCGTAGCCACCCTGCGTGGTTACTTCCCGAGCTGCAAAGATGAAGACTGGACCCTGGCCGAAGCCGGTCAGCGGGTACAGGTCATCAAGAAAGATGCAGAAGGCCGCGGTAAGCTGGAATTCGGTACCGAACTGGTGGCTGCCAAAGACGGCAGCTTAGCCGCTCTGCTGGGTGCCTCTCCGGGTGCATCGGTATCGGTACAGGCGATGATCGAAGTACTGGAACGCTGCTTTAAAGACAAAATGCAGAGTGAGTGGAAAGCCCGGTTAAAAGAGATTATTCCGTCCTATGGCGAAGATCTGAAAACCAACGAAGCCCTGCTTAACAGCATCCGCGAACATACGCTAAGCACGCTGAAGCTGAAGTAATTTCAGCTTCAGCAGCGGTGCTGAAACTGCATAAAAAAGCGATATAAAAAACGGCGTCTGTATTTCTACAGACGCCGTTTTTTTATGGGCTGTGATGTGCGGGCAAGCCCGCAACAGCACTTAACCGAAGTAGGAAATCATCACCCCGGCAGCCACCGCCGAACCGATAACACCAGCCACGTTCGGGCCCATTGCGTGCATCAGCAGGAAGTTCTGCGGGTTAGATTCCAGACCCACTTTGTTGGATACGCGGGCCGCCATCGGCACTGCCGATACACCAGCGGAACCAATCAGCGGGTTGATCGGCTCTTTGCTCAGCTTGTTCATCAGCTTGGCCATCAGAACACCAGCCGCAGTACCCACACAGAAAGCCACCAGACCCAGTGCAATAATGGCCAGCGTGCTGCCATTCAGGAAAGCGTCTGCGCTCATTTTGTAACCCACCGACAGACCGAGGAAGATGGTCACGATGTTGATCAGGGCGTTCTGCGCGGTATCGCTCAGACGCTCAACCACACCGGATTCTTTCATCAGGTTACCGAAGCAGAACATACCCAGCAGCGGCGCTGCAGAAGGCAGCAACAGAGCAACCAGAACCAGAACCGCAATCGGGAAAACGATCTTCTCGGCTTTGGTTACGGTGCGCAGCTGGCTCATGGCAATCTTACGCTCGTTTTCAGTGGTCAGCGCACGCATGATCGGTGGCTGAATCAGCGGCACCAGAGCCATGTAAGAGTAAGCCGCTACCGCAATCGCACCCAGCAGTTCAGGCGCCAGCTTGGAGGCAATAAAGATGGACGTCGGACCGTCCGCACCACCGATAATGCCAATCGCCGCGGCCTGCTGCATGGTGAAGTCCATCAGGCCGATATCGGTCATCCACACGGCACCGAACAGCGTACCGAAAATACCAAACTGAGCGGCAGCGCCGAGCAGCAGGGTTTTCGGGTTGGCCAGCAGCGGGCCGAAGTCGGTCATCGCGCCCACACCCATAAAGATCAGCAGCGGAGCAATACCACTGGCAATAGTGACCTTATAAAAGGTGTACAGCATGCCGTGTTCGAAACCGGCCGCCGCACCCATGCTCAACGCTTTGTTGTATTCGGCCACACCCGCGTGGTGATAAGCCTCCAGCATCGCGCCAACATCGGCATTGGCCGCCAGGCCAAACAGCTCGCGGAATTGCGCCAGCAGCGCGGCATCACCACCACGGATAGCGGCTTCAGCTGCTGACCAGCCCATACCCGCACCCGGAATGTTGACCATCAGCGTACCAACGGCAATCGGCAGCAGCAGCAAAGGCTCAAAGCCTTTTTTGATCGCCAGGAATAACATAGCGAAGCCGACCAGCATCATAATGATCTGGCCCGGTTCGATATGGTAAAGACCTGTATCGTGCCACAGGTTAATCAGACTATGCATGACAGCTCCTTACCCGATTGTGTACAGAGTGTCGCCCACTTTGACAGCTGAACCTTCTTTGGCATTAACGCTGCCAATGGTGCCTGCCTTGGGTGCACGGATTTCGGTTTCCATTTTCATGGCTTCAAGAATGATCACCAGATCACCTTCTGCAACCTGATCACCAGGCTGAACCATCACTTTGAAAATGTTACCCGCCAGTGGCGAAGCCACCGGATCACCGCCACCAGCTGCAACCGGAGCAGCACCAGCGGCTGGTGCAGCACCACCCAGTGAAGTTGGTGCGCCGTTAACCGCCGCCAGCTGAGTGACATCACCGCCCTCATCGACTTTAACAACGTATTCGTTGCCATCGACGGTAATGGTGAAGGTATCTTCAGCGTCGCCTTTCGGAGCCGGTTCAAAGGCATCCGGGTTGCCACGGTTGGCCAGGAACTTAGGCGCAACCTGCGGGAACATGGCGAAGGTCAGGGCGTCGTCGATCTTGTCAGCAGCCAGCTTGAAGCCTTTTTCGGCGGCCAGCTTTTCAACGTCGGCAATCACTTTGTCCAGCTCGTTTTCGAGCAGGTCTGCCGGACGGCAGGTGATCACTTCAGCACCATCCAGAACTCGGGCCTGCAGTTCGGCGTTCATTGGCGCAGGGGCTGCACCGTATTCGCCTTTCAGGATGCCCTGGGTTTCTTTCGAGATAGACTTATAACGCTCGCCGCTCAGTACGTTCAGTACCGCCTGGGTACCCACGATCTGAGAGGTAGGAGTAACCAGTGGGATAAAGCCCAGATCTTCACGCACACGCGGGATCTCTTTCAGTACTTCATCGAACTTGTCAGAAGCACCCTGCTCGCGCAGCTGGTTTTCCATGTTGGTCAGCATGCCGCCAGGAACCTGAGCCACCAGAATGCGGCTGTCAGTGCCTTTCAGGGCGCCTTCAAACTTGGCGTACTTCTTACGTACGTTACGGAAGTAAGCAGCAATTTCTTCCAGCAGCAGCAGATCCAGACCGGTATCGCGCTCGGTGCCTGCCAGTGCAGCAACCACAGACTCAGTAGCGGTGTGGCCGTAAGTCATGGACATAGAAGAAATAGCGGTATCCACACGGTCAATACCGGCTTCTACGGCTTTCAGAATGGTCATATCCGACAGACCAGCGGTCGCGTGAGCGTGCAGCTGAACTTCAAGGTCGGTTTGTGCTTTTAAGCGGGAAACCAGTTCAAAAGCCGCATAAGGAGTCAGCACACCGGCCATATCTTTAATGGCGATAGAGTCTGCACCCATATCTTCGATCTGCTTGGCCAGGCTTACCCAGGCTTCCAGTGTGTGTACCGGACTGGTGGTGTAAGACAGAGTGGCCTGCGCGTGTTTGCCCTGTTTTTTAACCGCTTTCAACGCGGTTTCCAGGTTGCGCGGATCGTTCATGGCGTCGAACACTCGGAATACATCAACACCGTTGGTGGCTGCGCGTTCAACAAATTTTTCAACTACGTCATCGGCGTAGTGGCGGTAGCCCAGCAGATTCTGACCACGCAGCAGCATCTGATGCTTGGTGTTCGGCATGGCTTTTTTGAATTCGCGGATACGATCCCACGGATCTTCACCGAGGAAACGAATGCAGGAGTCGAACGTAGCGCCGCCCCAGGATTCGAGAGACCAGTAACCAACCTGATCAAGTTTTGCAGCGATTGGCAGCATGTCATCAATGCGCATGCGGGTAGCCAGAATGGACTGATGGGCGTCGCGCAGAACGACGTCGGTAATTCCTAAAGCTTTCTTAGAATCGGACATGGGTGATGGCCTTTTCTTCCTTTAACGTTGTAAACGTTTGGGTTGTTATTATACCGCTCGCTACTTTTGGCGCGCGCGATGCTCTTTTACCGCTGCTGACAGTACTTTCAGCAATTGCGGGTCCACTCCCTGAGGCTTAGCGGCACGCACGGGGGCGGCGACAACTTCCTGCTCAGGGGCGAGTTTATTTACCAGCTTGGACATGAATCCGGTCACGAACACCAGCATCGTCAGAAAGACGAATACCACGCCCATACCGAAAATCATCAGCTCCAAACCCTGTGATACGAGACTAGGCTCTGACATCAGGGGCTCCTTTGAATGATTGGTTCTGTGCTCCCCACCCCTCGGCCCGGTTGAAAAATAACCTTCCGGGCTGGGCGGCAAAACCGACGTAGATTACTGAAAAGGCCATACCAGCGCAACCTGATCACCGCCAATCCTGACCCGTGTCATGGCTTGATACCATGCCTGACGATGGCTTAACCGACGCCAGAAACCATGCGGCCCGGACTGACCATACGGTCAGGAAAACAACCTGTCCGACACTGCACTTTGCTGGAGCTGCCACATTGCCGCCGCTATAATGCCCGCCCGATCACCAAGACCCGCCACCATGTTCACAGGCCAGCTGCCTTTTAATAACCATCCGCACCGCCCTTATATTGCCCTCGCACCGATGGAAGGGCTGATGGACCACCACCTGCGCGACCTGTTAACCCGCGTCGGCGGCATCGACCACTGCGTGACCGAATTTATCCGCGTGACCCAGCAGGTCTACCCGGCCAAGGTGTTCCGCCGTTATTGCCCGGAATTGCTCAATGGTGGCAAAACCCCCGCAGGCACACCGGTGCATGTGCAGTTATTAGGCTCCGACCCGGAATTAATGGCCGCCAACGCACGCAAAGCCGCCATGCTCGGTGCCCCGGCCATCGATCTGAATTTTGGCTGCCCGGCCAAAACCGTGAATAAAAGCCAGGGCGGTGCCGTACTGCTGCAATACCCGGATTTACTCGCGCGCATTACCAGCGCCGTACGCGCGGCCGTGCCCTCGCATATTCCGGTCAGCGCGAAAATGCGCCTCGGTTTTGCCGATAAAGAACTGGCACTCGACAACGCCCGTGCCTTGGCCTCCGGTGGTATACAGTGGCTGACCGTTCACGCCCGCACCAAAACCGAAGGCTATAAACCACCGGCCTACTGGGACTGGATTGCACGGATAAAAGAAGTAACCGACATCCCGGTGATTGCCAACGGTGAGATCTGGACGCCACAGCAGGCGCGTCAGTGCATGGCCGAAAGCCATTCCGACCTGATTATGATTGGCCGTGGTTTAGTCGCCGTGCCCGATTTAGCGCTGCAGATTAAAGCTGACCACGGCTTGCTTGCGCACAGTGCCCACGGCTGGCAACAGCATCTGGAGATGATGCAGGCATTAATTCCCTGCCTCGCGCACCTGCCGGAAAAAGCCCAGACCGACCGTTTAAAACAGTGGCTGCATTATTTCTCGCTGCAATCGCTGGAAATCCGCGCCGTGTTTGAGAAGGTAAAACGCCAGCGCAGCCTGCAGGACTTTTTCAACAGCCTGGCCGAAACCAGCGCTGACGTTGCCGCTAATCCTCCAAACGCCTCCGACTACAAGGCTTACCAGCATCAGGGATTCTGATAGTCTGGTCAGCAGCTATTAAGGAGGATAACCATGACCACATCTTATAAAGGCTCTTGCCTTTGCGGCGCCGTGCAATTTACCGTAACCGGCGACTTTCAGAGCTTTTTCCTGTGCCACTGCCAGCACTGCCAGAAAGACACCGGCTCGGCCCATGCCGCCAACCTGTTTTCCACCAGTGCCACACTGAACTGGGATCGCGGCGCAGAACAGGTAAAGGTGTTTAACCTGCCCAACAGCCGCCATTGCAAAAGCTTCTGCCGCGAATGTGGCTCTGCCCTGCCCACCCAACAGATGGATGGCCAGTTACTGGTGGTGCCGGCCGGCAGTCTGGATAACAGCCTGAGCATGCGCCCCAATGCGCATTTATTTATGGCCAGTAAGGCCGACTGGGATCACGACTTAGAGAGTGTGGCCAAACTGGATGGTTTGCCGGGGTGATGGGCAACATTACCGGTACGACCTTTCAGGCGCGAACTGCTGACGCAAGTATTCAGACGTAACGCCGGATATAAAAACAAACGCCGGATTGCAGGAGCGGATTTTATCCGCGACCTGAATCAGCAAGTCCGTTTTTATTCCTCGCGCTGCAACTGCATGGTCGCGACATATAAACCGCTGCTGCGGTGTACGCCGTTATTAAAATCGGTATCGCTGACATCGCTGCTCAGCAGGCGGATAATGCCGTCGCCACCGTCACTGTCGGCACTGGTAAAGGCAACCCCCAGATCGGTGCCGGCGTCGTACAGTGCCAGATTAAATGTCGCCGATTCCAGCCACTCACCGCCCTCGCGCAGATTCACATCGCGCAGGCCGACAAACCAGTCCGGACTCGGTGCGATCATGCTGATGATCGACAACAGCGGAAATTGTTCGCTGGCGCGGAAGCGCAACACCGTTTCCCCCGGACTGCCCACACCACCACCGGCCAGCAGAATATTCTGCACATAGCCCTGGGTTTTACGCTCCTGTAACTCAGCCCGGAACAGCGAAGTACCACCGGTTTCAGCAACCTGCTCAATACCCGTTGTTGATGGCTGATCCAGCGGTCGCCAGATCACCGTTTGCTCATTATGAGTCGCGCCGACCAAAGGCGAAAAATGCGGATTGGATGGGAAACCCTGAGGAAAATCCTCTGCATTCCACAATGTGGTAAAGGTCAGCTTGTACTGCACCTCCCCCTGCCCCTGCGGGTCATTGGACGATGAGCCGGAGTCATTGCCGCCACAACCCGACAGAGCCAGCGTAGAGACAATCAGAGAACATGAGAGCGCGAAAAGACGGTTCATAGCATTATCCTTTTTTGAGATAACCCGGTAGTCGTATGACGGGGCGGTTTCTTACAGGGCAGAGGTGGATTAGTAGTGCCTGCTGCTTTGTTGGTTCTGGAAAGAATCGCGCTCTGAGTTGCAGCCGCTGCGCGGGCCGGATTTTTGGGCTGCCGCCGGAGCCCATGATCAGGCGATGACAAATATTGTCGCCACTTGCCACTTGCAAGCAGTTTTATCAATTATTGAACCAAATTCAGAAACTCAGTACTCTTGAGCTACAGCAGGGATGCCGCTATATCGTAAATAAACACAGTTCAAACGATCGCCCTCCCGCTAATAATCCCGGATATAACACCACGCCACTCCTGCCATGCGTTTATAAGGATGGGTGGCAATACAGGAAGAAAATGCCATGGCAGCAATTGAAGCTCGGGGTATGGATGATGGGGAAAGCGAATGCTCAGCTCCAAAGCTTTGGCGATCTTATTTTTCCAAAATCGTTGGTGCCTTTGTAAAAAATATTACGCGCTATCTTTTTGTGCTATAGGTGTCGCTCCCATAACCAATGAGGAAGTTAGTCATATGAAGAATTACATCAGGGTATATGGGGAGGATCTGATCCATTTCCCCTGCGAAACCCGGGACTTATCGGTGTGCAGGTTAAAATAATGAATACAAAAGAAGATTATAAGATCCAGATTCTGAAGAAAATATTAAATCATCTGGAAGACCCTGTTACCTTAACTAAAAACAGCAAAACCCAATCTGTTGCATTTTTAGCAATAGCACTAATTACTCTCAGTGTGCCATTGATGTTCTTTGGTTTTACAGAAAAGAAGGAATACCTAATGCTTCTACTTGTCTGGATTTCGGGAGTATCGACTGGAACATTAGTTATTCTGCGATCCGGAATGAGTCAGTGGGATACACTTAAGAATTATATCGACCAAGATAAAATGAGAGCCGACCTAGAAAGCATGAATAACAAATAACAACATACTCAATTTACATTCGCAGAAAACCGACCCAATTATCATGAGCGTAAAATACAGGAATGTTTACATCGATGAAAAAGAGAGAATTTATTGGTTTAATGACAATACTGGGCGGAATCCCTGGATTCGGAGCATTGATAACAATAGCAGTGGGTAATACAAGTTCCTCATACATCACATTTTTAGTTATGACTGAATTATTATTCAGAGGAGTGTGCGGAACGATCGGCGGCATACTACTATGGCAAGGCAAGAGAATAGGATACATCTTTAGCTTGACCTGCTGGTCATATATGGTAATAGTGACATCTTACACTATATTTTCCGGAGATTTATTTAAAAATTTAGAGTTCAGCTCTGACAATAAATTCTTCTGGTCAACACTGGGAAAAAGCGCTGGAAAAATATCCTGGGGAATCCCTTTTATTTTTATTTTAACCCGAGATCTAATAAGAACCAGAGAAAAAGAAAAACCCGGAGCGTTTAATCCTATCAGCTAACAAATACGTCAAAATTAAATTTTCTACTAAAAGGAATTTACTATGAAAAAAACATGCATCATAGCGGCCATTACATCTGTTTTTTTAGTTGGATGTTCAGCATCAGGGTCTGACCCATTTTATGAGAGCTGTCTTTCATTAGGCATGGAAGAACAAATGCAGGGAATGGACGAATCAGATAGGAAATCAGTAAGATTCGGAGTTGAAAAGGCTTGTGACATGTTGTCTGAAGAGTGCAAGGAAAACCCCGAGGGGGTAGTGTGTGTCGCTTCTAAGGAGAAATTTAATTCGCAATAAAAAGTGGAAACACAGAAAGCATGATCTTTCCCCGCATTTAAAAACGCTAAGTCCTTACTGTCAAAAACCAAAGCCGCTGCCAAACTGACAGCGGCTTTTGAATAAACGCCTTCTCTTCTCCCCTACAGAATCTCGACAGCCACTGCCGTGGCTTCGCCACCACCAATGCAAAGAGAAGCCACGCCTTTTGTCAGGCCACGCTGTTTCAGTGCATTGATCAGGGTAACCACGATACGCGAACCAGAAGAGCCAATCGGATGGCCTAGTGCGCAGGCACCGCCATTGACGTTGACTTTATTCTCATCCAGACCCAATTCCTGAATCGCCAGCAGGCTGACGACGGCGAAGGCTTCGTTAATCTCGAATAAATCCACCTCAGCGCTGCTCCAGCCAGCTTTTTCCAGTACCTTTTTTATTGCACCGATAGGCGCCAGGGTAAATTCCGCCGGTAATTGCGCATGGGTTGCATGGGCAACGATGCGTGCCAGTGGTTGCAGGTTTTTCTGTTGCGCGTAGGCGCTGCTGGTCAGTACCAGCGCCGAAGCACCATCGCTGATGGAGCTGGCGTTGGCAGCCGTTATGGTGCCGTCTTTTTTGAACGCCGGTTTCAGCGTCGGGATTTTTTCCGGGCGGGCGTTACCCGGCTGCTCATCAACGTCGATCAGGGTATCGCCGTTACGACCAGATACCAATACCGCAGCAATTTCCTGTTCAAAATAGCCGTTTTTAATCGCCGCCAACGATTGATTAAGTGAGCGGATGGCGAAGTTATCCATGGCTTCGCGGCTGATGCCATATTCATCGGCACTGCGCTGAGCAAACACGCCCATCAGGCCGCCTTCGTAGGCGTCTTCGAGGCCATCAAAAAACATGGAATCAATAACCTGGCCGTGCCCCATGCGCATACCAGCACGCGCTTTGGGTAATAAATACGGTGCCTGACTCATATTTTCCATACCACCGGCAATCATCACGTTATTAGTGCCCGCTTTGATCTGATCGTGGGCCAGAATAATTGCCTGCATACCGGAGCCGCACATTTTATTCACGGTCGAGCAGCCCGAGCTGTCGGGAATTCCCGCCGCACGTGACGCCTGACGCGCTGGTGCCTGCCCCAATCCGGCCGGTAACACACAGCCCATAATCACTTCGTTAATCTCATCCGGGCTCAGGCCCGCACGCTCTATCGCAGCGGAAATAGCCACCGCGCCTAATTGCGGTGACGGTACACTGCTTAATTCGCCCAGCATACCGCCCATTGGGGTACGGGCTGCCCCACAAATAACGACGTCATTATTGTGCATAGTTTGCTCCGGATGTTTCGCGGCTGACGATCCCTGGATAAATATTATTGTCGGATAGTCAGCCGCTTTCGTTTATATATCGGGTTTGTCTGAATTGCTGTCCTGCGCTGTCGCTTTATCAGCTGCTGTTTGGGCTGCTATTTGCCTAACAGGGTACGGGCAATGACTTCTTTCATAATTTCTGACGCGCCGCCGTAAATACGCTGCACACGGGCATCGGTAAAGGCGCGGGAAATCGGATACTCCGAGGTGTAGCCATAACCACCAAATAATTGCAGGCAACCATCGGCTACGCGGAACTGCATTTCGGTGGCGCTGTATTTCGCCATCGAGGCGGTGGCAGTATCCAGCTCACCGGCACTGTATTGGCCAATGCACTGGTCAATAAAAGCCTGATTAACGCGGTATTCGGTTTCCATTTCGGCGATGCGGAAACGGGTATTCTGCAGCTGGCTGAGTTTCTGGCCGAATAATTCACGCTCGGTGGTGTAGGCGACGGTTAAATCCAGTGCGCCACGGGCGGCGGCACAGGCCAGCGCACCAATCACCAGACGCTCGCGCGGCAATTCGCGCATCAGGTAAACAAAACCCATGCCTTCTTCACCCAGTAACGCCGATGCCGGCAGGCGGATATTGTCGAAAAATAATTCTGACGTATCGCCGCAATGCTGACCGATTTTTTCCATATTGCGGCCGTGGCTGAAGCCTGGCAGCGTTGTGTCGACCAGAAATAAACTGATGCCTTTGGCACCGGCAGACGGATCGGTTTTCGCCGCCACGATCACCAGTCCGGCGTGCTGGCCGTTGGTAATAAAGGTTTTTGAACCATTAAGAATATAATGCTCGCCGTCCTTTTTGGCCGACGCGCGCATGGCCTGTAAATCGCTGCCCGCGCCGGGTTCGGTCATGGCGATAGCACCTACGATTTCACCGCTGGCCATTTTCGGCAACCACTGCTGTTTTTGCTGCTCGCTGCCAATATGCTGCAGATACGGCGCCACAATATCGGAATGCACCATCACATTAGTCGCCAGTGCGCCAAAGCCCATACGCGCCAGCTCGGCACCGACCACGACGGAATAATCGAACGGCACACCGCAACCGCCAAATTCTTCCGGCATATCCACACACAACAGCCCGGCGATGCCTAACGTGCGCCAGATTTGTGCCGGTACAATGCCGTCTTTTTCCCACTGCTCATAATGCGGAGCAACTTCAACTTCGAGCAGGCGCGCTACGTTATCGCGGAACAGTGCGCGTTCCTGAGGTTCTTTAATAAAGCTCATGCTGTTCTCACTTCGGTGCCATGCGCAGAGCGCAATCCAGACGGATGACTTCGCCGTTCAGAATCGGATTTTTAACCATCTGATTCACCATCATGCCGAATTCTTCCGGACGACCAAGACGTTGTGGAAATGGCAGTGTCGCCGCCAGACTGTCCTGCACTTCCTGCGGCATACCGGCCATCATCGGCGTCATAAACAGGCCGGGGGCAATGGTATTGACGCGAATACCGCTGCGCGCTAATTCACGTGCCGATTGCAGTGTCATTGCCACCACGCCACCTTTGGACGCGCTGTAAGCCGCCTGACCAATCTGGCCTTCGTAGGCGGCCACCGACGCGGTGCAGATAATAATGCCGCGCTCGCCGTCGGTATTGGCTTCGCGCTCCATCATCTCGGCCGCGGCCAGACGCATAATATTAAAAGTCCCCACCAGATTGACCTGAATAACGCGGTTAAACGCATCCAGCGCCATTGGCCCTTCGCGGCCAACAATTTTTGCCGCCGGAGCAATACCGGCACAGTTGACGGCAATACCACACAGACCATGAGCTTCGCGTGCGGTTTTAAAAGCGGCCTCGGCACTCTCCGCCGACGACACATCACAGCGCACAAAAATACCGCCGACTTCTTTGGCCAGTGCTTCGCCCCGCTCTTCCTGCAAATCGAAAATCGCTACCCGGCAACCTTCGGCGGCCAGTGCGCGTACCGTGCCTTCGCCCAAGCCTGACGCGCCGCCGGTGACAATGGCGGCTACATTATTAAATTCCATGACATGCCTCTTGTTATTAGTTGTTATTAATTTTCCTGACTGGAATACCCGTTAACGGGTTATACGATGAATAAACAGCGGAGTTCAGTGTGACGCAGCTTGGCAGAGCAAACCATGACAAGATTGCGCAGGAAATTTGGCAAAAAAAAGCAGGAAAAGGTTGGCCCGGCGCCATAGTCGCTGCGCGGGCTGGCTTTTGCGATTAATTCAAAGCCAATGCCTGGCTCGGCTTAGTAGCCAGCCCGCGTAGCAGCTATAAGATACCAATCGATAACGAAGGCTACTCAACCGCCCCAGCATCCCTTAACGCCCGCTCTATCACAAACATCCTGTCCTGCCCCCACACCGCCAGCTCGCCATAACGCATACTGGGCACGCCCCATAACCCATAGCTGATCATTTCCTGACGGTTGGCTTCAGCCCAGTCCTGCCAGTGTGTACGCCAGTCATCACGTTGCAGAATGGCTTTGGCGTCAGGCCAGTTAAGGCCGGCGCGCTGCACGATAAAACGCATGCCGGAGTCGGTTTCGGCCAGTACACCTTCGCTGTTAACCGCGCGGGAAAAACTCAGTAAATAGTCGGCGGCTTTGCCCTGCTGCTGCGCCCAGGCGAACAGGCTGTAACAGCGCTCCACTCCGGCGCCGAGCGGGTCGGCGACATAGCCGTACGCAATTCCGCGCTTGCGTGCTTCGCGCTGGGTGTCGGCGAAGATGTACCATTTTTTCAGCGCCGGTACTTTCAGCCCGCGCATCAGCATGGGCAATACCGGTTTAATCATTAATGGCTTTCGGTAGTGCTGTGCCAGTTGCAGCATCTGTTCCAGCCCCAGATGGCTGTAGGGGCTGCGCGCGGAAAAATACAGCACCAGCGGTTTGTTTTCTGCAGGAGGAATATCAGCAACAGGATGGCAGCAGAAGTCACGCCAGGTACGGTCAAATTCCATCAATGTGCTATCGGCCTTTTGTAAGCCCAGATCACGCAGACGCTGCTGCAGATGATCGAGACGATCCAGCCCCCAGTACCATTCACCTTCGTAATACAGCGTCGCGCTGAGGTAATGCCCCAGTTGCTGCTGGCGCTGCTCATTGCGGCGCAGATGTTCGTTCAGATCGTGGTTGAGCAGCGGATAACTGTCCAGCACCCGCGTATCGTCGTACCAGTAAGCGCGGAATACCTTTTCTACCGCCTGCCAGTCGGGCTGACCGCGACGCTCCAGCAATAACAGCTGCGCACTGGCCTGTAAGCGGCGCATGGCGCGCTGCTGGCTTTGCTGTTGGCGGCGTTGTTGCAGGCGCTGTTGTTGCGAATCCGGCAATTCCTGTGATGGATAATCCAGCCCATACAGCCCGGCCAGATAACCGGCGTCCTTAAAGGCGTTGCTGTGCCACAACGCCGGCTCGGGGTACATATCGTCCTGCAGCTCCAGCACGGTAAAGCAGCGTGCGCTGACGCCATAATGCTGCTGAAAGGCGTTGAGCACCTGCACCAACAGATAGCTGTAAGGGTCGTCGATACGCAAAAAGACCTGTATTTCATGCGGGCGATTACCCAGCTGGCGCTGAAATTCACGCCAACGGCGGCGCATAGCCAGTAAACCGGGCTGACTGAGCAGGCGCGCGGCCTGTGCCTGCAGGCGGGCGCGAAGGAAAAGCGGCGCTATTCGTGTCATTGGGATTCTTATTGTTATTCGATGCTTTATACTAAACCTCCGTGTCAGACATGTCAGGCCTGTTTCCTGACTCCTTGTACGACTATCAGTGCGCTAAAGCGAGCCTATGAATAAACGCCCGAGCAAACGCGATTTACGCGATCAACTGAATCAGGAAGTCGATGACTTTCTGCGTCAGGGTGGCGAAGTAAAAGAGGTAGCCCGTGGCGAAACCGGGCTGCAGAATGGCCGCTATAACGATCACTCTCTGGCCTTTGATAAGCCAAAAGAAGAACGCACTCCGCTCACCGATGTATTAAAAACCATCGACCAGCGGCGCGAAGCCAGCCGTAAGCACAGCAAACCGGCCGCCGAGAAAAAACACCGCCGCCCGCGTAAAAAAGTCATTTACGATGATTTTGGCGAACCATTGCGTATTATCTGGGAAGAATAAACGGAAAGGATTTTTCCATGCTGGCTGAACCTCTTGCCCTGTTAATTGCCGCTGCAGTGTTTGCCTATGCGTTATTTTCCCGCAAAACCGAACAGGTCGCGCTGACCGCGCCGATGATGTTTACCGCTCTGGGGATTTTGCTCGGGCCGGCCTGGCTTGACTGGGTAACCGCAGAAATCGACGGTAAAGGCCTGATGGTGCTGGCAGAGTTTACTCTGGCGCTGATTCTGTTTGTTGATGCCAGCCAGATTGAACGCGCCCATCTGGTCAGATTTGAAGTATTACCTATCCGCCTGCTGGCGATTGGCCTGCCATTAACCATGGCCGCCGGTACGCTCGTAGCTTATCCGTTATTCAGTGGTGGCTGGTTACTGGCCGCCTTACTCGCCATTATGCTCACCCCCACCGATGCGGCACTGGCCCAGTCTATTTTTAATAAAAAAGACATTGATGAGTCGCTGCGCCATTCCATTACAGTGGAAAGCGGCCTGAACGATGGCATTGCGTTGCCGGTTTTATTATTTGTTATGGCGCTGCTGGCATCCAACACAGCAACGGATGTCGATCATCTGCACTGGCTGTTATTTATCAGCAAACAGTTTGTTATTGGCATTATCTGCGGTATTGCAACCGGGCGGATCGGTGGACTGCTGACCGAAACCGCCGCCCGGCGTCAGTGGATGACGGCTTCATTCCAGCGCTTATCAGCCCCGGCACTGGCTCTTCTGGCATACAGCGGGGCTGAGATTCTTGGTGGTAACGGCTTTATTGCGGTGTTTCTCGCCGGGCTTTTTCTGCAGTCACATCACACTCTGGTACTGCAGCGTCTGAAAGAATTTGGTGAAGCCGAAGGCCAACTGCTGAGCCTGACCATGTTCTTCCTGTTTGGCCTGATTTTTGTGCCCGATGCCCTGCCACATATTACGCTTAACAGCTGGATTTACGCCCTGCTGAGCCTGACCCTTATCCGCATGATTCCGGTATTTATCAGCCTAAGCGGCAGCGGCCTGCCATTACGGGCGCGGATGTTTCTCGCCTGGTTTGGCCCGCGCGGTATTGCCAGTATTCTGTATCTGCTATTGGTCAGCGAGCAGCTCGGGTTCGGCAGCAGCAATCCGGATCACGCCGAACTCTTCGCCACTACGGTACTGACCGTGCTGCTCAGTATTTTTATTCACGGCATTTCGGCGCGCTTTTTTACGCGTCTTAGTGTGGATAACAAACCGACATAGCTAACACTCTGTCCTGAAAATGCAACGACCCTGCGCTACAACAGCTCCAGGGCGCATAAACGCTGAGGTCAGCCTCAGGACATGAAATAACGGCCACTTTGTCAGCTGGCTGAAATTTGCCTGATATCAATAGCCTTATGGCCCGGATTGAGTACCCTTGGCAGCACAGCATTTATTCTGCCTCCCTGTTTGTTTTATCCCTTTTTCTGTCTTAAGGAGTTTGTGCCATGGAAACGAAAAAAATTCTCTCTGCCGCTGCCGTTATTCTCGCTGCGGCCGGCACACTGGCCTGGACTTTATTTAACCCATCATCACTGCCCGAAGGCGTGGTTGAAACCAACGGCCGGCTGGAAGCCGAACAGGTGGAAGTGGCCACCAAAACCGCTGGCCGGGTAGCCGAAGTTCTGGTCAGTGAGGGTCAGCTGGTCGCCGCTGGTGATTTGCTGGTACGCATGGATAACCAGCAACTGCTGGCGAAAAAGCGCGAAGCCGAAGCACAGATTGCCCAGACTGAACTGGCCGCCGAGGAAGCCGCTGCTGCCGTAGCCCAACGCCAGAGTCAGTTAAAACTGGCTAACGCCGAATTAAAACGCGCACAGACTCTGTTTAAACAAAAAGTTGCCCCGCAGGACAAACTGGATCAGGCCGAAGCCCAGCAGGAATCAGCAAGCGCGGCCCTGCGTCTGGCTCAGGCTACCGAAAAACGCACCCAGGCCAGCATCGAAGCGGCACGCGCCGGTCTGCAGGAATTACAGAGCCTGCTCGACGACACACAGATTTACGCACCGCGTAACGGCCGTGTGCAGTATGTATTGGCACAACCGGGCGAAGTTCTGGCCGCTGGCGGCCGGGTGATTACCCTGCTGGATATTTCCGATGTGTATATGACCATCTTTTTACCGGCCACTCAGGTTGGAAAGCTGGGCATTAATGACGAAGCACGACTGGTACTCGACCCGATTCCGGAATATGTGGTGCCGGCGCGGGTGTCGTTTATTGCCGGTGATGCGCAATTTACCCCGAAATCGGTAGAAACCAGCGAAGAGCGCAATAACCTGATGTTCCGGGTAAAACTCAGCATTGATCCGCAGTTACTGAAACTGCACGAAGAAAAAGTAAAAACCGGCGTGCGCGGCAGTGCCTATGTGCGTACCGACAGCAGTCTGGAATGGCCGAAAAATCTGGCCGTACAACTGCCCTGATATTCATATCCGCCAACAATCGTCTGTAACAGCAAAGACTGCTTCAGACCCTGACCTATGAATACAGGTATGGATACAGATATGGATCAGCAAGCGTTCAAAAGCATTGTCAGCGCACGCGGCTTAAAACACCTTTATGGTAAGAACCAGGCGCTGGCACCGCTGGATATTGATATTCCCGCCGGGGTAATGGCGGGTTTTATCGGCCCTGATGGCGTGGGTAAATCCACACTGCTGTCATTAATTACCGGCGTCAGCCAATTGCAGCAGGGGCAGCTGACGGTACTCGGGGGCGATATTAATAACCGCCGCCACCGCAATGCCAGCCTGCCACGCATTGCCTATATGCCACAGGGTTTGGGCAAAAACCTCTACCCCACGTTAAGCGTGGCGGAAAACCTGGATTTTTTCGGACATTTATTTGGTCAGGATAAAGCCGAGCGTAACCGCCGTATTCAGCGTTTAACCCAAGCCACCGGTCTGGCACCTTTTCTCGAACGCCCGGCAGGCAAATTGTCCGGCGGCATGAAGCAAAAACTCGGTCTGTGCTGCGCATTAATTCACGACCCCGATTTATTGGTACTGGATGAGCCCACTACCGGCGTTGATCCGTTATCACGTATGCAATTCTGGCAGCTGATTCAGGAAATCCGCCGTGAGCGGCCGCAGATGAGCGTACTGGTCGCCACCGCTTATATGGAAGAAGCGCAGCAGTTTGACTGGCTGGCCGCCATGGACGATGGTCAGATTATTGCCACCGGCACACCACAGGAATTACTGCATAAAACCGGCTGCGATACGCTGGAAAAAGCCTTTATTGCCCTTTTACCGGAAGAAAAACGTGCCGGTCATCATGAGGTGGTGGTGCCCCCGGCGGTGCAGCACGACGGTCCGCCGGCGATTGAAGCACGGCATTTAACCCGGCGTTTTGGCGATTTTATTGCAGTGAATGATGTTTCCTTCCGCATCCAGCGCGGCGAGATATTCGGCTTTTTAGGTTCCAATGGCTGTGGCAAAACCACTACCATGAAAATGCTGACGGGGCTTTTACCCTTCTCATCCGGTGAAGCGCGTTTATTCGGTCAGCTGCCGCAGGCCAACGATATGGAAACGCGGAAAAAAGTCGGCTATATGTCGCAGAGCTTTTCGCTGTACAGCGAAATCAGCGTACGCCAGAACCTCGAACTGCATGCCAAACTCTATGCGCTGGAAGAGCAACAGGGATCGGCGCGTATTGCCGATGTACTGGAAGAATTCGGCCTTAATGAAGTACAGAACAGCCTGCCGGAAAGTCTGCCTTTAGGTATCCGCCAGCGTCTGCAACTGGCGGTTGCGGTATTGCATCAGCCGGATATTTTAATTCTGGATGAGCCAACCTCCGGCGTTGACCCCGTAGCGCGTGATCAGTTCTGGAGTCATTTAATCCGCCTGTCGCGTGAACAGGGCGTGACCATCTTTATTTCCACCCATTTTATGAACGAAGCCGAGCGCTGCGACCGTATTTCACTGATGCATGCAGGCAAAGTGCTGGCGGTGGGAGAACCCGCCGAACTGGCGCAACAGCGTGGCAGTGCGTCACTGGAAATTGCCTTTGTTGATTACCTGCGCGAAGCCGCAGGCCTGACAGACAGCCCGGCTAACAGTGACGTTTCAGTGGAGACACTGGCGGGGAATCCGGATATTCCCGAACAGGACATGTGCCAGAAGCCTGTACGCCAGGCCTTCAGTCTGCGCCGTTGGTGGGCCTATGCCTGGCGTGAAACGCTGGAAATTCAGCGCGATCCTATCCGCCTGCTGTTTGCCTTATTCGGCCCGCTGTTACTGATGCTGACCTTTGGTTATGGCATTTCTTTTGATGTCGATAATTTAAAATACGCGGTCATCGATCAGGACCAGTCACGGGAAAGCCGTATGCTGCTCGAAGGACTATCCGGTTCGCGTTATTTCGACGAGCAACCCGCACCACTGGATTTTGCTGATGGTATGCAGCAATTGCGCAGTGGCAAACTGAGCATGCTGGTTGAAATCCCGCCGGATTTTGGCCGCCATTTATTACTCGGCTGGCAGCCGGAAATTGGTGTATTGATTGACGGCGCCATGCCCTTTAAAGCGGAAACCAGCGCCGGTTATATTGACGGCCTGATGCTGCAGGAATTACAGGCGATGGCCGCCGCCAGTCCGCAGGCATCCGGGCTCAGTTTACCGATGTCGGTCAGCACCCGCTTTCACTTTAACCAGTCCTTTAAAAGTGTATTTGCCATTGTGCCCGGCGTGGTCATGCTGATGCTGGCGCTGATTCCGGCGATGATGACTGCACTGGGTATTGTGCGGGAAAAAGAAACCGGCTCTATTGCCAATTTCCGTTCTACCCCGGTCACCCGGCTGGAGTTTTTGCTTGGCAAACAGGCGCCTTATATTGCCATTGCCTTTTTAAGCTATATCACCCTGCTGTTAATGGCCGTGCTGCTGTTTCAGGTGCCAGTGCGCGGTTCACTGTTGACACTAAGCAGTGGCGCATTGCTGTATGTGTGGGCGACCACAGGTTTCGGTATGGTGATTTCATCTTTTACCCGTACTCAGGTTGCCGCCTTATTTGCCGCCGCGGTACTCAGCATTTTACCGGCGGTGAATTTCTCCGGTTTATTAACCCCGGTATCGTCATTAACCGGTGCCAGCCAATGGCTGGGGCTGGGTTTCCCGTCGGCCTGGTTTCAGCAGATCAGCATGGGCAGCTTTACCAAAGCCCTGACCTTCTCCCAGCTGTGGCATAACCATCTGGCACTGGCTGGCTTTGTGCTGCTCTTTACCCTGCTGGCCTGGCTCGGCCTGAATAAACAGGAGCGTTAATTATGCGTGTAAAAAATATCGCTCAGCTGGGCATCAAAGAGTTATTCAGCCTGAAAGCCGACCCGGTACTGTTGCTGCTGATTATTTATATTTTTTCGGTGGCGGTTTATACCGTGGCAACCGGGGTCAATTTTGAGGTTAAAAACGCCTCGGTCGCGGTGGTTGATGATGATAACTCTGCGTTATCGCGGCAAATTACTGCCAGCCTGCTGGCACCGGAATTTCAGCCTGCGGTGCGCATTGCAGCCTCCCGTATGAACGAAGTGCTGGAAAATGGCGAATTTGTCTTTGTGCTGGTGTTTCCACCGGATTTTGAGCGTGATCTGCTGCAGGGTAAACAGCCTGAAGTACAGTTAAATGTGGATGCTTCCGCCATGACCCAGGCCGGTAACGGCGCCGTGTATATTCAGCAGATTATTCTCGCCGAGGCCATTCATGCTTTGGCTCCGACGCTGAACTTTGCCGACCAGCTGCCGGTTAAAATCAGCGTGCGTAAGCTGTTTAACCCGAATTCCAGCTCAGCCTGGTTTAACTCGGTAATGCAGGTGATTAACAGTGTGACCATGCTCGGTATTATTCTTACCGGTGCAGCCCTGATCCGTGAACGCGAACACGGCACCATCGAACATTTGCTGGTGATGCCGGTCACTCCGGCAGAAATTATGCTGGCCAAAATCTGGGCCAATGGCCTGGTGATTTTAATCGCGACCCTGCTGTCACTCTGGCTGGTTGTGAATAAGCTTTTGGCGGTGCCCATTCATGGCTCGGTGACTTTATTTGCCCTGGCCTCGGCGCTGTACCTGTTTTCGGTAACATCACTGGGCATTATGCTCGGCACCCTCACCCGCTCCATGGCACAGTTCGGCCTGCTGATTATTCCGGTGGTGGTGATTATGTATCTGCTGTCGGGCGGTACGACACCGCAGGAAAGTATGCCGGATGCGCTGCGCTGGATTATGCAGCTGTCGCCTTCCACTCATTTTGTGGCACTGGCGCAGGATATTCTCTATCGCGGGGCGGGCATTGAGAGTGTGTGGCCATTACTGCTGATATTACTGGCCATTGGTGCGGTCTTTTTCAGCGTGGCACTGGCACGCTTCCGCAAAGCCATTGTCAGTATGGGCTGATGCGTTCAGCCCAACCGGATTTATTCGCCGCGGGCTTTTTTCCAGGGGTCCGGAGCTCCGGGTTTACGGGGTTTGGCGGCGGCGCTTTTTTGCTTCTGCGCCGCTTTGCTTAAGCCATCACCGGCTGCCATGGTTTTGAGCCGCCCGCGAATGGCTTCGACCTCAAGACCATCTTTAAAACCGATAAACACCGCCTCCACCTGTGCTCTGGCCCAGGGGGTGCGGCGCAGAAAGGTAAGACTGGAGCGGATGCTGGGGGTGGAGCGGAAACAGTTGATACGCACCAGATCGCTGAGCGTTGCCCAGCCGTACTGATCCACCAGCTGATTAAGCAGATTTTCCAGCGTAACACCCTGCAGATGGTCGGTTTTACGTGGTGCAGATGGAGTAGCAGGCGGGGTATCGGTCATGATTTTCTCTTCCGGGTTCGTACTTAAGGCGCGACCTTAGCAGATGAACAGACAGGCGCATAGGCCGCAAACTGGCGCTACAGACAAACACAGCGATACGAACACAAATACATACACAGGAAATACTGATGGACCTCTGGCAGGACGTAGCCCCAACAATTGATTTCAGTTTAGCCATTGATCTGCCACGTTTCTCGCAGGGGCTGGCGGATTCTGCGCGCATTCTCGATATGGGGTGTGGCTATGGCCGTATTACCGAACAGCTGCAGCGGGCGGGTTATCGCAATCTTTATGGTGTGGATGCATCCGCAGCAATGATCAGCCGTGGCAGGGAGGAATTCCCACAGCTGCAGCTGTTACACAGTGATGATCCACTGGCTCAATTTCCGGCGGATCACTTCGATGCCATTCTGGCCTGTGCCGTTTTAACCTGCATCCCCTGCCAACAGGAGCGCAGCACGCTGATCCGGCAACTCTGGCAGTGGCTTAAACCGGGAGGCTGCTTATATCTGGCTGAATTCTGCCATGCTAATGGCGTAAGATTTATGTCCGGATTTGGTATCGATATGTGGCACAGCCGCCCTGCGGAGCTGCGCGCACTGCTCACTGGATTCAGTATTGAGGAGGATGAAATCCGCACAGAAAAAACACTGTCCGGTCAGTCAGCACTGAGCTGCCATCTGTTTGCCCGTAAGCAAGCGTCTTTTTACCCCTGAACAACCAGAGACTACCCGGATTCAGGCAGCCTCCGGGCAGCAGAAACTACTCGACCGGCTGCGCACATTCCGAATGCGAAGGCTCAAATTTACAGCGGATTTTACGCTGCAGCGTCAGCATATCACCGTCGTAATAATCACGGTCACGCAGGGCAATCCGCGCCTGCTGCATCATCAGCTGGTATTCGGCTTTGTCTTCCGCTGAAATATCAATCCACAGATTATCCGGCACATCACCGGTCTGACGTTCTACTTCTTTTTCAATAGCGGCAAAGCGGCTGTAAAAATTCTCACGCACCAGCTGGGCAATTTCAGTCGGGAATTTATCTTTACGGCCAATTAACTGCAGCGTTAACTGCGAGAACGGATAATTCACAATGCCGCCTTTATCGCCGATACCGCGGTACAACTCCATAATGTTGTAGGCCACCAAAGGCGCCGGCAATACATCCACAGCGCGGTTATTAAACTTACTGCCGGCACTGACTACGCTGGTCGGCACCGGATTGGCACCCAGCTGCAGAATCATTTCCGCCTGCACCAGATCGTAATCCATCACCGCCACGCGCTTGCCTGCCGCTTTCGCCAGCGTGCTGATCTGCTTATCGTTGACGAAAATATAAGCCGCACCCATAGGGGCAAAACCCATCACCACAAACTGGCCTTCTTCCATACGCGGTGCATTTTTCGGATTGACCAGTACTTTCATCAGCATATTCATATGCCTGGATGACGGAATCGCACCAATGGCATCAATGGTGCCGGTAAATTTATTAAATAAACGCGCGCGGATACCGGTAAATAAAGCAGCATCGCACTGACCGGCTTTCAGATCATCGGCCAGCACCCCTTCATTGGTGTAGGCCTCCATATTAATAACCACTCCCATATCCAGCATCCGTGCCTGCTGATCCAGTGCAGCCGCATAAATAGGCCCGGAGCGGCCCAGAATATCCCAGACGCAAACCGTTCGTGGCGGAATATTGCCATCAACCAGTGTATTGCCATACAGCTGCTTAATCGCATCAATGCGTTCATGTTCGGTCAGCGCCGGATTCATCGCTTTTTTGTGCAGGGCCTCTGCAGATACAGCGGAACCGGTGGTGGATTGTGCGGCATACGCGCTGCCGGTCAGCAACACGAGGGAAAACAGCAGAGATCGGATCATGAGAGGGCCTGCGTTTTGAATTGTTATTATTGTGCTACCTGGCAGTACTTATCCGGCCAGACACGGCATGCACGATAGTAGCCTGATGCTGCGGTCAGCAGCAGGTGAAAAAAAGCAACGATAGGCATGTTTTTGGCCGGATCGGCCATGCTCTGCCAGCACGACTGGCCAAAGGCCAGCCTGACAATAACTGACAAAATACATAGCAAGATCATAAAACTGACACCAAACCGTCATGCCAGAGCCTTAGCCTCTCACGCCTGTACAGACATCAACCAACAGTAACCCCGTGAGATCTGCCATGAAACCGTTAAGCCGTATTATTGCCCTCAGCAGTCTGGGTCTGGTGACCTTGTTGAGCGGTTGTCAGGATGACGACAATAAAGACTCAGCCAAAGCCATCGACCTGACGATCCTGCACACCAACGATCACCATTCTTACTTTGAAGGCCAGACCTACGACCTGAAGCTGGACTACAACACCAGCACCAGCGCGCCGGAAAATGTACGGCTTAACCTGGGCGGCTTTGCCCGTATCGCCAGCGCCATCGGTGAATACCGTGATGACAATACCCTGGTACTGAACAGCGGTGAATTAAACGGCACCCTGTATTTCAGCCTGTTTAAGGGCGAAGTGGATTTTAAAGTCTTCAATGCCATTGGTCTGGATGCCTACGAACTGGGCAACCACGAATTTGATGAAGGCGAAAACCGTCTGGCCGAGCTGATTGAGATGGCCGAATTCCCGGTGATCAGCGGTAATATTCACCCGACCAGCAGCAGCCCGTTGTACGGTTCAGACATTCAGCCGTACGTGATTAAAGAAGTGGATGGCGAACTGGTTGCTATTCTCGGTGTATTAAAAGTTGAGAAAACCCGTGAATCATCACTGGTTACCGACGCCGTTGAATTTGATGAAGAAATTGCCTCGGTAAAAGAGCATGTCAGCAGCCTGCAGCAGAAAGGCGTGAATAAAATTATCGTGCTGAGCCATCTGGGTTACGACTTTGACCAGATTCTCGCCGCCAATGTTACCGATGTGGATATTATTATCGGTGGCGATACCCATGATGTTCTCGATTCCAGCGGCGAACTGAGCAGTATGGGGATTGATGTTCACGGTACCTATCCGACCGTAATTATGAACCCGGCCGGTAAACCGGTTTATATTGCCCAGGCCTGGGAATATGCCAAGGGCCTTGGCCGTATGAATGTTTCCTTTGATAAACAGGGCGAAATTACCACCATCAACGGTAATTTAGAATTACTGGTTGGCGCACCTTATCAGGTAAAAAATGACAGCAATGCCTGGGTGGATGCCAGTGCAGAACAGCAAACACAAATTAAAGCCGCGATTCAGAATCTGAAAACCATACGCGAAATAGCTCCGGACAGCCGTATCGAAGATATTCTTGCACCTTATAAAACCGAACTTGAAACCTTTAAAAATTCATCACTGGGCACAGTGACCAACACTATGCCGTTTACCCGCATTCCACAGCCATTTAATCATGGTGACACGCCATCGGGCAGTTACGCAGCACAGGTGGTAGCGGATGCGTTTATGCAGTATCTGCCGAAAGCTGATGTTGCGATTCAGAATGCCGGCGGTGTACGTGCAGAAATGGCCAACGGTAATTTCACCGTAGCCGATGCTTACACCATTCTGCCGTTTTCCAATACCGTGGTTACCATTGACATGAGCGGTGCCGATATTGTGAAAGTGCTGAACGAAGGTCTGGATTATGCACAGGGTGTTTCCGGTTCAACCGGTGCTTTCCCGTATTCATCCAACCTGCGCTATGACGTAACTCTGGGGGCTGCGGCCGGAACCGGTATTCACAATGTCGAAGTGCGCAACCGTGCCACAGGCGTGTGGAGCAATATTGATATGGCTGCGACTTACACCGTTGCTACCAACTCGTTTACCGCACTGGGTAAAGATGGCTATAACACCTTTGCCGATGTACGCGCGGCTAATCCGGCGGCTTTCGAAGAATCCGATGTGGCCTACGCGGTACCGTTAATTGAATATTTCCGCGATTTTTTAACCGACAATATTTTACCACCACTGGATGCGGCCAATTACTGCATTAAATCGGTCAACGTTGCGCCTTAGCCTCTCCCCTAAGAAGATTATCTGCAGCCTGATCACACGTATTAAAAAAATTGTGATCACCGGCCCGGCATTATGCCCGGCCGGTTTTTTTATATCTGCAACTGACTTTACTGAATGCCACAGCTGTCCCACAGTTTTTAATCAGCAGCATAAGTAGCAAAAACATTGTTTTTAACATCAAGGCCTGCTGCCTCCCAGGGGAACTTATCCCCTTGCCGGCGGGCCGACCCCAGCTTCGCGCTTTCTGGGCCGTCACCCTTGAAACCTTGATATTTACTGGCCGCGCGCCTCATCGGCCATCCATGGCCGGAGCCACTTGTCCGCATCCCTGCGTACAGACCAGACATACCAGCGGTTTCTGCGGCGGCCCCAGAGGCGCAGAAAACCGTCACCGCAATGCCGTTTTTCAAATCAAACGCATTCTTTTAAATATCATGTCTCAAACACGGTTTCCTATGAAATACGGCTGAGCGGATTACTGTAACCGGCGATCGTGCGGCGCCAGTCAAGCAGATGATTCTGCGGCCTTCAGAGCAAAACCCTGCCCCGGAACGATACAAATGCTTGCTGTTTTAAAGCGTCGTTCCGGGGCGAATTGTTTTGCGTGCCGCATAATCATTGCAGTTGGCTGGATGAAGCCGGACGCGCCGAAAAGAGAGGATCGTAAGGAGATACCTCTCCTTGCAGGGGGGCCAGGGGCTTGCCCCGGAAAGGCGTTTCAGATTGAAAAGCAGTAGTGTTACTGAATGCGGTTTTTCGCTTCGATCCACTGCGCCATATACTGCGTGCTTTTTAAGCTGTGATGGCGCAGCATCATGCCGTAAAAATGCTGCTGACGGTGGGCCTGAATATTCTTACCGATAGCGGCCAGACGCTGCTGTAAACGCGGCGCATGTTCAGCAAAAGAAAAACGTGAACTGATCAGATTAAGTCCGTTTTTCTGTAGCCGCAGCCACTGCGTTTCATCCTGATACAACGCCACCGCCTGCTGAATAAAGTCCTCAGCGCTATTGGCAACCAGTGCCGCTGCAGAGCCCGGAGCATACATACCTTCAGCACCAATGGCGGTCGTCACCGCTGGCGTACCGCATTCGGCGGCATCAATTAATTTGCCTTTTAGTCCGGCACCAAAGCGTAATGGTGCCAGCATCACCCGCGCCGAGCGCACTACCTGTTGTGCATCATCAGCCCAGCCTTTAACCAGAAAACCCTGGCGGGCATTATGCAGCTGGGTGGCTTTAGGCGGCGGATAAGCGCCATAAATATGCAGCTCAGCCTGAGGAAGTTGCTGGCGGATCGCCGGCCATAACGATTCTTTTAAATAGCGCACGGCATCCCAGTTAGGTTCATGGCGAAAGTTACCGATGCTGATAAAATGCTGACGCCGGGAAAAATCCGGCACAGTCTGTGCCGTGTTTTTTTCAGCCTGCATAAACGGCAGATACAACAACTGAGTGGCCGGCACATTAAATTGTGACTGCAGCCAGTCCATTTCAAATTCAGAAATCATCAGGCTCAGATCACAACGCAGAATGGCAGCGATTTCGCGCACGGCCAGCTCACTGTGCATAAATTCTGCCGGTGGCTGAATCACCGGCTGTTGCGGGTCGGCTTTAATCATCGCTGCGCGCGCATAACGCAGACAGTGCAGGTCTTCGGTATCGAGAAGACGTAACGCCTCAGGGCAGTATTTTTCCACCCGCCAGCCGAACTGTTCTTCCATCATAAAGCGGTCAAACATCACCGCATCAGGTTTAAGCCGTTGAATAAAGTCATCGAACGACGAACTGTTCAGCGCCAGCTTATGTGGCTGAATATTCAGCGCCGGTAAATCGGCGGCATGTTCACTGAACTCGGCCGGTGAACCATAGTGCACGGCATAACCATCTTGCTGCAGCGCCTGAATCAGCTGCAGCATACGGCTGCCCGCCGCCGAGGAATTGGGTTCGGGCCAGACATAGCCAATCACCAGCAGTGTTTTCGCCGGCGCGGTCGTTTCGGGGGAAGTATTGAAATCAGTCATCGGCGGATTATAGCGGCCGCAATGCCCCGACCGCCATCGCAGATAAAAAGGTTAAAACCAGCGCAACGGATACGCACGACGGTTGATCATACGGTGGTAGATCACGCCGAACAGTACAATCAGCACGGCTCCGCTAAGCACCGGAGTCAGTAAAAAATCCCACTCAGGAACCGTCAGCATAACCAGCAATGGATTCGCTCCGGCCGGCGGATGCAGAGTATTGGTCAGCACCATCAGGCTGACTCCAAGCCCAGTCGCCAGCCCCAGTGTCAGCGGGCTGACCTCTGCATAATGCAGCATCAGCAAGCCGATCAGAGCGGTCAGCAGATGGCCACCGATAATATTGCGCGGCTGTGCCAGCGGACTGTCGGGCAAGGCAAACAGAATCACCATGGTGGCACCAAAAGGCGCCATGATCAGCAGGCTGTGCTGCCAGTGCTGCAGTAATGCCAGGCTGCTGATACAGAGCATTGCCCCGGCGCCGGCCAGTAAAGCTGCCCTGAGCGAGGTTATGGATGGGTGGCGTAAAAGATGAAGCATAGTGTCTCCTGTGATAACGGCTGTAGCGTTAAGCTCAAACAAATAGACCGATCGGTCTACCTTAAACACAAGGTAGACAAATCGGTATACCTTTGTCAATATCGGCATATCAGCGGAGCCTTACCATGACCGATTCTTCACCGACACCATCAGCAGTCAATGCTGTACCCGCCAAGCAGCAACAGCTGATACAGACCGCCTTTGCTTTGTTTTACCGTGACAGCATTCATGGCGTTGGCATTAATCAGATTCTGCAGGAAGCCGGTATTGCGAAAAAAACCCTGTACCACCACTTCGCCAGTAAAGATGAACTGGTACTGGCGGTGCTGGCCTATCGCGATGAGGTATTTTTTAACTGGCTTGAACAACGTATCCGCAACGCCAGCAGCACAGAAGATACGGTGCAGCACTGGTTTTCCGCTCTGGATGACTGGTTTCATAACCGTGTGGCCGAGTTACAGGAATTCCGCGGTTGTTTTTTTATGCACAGCGCTGCCGAATTTACCGACCCTGCCCATCCGGTTCATCAGCACTGTGCGCAGCATAAAACCCGCCTTGTCAGCATGCTGAGCAAACACCTGGGGCAATGGCTGGATAGCAGAAAAGCAAAAAAGCTGGCGGATGATTTATGTCTGTTAAAAGAAGGGGCGATTGTCTGCGCGCAGGTGCAGGGCAATAAAAAAGCCGCCCGGCAGGCGGCTTTAATAGCTCAGGGCTTACTGATAACAGCCCATTAACGATTTATTCCGCTGCGGGCATTTGCCGCTGTGGCCGCTCCAGTACTTCGCGATACCAGATCGGCCAGCCGCGACTGGCACGGATTAATAATTTAATGCCGTTGTTCAGTTCCTGCAGCTGAGCAGCCGACAGGTAATACAGCGTTTCACCCTGCGCATTGATGCCGTCTTTCTGTGGCTGAACACGGATGTCCGGCACGTGGAAGTCGCGCAGCCATTGCGGTGGCTTATTTTCTTCCAGCACCTCAAAGTGAACATCGCTAATACTGCAGTCGGCAACCGTTACCGTACCGGTCGGCCGCTTATTGCATTGTTCCAGCTGCGCCTGCAACGCGGCACGCTCCCGGTTGCATACACTCAATGCCGAGCTGCATTCCTGCAGCTGGCTGGCACTGCTCTGCTGATCCAGCTTTAACTGATCACGCTCGCTGCTGACCTGCTGCAGCTGATGTTTCAGGTCATTCACCCGGTACTCTTCTGCCGCCATTAACTGCTTGTGCGTACTGGTCAGCATCACGCACCCCGGCAGGAAAAACGGCAGCGCCGCAATAAACAGACTCTTGCCCGGTTTCATTGGCTGCCCTCCCATACCAGAAAACCATCAATATCTTCGGCCAGTAATTCATCCAGTTGCTGCTGACTGCGTTCTGACCCCTGCTGCTTAAGCGCCCTGAGTAAACTCAGACGGTCATTAATACGCTGATTAATCACCAGCAGCTGATCACGCCCTGCCTTTAAGCGGTTAAAGGATTCGATCTGTTCGTTCAGCTCACGGGTACGCTGGGTGATGGTGTTATTCAGACCTTCGACTTTGCCCTCAGCCTGATCGGCCTGCCGCTTTGCCGCATCACGCTGTGCTTCAGCCTGAATACGCTGGTTATTCAGTAAGGCATTGGCCGTCTTCAGACCATCCTGCTCACTGCGGCAGTTACGAAGCTCGTCCTGTATCGCGCTGAGCTCCTGCTGCAAAGGACATTCCGCTGGGTTAAACACCTGATAAACCAGTGCAGAACCAAGGGCGGCAATAATGGCGAGGTAGAGATAATCTTTCATCGCGCTTCCCTGTTAGATTATTGTTATTCCTGTACCGACTCTGCCACAGAATATACGGCGGTAAAACTACTCATTCGCCACGCCCGACATTGTTGTTAAACTGCATTTTAAATACCGGGCACCTCTGTCCGCGTTATTCACCACCAGCTCAGGCATCGTGAGGTTATTGTGCTGTTACTCGCCAAAATTCTGGTTACTTTCTTAACCGTTGTGCTGCTGGCCAAAGTGGCCGAACGTATGAGCCCGCGCCATGCCGGACTACTGGCCGGTTTTCCGCTCGGGACAGCGATTGCACTGTATTTTTTCGGCTGGCAGCAGGGACCGCAGTTTGCCGCCGACAGCGCGGTATTTACCCTGTCCGGCCTGACCTCTGCTATTTGTCTGGCCTATGGTTACTGGCAGGTAGCTAAACGTAAACCTGGCATGCAATGGTTACCGCTGGCGGTGCTCAGTGGCTTTGCCTGCTTTTTTGCCGCCAGTCTGATTCTGCAGCAATTACCGGCCAACCGCTGGCTGAGTCTGGCGGTGGTGGTTGCCGCCATCTTTTTATTCCGCACGCTGTTTAAAGATATTGCCGAACAGCAGATTGACCGCAGTCAGCCACCGGCCAATAAGCTGGCCGAATTATTATCCGGTAAGGCTGCGACTCTGCTGTTCCGTGCCAGTATTGCCACAGCATCAATACTGCTGATTACCGGCCTTGCCGATCTGCTTGGCCCGACCCTCGCCGGCTTGCTGGCGGCTTTTCCGGTGAGTTTTTTCCCGCTGATGCTGATCCTGCACATCAGCTACGGCGCCGGGGTGCTTAACGCCACCATCAAACATTATCCCGATGGTATCGGCGCATTAGTGGTTTATGCGCTGGCAGTCAGTTACCTGTATCCACTGCTTGGCCTGCACTGGGGAACGGCCGCCTCGCTGCTGTGTTCGGTAGGCTACTTACTGGTTTACTCACACCTGAGAAATAAATCCCGCGCCTGAGAAATCCTCCCGCGCGCGAAGAAATAACGTCAGTCTGAAAAAGCAGAAGGAGCAGCGAATGAAAGGGAGTTGTCTGTGTGGCACGGTCAGCTACGAAATGGATGAACTGGCCATGCCCATTATGCATTGCCATTGTGATACCTGTCGTAAAGCTCAGGGCGCAGCCTTTGTGCCCACCGCCGGTGTTAAGCGTGAACACTTCCGCTGGCTGAGTGGTGAAGACAAACTCAGCTGCTATGAATCTTCCCCGGGCAAAAACCGCTGGTTCTGCTCACGCTGCGGCAGTCATTTAATGGCCGAACGTCCGGCGATGCCGCTGGTGATTGTGCGTGTAGCCACCCTTGATGAAGATCCGGGTGCACGGCCACAGGCGCATATCTGGCAGGAACACGACAAACCCTGGCTTAACTGGGAAGGAATTGATGGTTTCGCCCAATGGCCGCCCGGTAAAAACTGATAGGTTTAGCACAACAGACTGTGGCGCCGCAAACGGTGGCCACCTCAGACAAAGTGCCGGACTCCTGCTACAATGGCGGCCTTTACACGATCATTGATCAGGGCCTGCCGTGCCGGCCCTTAGTCCGGAATCCAGAACATGAAAGAATTTACCACCCCAACTCAGTTTCAGGATCTTGCCCAGCTGCTTTCTGACGATGGTATTGCCACGTCCGGCACCTGGTATCATGGCACCGCCTCCGGTCTGGTTGCTGCTATTCAGAGCGAGGGCCTGAAAGGCTCCGGCGACGCTGAGATAATGGCGCGTCAGCTGAAAACCCTGAGCACTATTGGTCACACCACCAGCGAACATAAAGACCCGGTGTTTTTAACCCAGAGTAAAGAACTGGCGTATTTCTGGGCCTGCCAGAAAACCCACACCCGCAATCTGTACCTGCAGGGCAATGAAGAGGCCGTTATCTTTGCAGTGAACCTGCCTGAAGCATTGCAGGCACAGGTAACGACCGATGCCGGTGGAGCAGCCCTGGTGATGGAGCCGGGTAACCTGTATGTAGCCTGGCTGCGCGAGCTGTACGAAAACAACGGCAAAACACTGGCCGAGATTGATCCGTTCAAGTGTGACCGTATGGATTACCTGAACAAACTCGGTCTGGCTTATCTGGCTGCCGATGTAGAACCGCAATATCTGACCCTGTTGAAATAACGGCGCTAACCGCTGTTGTCTGCGCCGGAATATTCTGTTCCGGCGCAACGACTTTTTCTGCTCCCCCGCCAGGCGTAGCCTGCGCTGCTTCTTTCTGTTTAATCCATTATTCGCGAGGCTGTGACCATGAAACAGCGCATTGCATTTACCCTGATGATGTCTTTTGTCTTATCGGTGCTGATGACCTGCTGGATTACCTTTATCAACCTGGGTTTTACCGATGAGTTTTTCCTGCGCTGGTTTAAAGCCTGGGTACTTGCCTGGCCGGCGGCAGCGTTAATCGCATTTTTTACGGGCCCGACCATTCAGAAATTATCGATGCGGTTTAAATAAGCCGCCTGGCATTACTTACGGGAAATCATCCCAACCAAACGTTATCTGCTTTGGCCGGCAACGGATTTACGCCAGGGCCTGTTAACATTAATTAAACAATTTGTTTATCAGCGCCGAAGTATGACCATGCCAGCATCTCATATCCGTACGATCTATCTTGCCGGGCCGGAAGTCTTCTGTCCGGCCGCCAGTGAACTGGGCGCACGTAAAAAAGCCCTGTGTGAAGGCTACGGCTTTCGTGGTTTATTCCCCCTTGATGGTGAGTTGCAGCAAACCAGCAGTGCCCGTGAACTGGGCTTTGCCATCAGTGCGGCCAACGAACAACTGATTCGCCATGCCGATCTGGTGATCGCCAACCTGACGCCGTTCCGCGGTGCCAGCGCCGATGTGGGTACGGTGTATGAACTGGGACTGGCACGTGGTCTGGGCAAAGTGATACACGGCTACAGCAACGACCCGGCATCCTTTGCCGAGCGCACCTTTGCGTTATTTGGTCAGGGTGAATATGGCGGTTCTGAATTACACGATCGTGATGGCTTAAGCATTGAGCAATTTGATCTGCACGACAATCTGATGATCGAAGGCGGTATAGCCCTGAGCGGCGGAATATTCCTGACACATCAGGCAGCAGAGGCGGAAAAATACAGCGATTTAACCGCGTTTGAAGCCATTTTAAGCGCACTGCAAAAGCAGTCTCGCTGAGCTGTACAGCAATCAGCGAAAACAGCCCATAAAAAAACCGGCCCTTATGAGGCCGGTTTTTATTGCAGTACCCTTGGTGTGGGCGCTGTTCTTACAGACAGCCGGGCTGGCGTCAGATCACATCATGCCGCCCATGCCACCCATTCCGCCCATGCCACCCATATCTGGCATTGCTGGCGCTTCTTTCGGAATTTCTGCAACCATGGCTTCGGTGGTGATCATCAGACCAGCAACAGAAGCAGCAGCCTGCAGAGAAGTACGGGTTACTTTGGCAGGATCCAGAATACCCATCTCGATCATGTCGCCGTATTCACCGCTGGCGGCGTTAAAGCCGAAGGCACCGGAACCGGCTTTTACTTTATCAACCACAACGGAACCTTCGGCACCGGCGTTGGCAGCGATCTGACGGATCGGAGCTTCCATTGCACGCAGTGCCAGAGCGATACCGACGTTCTGATCTTCGTTGTCACCTTTCACGTCAACCTTGGTCAGAGCGCGAACCAGTGCAACACCACCACCGGCAACCACGCCTTCTTCTACTGCAGCGCGGGTAGCGTGCAGAGCGTCGTCTACGCGGTCTTTTTTCTCTTTCATTTCAACTTCAGAACCGGCGCCTACTTTGATAACGGCTACGCCGCCAGCCAGCTTGGCCACACGTTCCTGCAGCTTTTCTTTGTCGTAGTCAGAGGTGGAGGCTTCCATCTCAGCACGGATCTGTTCAACGCGGGCTTTTACGTCGCCTTCGCTGCCAGCGCCATCAACGATCACGGTGTTTTCTTTGCTGATTACTACTTTCTTGGCAGTACCCAGCATATCGATGGTGGTGGTTTCCAGAGACATACCCACTTCTTCAGAAATCACCTGAGCACCGGTCAGAACCGCGATGTCCTGCAGCATGGCTTTACGACGGTCGCCGAAGCCAGGCGCTTTAACCGCAGCGACTTTGAACGTACCGCGCAGGTTGTTCACAACCAGAGTCGCCAGCGCCTGACCTTCAACGTCTTCAGCCACGATCAGCAGCGGACGGCCGGATTTAGCCACGTTTTCCAGAATCGGGATCAGTTCCTGCAGGTTGTCGATTTTCTTGTCGACCAGCAGGATCACCGGGTGCTCCAGTTCAGCAACCATTTTTTCCTGATTGTTGATGAAGTAAGGAGACAGGAAGCCGCGGTCGAACTGCATACCTTCAACCACTTCCAGTTCGTCGTTCAGGCCTTTGCCTTCTTCAACGGTGATAACGCCTTCTTTACCCACTTTGGCCATCGCTTCGGCGATGATGGTGCCAACAGATTCGTCAGAGTTGGCAGAAATAGTACCAACCTGAGCAATGGCTTTAGAGTCGGTGCAAGGCTGAGCCTGTTCTTTCAGGGCTTCAACAACAGCGGCGGTGGCTTTGTCGATACCGCGCTTAAGATCCATCGGGTTCATGCCCGCAGCAACGGCTTTCAGACCTTCGTTAACAATGGCCTGAGCCAGAACGGTTGCAGTCGTGGTACCGTCACCGGCCTGATCGTTAGCCTGGGACGCCACTTCTTTAACCATCTGCGCGCCCATGTTTTCGAACTTGTCTTCCAGTTCGATTTCTTTGGCGACAGATACACCGTCTTTGGTGATGGTCGGAGCGCCGAAAGACTTTTCCAGTACCACGTTACGGCCTTTAGGGCCCAGAGTTACTTTTACCGCGTTAGCCAGTACGTTAACGCCAGCCAGCATTTTTACGCGGGCGTCATTGCCAAATTTAACTTCTTTAGCAGCCATGTTTGTTTCCTTTAAATTCAGTGAGTTTCGATACTAACGGTTGAAGCAGAAACGCTTAGGCTTCGAGAACACCGTAAATTTCGCTTTCGTTCAGAATCAGCAGCTCTTCACCATCGATCTTGATGGTGTTGGAGCCGGAGTATTTGCCGAACACAACGGTATCGCCAACTTTCACAGACATAGGCTGAACTTCGCCATTGTTGGAAATACGACCCGTACCGACAGCAAGCACTTCACCCTGGCTCGGCTTTTCAGCAGCAGCGCCCGGCAGCAGGATACCGCCAGCGGTGGTTTGCTCTTCTTCCTTGCGACGAACAACGACGCGATCGTGTAAAGGACGGATTTTCATTTGAGGTTTTCTCCAATGTTTAAAGCAATGTTTGCTGATAACCGGG
This sequence comes from Thalassolituus hydrocarboniclasticus, assembly GCF_025345565.1. Taxonomy (NCBI): domain Bacteria; kingdom Pseudomonadati; phylum Pseudomonadota; class Gammaproteobacteria; order Oceanospirillales; family Oceanospirillaceae; genus Thalassolituus; species Thalassolituus hydrocarboniclasticus. The sequence goes on along the minus strand of NZ_CP054475.1, from coordinate 957,064 downwards.
GTCGGACGGTACAGACCATGCCTGCTTCGCCCTTATCCCCAAACTGTATTTTCGTTGTGTTTCGCTTATTGGGGGTGGCGCACAACCTTTTCAACACCCCCGCTTAAAAATTTTCAGTCTTCGCGGCGATATTCGCCGTCGATAATGGTCGGACGGTTCTGATTCGGGTGAATACGGCCCGGCTGTTCGCTTTCACCATAAACATCACGCGGGCCACGACCTGCGCCCATACCGCCCATCATCTGAGGTTTGAGCAGTTTCAGTACCGAACCGGCAAAATGGCCGCGTACACCGGGCAACAACAGGGTAAAGCCGATAGCATCGGTGACAAATCCCGGAGTAATCAGCAAGGCACCGGCCAGTGCCAGCAAAAAGCCTTCCGCCAGTTCCTGTGCCGGTAACTGCCCTTCCTGCAGACGCTGACCGGCACGCATCAGCGTCGCCAGGCCCTGAGCCCGCAGCAGGGTAACGCCGATAATGGCGGTGAGGAAAATAAGCGCCAGCGTCCACAGCACGCCGATATGGGAGCCAACTTTGATCAGCACAGCCAGTTCAATCATCGGCACCAGAATAAAGATAAATAACAAAGGCACAGGCAACTCCGGGAGGTCAGTGCTTGAATGGCCGCCGGGTCTGTTGGCTGACTGTGCAGCATAAGATGGCGGGTGGTAACAGCTATATGGGAGCAAGGACAGAGATTACAAGGCAAAGGGGCTGGCGGAGCGTCATAAAATGTCAACACTGCCGGTCATTCGGCACAGTACAGGATACGGCCCTTTACGCCACAGGCATGAACTCCTAAAGTACCGCGCTACTGAGTAGCTTATTAAATCCGGAATGGCTGTTGTGTCTGAACAATCTGAACAAATCGTTATTGCTGATCTGAACAATCCCCTCCATGCCAATGCCATGATCGAGGTGCTGAACCACTATGCCAACGGCATTATGGGGGGCGGTGAAAAACTGTCTGACTTTACCCGTGCTAATCTGGCAGCCGAGCTGGCCAGGCGCCCGAATGTGCACGTGGTGCTGGCCTTTATTGATGATGAACCAGCGGGGCTGGTGATTTCCATCGAAGGTTTTTCAACCTTTTCCTGCAAACCGTTGCTGAATGTGCACGACGTGGCCGTGGTGGAAAAATTTCAGGGCCGCGGCCTGTCCAAGCGCATCATGAACAAAACCGAAGAAATCGCCCGCGAACTCGGCTGCTGCAAGCTGACGCTGGAAGTGCTGGAAGGTAATAAGGTGGCGCAGAACGCATACCGCTCACTGGGCTATGCCAGCTATGAACTGGATGCGGCCATGGGTAAAGCGATGTTCTGGCAGAAATATCTGTAAGCCGCTTTTCGCGTAAATAAAGAAAGCAGACAGGCACAGACAACAGCGGCGGCATAACCGCCGCTGTTAGGGCCTGTCGACACTAATTAAACAGGCCTGTTATTGGCTAAAAACTCCTCAGACAAGGCACTGAGAGTGTGGCCTAACGGGTTAAGCGAACGAACAGCAACGCAGGATGAGGGGTTTTTAGCCATAACCCTTCGGGCTGAGGCCAGTTTTCCTCATTAACTTCGTCGTTCGTCATTCATTTAGCCCGCTAATATCACTCCTCTCTCCTTGTTCTGAGAAAAGCTGGCTCTCAGCAGGCCGGATTTACTTAGTGTCGACAGGCCCTAGTATCAATAGTATCAGCCGAGTAACTGCAGCAGATTATCCACCACCCAGTCAGGCCGGGCGCTGTGAATATCTTCGCCGTGGTTATAGCCGTAAGTGACGGCAACACTGGCAATACCCGCCGCTTTTGCCGCCTGAATATCGTTACGCGAATCACCGATCATCAGTGCCTGTTGCGGTGTCACATTCTGCGTCTGGCAGGCATGTAACAAAGGCATAGCTGATGGTTTTTTCTCGGCCAGATCATCGCCGCACAGCACCTGAACGAAGTAATCTTCCCAGCCCAGTGATTGCAGCAATGGCAGGGTAAATAAGCGCGGTTTATTGGTAATCAGTACCTTAGGAATCAACACCTGCTGCAGCCATTCACTGACGCCCGGATAAGCACCGGTGGCATGATGCAGGGTATTCAGATACGCCTGATCAAACAATGCCCGTGCCGGCTGTACATGCTCTTCGGCCAGCGCCACGGCGGCCTGTTCATCACCCTCGCAGAGGGCACGGCGGATCAGCATATCCGCACCATTACCGATCCAGTGGCTGACCTTTTCGCTACCGGCAACGGCGCGGCCAAGACCTGCCAGCATGGCATCGGTCGCGGCCGCCAGATCGGGCACACTGTCGATCAGTGTGCCATCCAGATCCAGCAGCAATAACTGCGGGCCACCAGCGGCCGTAAAGTGCGCACTCAGCGCAGCATTCCAGCGCATCCGTTACTTCGCCGCAGCAGCGATTTCTGCACGCATCTGATCGATCACGGTTTTGTAGTCCGGCGCATTAAAAATGGCAGAACCGGCGACAAACATATCGGCACCGGCAGCGGTGATTTCGCGGATATTATCGGCCTTAACACCACCGTCGATTTCCAGACGGATATCCAGACCCGAGGCATCAATTTTGGCGCGCGCTTCACGCAGTTTATCCAGTGTGGCCGGAATAAAAGACTGACCACCAAAGCCCGGGTTAACCGACATCAGCAGCACCACATCCAGCTTGTCCATCACATAATCCATATAGTGCAGCGGAGTTGCCGGGTTAAACACCAGACCCGCCTTACAGCCCGCCGATTTGATCAGCTGCAGGCTGCGGTCGATATGCTCAGACGCTTCCGGGTGGAAAGTGATATAGCTTGCACCGGCTTCAATAAAATCGCCGATCAGACGATCCACCGGCTTTACCATCAGGTGCACATCAATCGGTGCATTGATGCCATGATTGCGCAGCGCTTTACACACCATCGGGCCGATGGTCAGGTTCGGTACGTAGTGGTTATCCATCACGTCGAAATGCACCACGTCGGCTCCGGCGGCCAGTACGTTTTCAACTTCTTCACCCAGACGGGCAAAGTCGGCAGACAGAATGGACGGTGCAATCAGGAAGTCTTTCATCAGCGGTTCCGGCAAAGAGAAATTCAGCGCGCATTGTAAGGTCTGAGCGCGGCGAACACTACCGCCAGCAACACCCTGTCAGCCACAGCCAGAAAACAGGAACGGCTTTTGCTGTAAGCCTGAAAAGCGTCAGTTTTTAAGGATTTTACGCCCATGACGGCTCTCTCAGGGTTGCTGAAAAACCTGTTCAAAGCCTTGCCTGCTCTGCTGTTGCTGGGTAGCTGCGTGCTTTATGCCGCAGACGGTGACAGTACCGGCGGCAACGGCAACAATGACAACAGCGGCAATGAGAGCGGTCAGCCAGTGCCGGCCAGTGACGCCGCATTGCCAGCGGCGGCAACAGAAAGCACAGCAGAAACGAACAGCGACAACCCACCCGCTGAAGACCAGAACCAGCCGGTTAAACAGTTACCGCGTGTGGTGCCGAATACCGATGCCAGCCGCCATTATGGTCTGCTGCAATATCTGCGACTGCACAGCCGTGAATCGGAGCTGGTCAGACTGGTGGCCGCCGAAAGTGAATTTTACGGCCTGCTGTTAACCGAAACCCGTGGCCAGCCTCAGGGCGGCGTGCTGATTCTGCACGACAATGGCCAGCACGGGCACTGGCCGGAAATCGTCGCCCCACTGCGTGAAGCCCTGCCCGCTTATGGCTGGACCACCCTGAGCATCGAACTGCCCGAGCAACCCACGGCACAGCCTCCGGCACGCACCAGTACGGCGGAATACACTGCCGCCACCACGCCAGATGCCACAGAAACTCCTGAGGCAGCACCCGCAGACACTGGCGCGGCAGCTGAAGCCGCACCGCCGGCAGAAACACCCGCCGCGGACAGCGTCGACAACAATGGCATCAGCGCGGTCGAGAAAACCACCAGCGACGGGCAGGACAATGCCTTTAATGCCGCCGAACCTGCCTTACCCAGACTGAGCGAACTTCCGCCATTGCCTCCCGGCGAACCGGAGCCGGCACCACCTGCAGCCGAACAAGCAGATATCAATGAACGCTACCGCGAGCAGATGCAGGACCGTATCCGGCAAGGCATCAGCTTTCTCAATCAGCGCGGTCAGCTCAATATTGTGGTGATTGCCTGTGGTAACAGCGCTAACTGGGCAGCTGATTTTTTACTGGCACGCAGCCAAAACGGCTCAGCGACTAAACCTGCCGGTAATACCGCGAATCAGGATAAGGCGCAGGAGCGAGGGCTGGCGCTGATTCTGATTGATGCCCTGGATAACCCGCTGTCTGCCGTACCGCTGAATCAGCAACTGGGGCAGCTGGATCTGCCGTTACTCGATCTGATCAGCGAACAGAGCATCAGCCCCGCCTACGCCAATCAGCAGCGCGCCGGCAACATGCGGCATAAACAACGCCGGCAATATCAGCAGATCGAAATTCCGGCATTTGATCTGAATTACGACGACAGCAACCTGATCGTGCGCCGTGTGCGTGGCTGGCTGAAAACCAACGCTGCAGGTACCGAATTGCCCAACCGCAAGGTCTCCGCCAACTGAACAGCGGAGATCAGCGAAAAACTATCTATACTTTTTGAATTCGCGCTCAGATACCAGAGCCCCTGCCGGACACACTGATTATGGCTACACCCATTTTTGTTACTGCCGCCAGCATTGCCGCCGAATTGCATCAGGCCATGCTGGAAGCCAAAGGACTGGCCCTGACCGCCAAGAATGCCCGCGCGCTGGCCGTCCGTGCCGGATCAAAAACCGTAGGTTTTAAAGCAATTACGCATTTTATTGATGAGCTGGCGTCCGACATTATCCGCCAGTCGCAATATATCAACGGCGTCTCTGAGCATTTATCCCATAACGCCGTCGCTCTGTGGCGCGCCAGTACCGCCGCCGACAAATTTGGCTGGGTCGCCGACCAGCACAGCCAGAACCTAGGTTCGCTGACCGTTTCGATGCAGAACTGCTACAAACAGCGCGAGACGCTGTCGCAAACCCTCAGCCGTGGTCTGCGTGAACTGGAGCAACAGCTGGAAGAAGGCGATAAACACATCCGCACCGCCAACCTGATTGCCACCTCCAGCAAAGTAGAAGCCGCCTCAGCCGGCGATTTCCGCAATCAGCTGGAAGTTATTGCGCAGAATATTACCGATACCGCCGATAAAATCCGTGCCCATCTGAGTCAGGCACGGCGCTTGCTCGGCCAGCGGCAAAAACACACACAATAATCCTTAACGGACGATATACAGAATAAGGAACAGAATTATGCTGGCAACCACGCTGTATGAAGACGGTGATCACCGCTGGATTATGTTCGGCCGTGATCCGAATAAAGCGGAAGGTATTATCGATACCAACCAGTATCTGATCCAGAGTGGCGACCAGACCATTCTGCTCGATCCGGGCGGTATCGAATTATTCGCACCGATGCTGTCTGCGGTATTAAAATTCGTACCCGCCGAACAGATCACACATTTATTTGCCTCGCATCAGGACCCTGACATTATCTCATCACTGGGTTTATGGGATCAGGCATTACCCAATGCCAAGCTTTATTCGCCCTGGTTGTGGGAAAGTTTTATCCGTCATTTCGGTATGGAAAAAATCGAGTACTGCTCCATTCCGGATGAAGGTATGACGCTGAACCTGGGGCGTATTCAGTTACAGTTTATTCCTGCCCATTACCTGCATTCATCGGGCAATTTTCATGTTTACGACCCGAAAGCCAAAATATTAATGAGTGGCGATGTTGGTGCCGCAATGGAATCAACCGACGCACCACTGTGGGTCGACAATATGAATACGCATACACCGAAGATGCGTAAATTCCATCAGCGCTGGATGCCATCAAACGAAGCCAAGCTGGACTGGATACGCCGCGCACGGCAACTGGATATTCAGATTATGGCGCCGCAACATGGCCGTCTGTTTCAGCCACCGCACGTGCATGAATTTCTGAACTGGTTTGAAGAATTGCCGGTCGGCATTGCCATTAAAAGCTGAACAGAACGTCCAAAAGAGAACACAGAAAATCTGATGTGCACAAACAATAAAACAGCCCTGAGGATGTAACATCCTCAGGGCTGTTTTATTTTCACGCCGTGCGGCGGTTTACAGTAACCAGCCGCCGACCGTTGCCGCAGCAATCATCACCATCCAGATAGAGACACTGCGCAAATGCAGCTGATGCCATTCATCCAGCTCCTGCGCCGCTGCTTCGCCATCGTCAGCCACGCTGTGCCATTTTCTCTGCTCACCGTTATGGGATAACGCACTGCTGGCCACCGAAAACAGCACATCCGCCCCACTCGCTTTCAGTTGCCATAAATAACTCTGCCAGACCGGCAGGGCACGCATAAAGTTACCCGCCAGTCCGTAAGTAAGTCCTAACAGACGCACCGGAATCCATTCCAGCCAGTGCAGATAACGCCAGGCTTTCTGATCGCAATCACTGGCGCGCGCGTACTGCACACTGAACCAGGCCAGCAACACCCCGGCAACATCGGCAATCATGTACCAGAACACCATCAGGAAAAAATATTCGAACCAGCGATGCAACAGCGCCTTAATTACCTGCTCGTTCATCTGCCCGGTATCTTCCGTCACGCTGACTTCCGGCACCGCGAGAAATTTTTCCGCACAGTGATAAGCGCCCTGAGTATCGCCCTGCTGCAAATCTTCACGATACTCCTGCAGGTGCCGCTCAATACCAATGTGTGACAGCACATACAGCAACAACAGTATTTCCAGCGCAAAGCTGATTAAGCCCCAGGCATACTGCTCCAGATACCAGAAGCCAGAGGCAAGCAGCAATGCCGGCAGCACCACGATCAGGGCGTATTTTACGTGGCGCGGAATCCGTGGAAAAAAACTGCGCGGCAACCACAGGCTGAGCCAGCGCGCAAAGGTGCGGCTGCGGGTGCTGCGCTGCGGCAAGGGTAATTGCGATTGCAGCACCAGCGCGATAAAAACGATCAGAAATTTCATAACAATCCCTCAAGATTCCTCAGTTTCCCGACTGTGCCAGGGTGTGCTGCAGATATTGCCAGTCAAAAGCCGGGCCCGGATCGGTTTTCCGCCCCGGCGCAATATGCTCATGGCCGGTAATGCGCATCCCTATCGCCGGATAAGCCTGTTGCAGCGCCCGGATAACCGCAATCAGCGTAGCGTATTGCACCGCACTGTAGGCTTCGCTGTCCGTGCCTTCCAGCTCAATACCTACAGAATAGTCGTTGCAGTCTTCCCTGCCGTTATAAACTGAACGGCCGGCATGCCATGCCCTGTCATTAAAATTCACAAACTGGGTTACCGCCCCGTCACGCTCTATCAGTAAATGGCTGGACACCTGCAGCGCAGCGATTTCGGTAAAGTACGGATGTTCATCCACCGGTAGCGCATTCTGAAAAAAAAGCTGCACATAACCGCCGCCAAACTGCCCTGGTGGCAGACTGATGTTATGAATAACCACCAGGTTAACTTCACCCTCATTACCCGGCGGGCGCGGGCCAAAGTTCGGCGACGGACACCAGTGGGCTATATCCAGCCGGCCATCAATGATGTGCATATCTGTGCTCTTCCCCTGAATATCTGAGGCTCATGGTCTGTAGTGCTGAGCACTGCATTGTGCAGAGCGGGTGAACAAAGTCGACACCTTAGCCGGTTTTAAGGTCGCCGTCAGTTTGGCAGCTTCAGCCACAACCTTTATAGTGGCCACTGACATAAAATGACAATAAAGAGAGAGCCGCATGCTGGAGTTTATTAAGACGATAAATGGCTGGGCCTGGGGTGCGCCCATGCTGTTTCTGATCAGTATCACCGGCCTGTATCTGACCATCGGCCTGAAAGCCTACCCTATCCGTAATATCAAACGCGGTTTTGTTTATCTCTGGGTGAACCGCGAAGGCAAGGGTCAGGGCGAAATCTCCGGATTTAACGCCCTGATGACCTCGCTGTCAGCCACCATAGGCACCGGTAATATCGCCGGTGTTGCCACCGCGATTGCTTCCGGTGGGCCGGGAGCACTGTTCTGGATGTGGCTGATCGCCCTGCTGGGTATGGCCACTAAATACGCCGAAGCCGTGCTCGCTGTTCATTACCGCGAGCGCAATGAGAAAGGCCAGTATGTTGGCGGCCCGATGTACTACATCCGTAATGGCCTTGGCCCGAAATTCCGCTGGATGGCTCTGCTGTTTGCTTTCTTCGGCATGCTGGCGGGCTTCGGTATTGGTAATGGCGTCCAGGCCAATTCCGTGGCCGACGCTCTGCATGGTGGCTTTGGTATTCCTGAGTGGGTAACCGGCGTTGCCATTGCCGTTCTGGTTGGTCTGGTGCTGCTGGGCGGTATCCGCCGTATCTCCGAAGTGGCCGGTAAGCTCGTTCCTTTTATGGCGATTGCCTACATTCTCGGCGGCCTGGTGCTGCTGGTGATCTTCGCTGATCGCGTTCCGCAGGCCGTTGAACTGATTATCCATCACGCCTTTAACCCGACCGCTGCAGTGGGTGGCTTTGCCGGGGCAGCCGTCTGGGCTGCCATCCGCTTTGGTGTGGCCCGCGGCGTCTTCTCGAACGAAGCCGGTCTGGGCAGTGCGCCGATTGCCCACGCCGCCGCCCAGACTGACAATCCGGTGCGTCAGGGCAGCATTGCCATGCTGGGTACCTTTATCGACACCATCATTATCTGCACCATCACCGGGCTGGTGATTGTCGCCTCCGGTGCCTGGCAGCTGTGCCCGCCGGACGTGGCCGAGTGTATCCCCGGCAAAGGCTTAAGTGGCGCCAACCTCACATCTGCGGCTTTTGCCCTCGGCCTGCCCGGCGTTGGTAACTATATTGTGACCCTCGGGCTGGCGATTTTTGCCTTCACCACCATTATTGGCTGGTCTTTTTATGGAGAGAAATGCACAGAGTACCTGTTCGGTGTAAAATCCGTGCCCATTTTCCGGATCATCTGGGTTTTGGCCATTCCGATCGGTGCAACGCGTGAACTCGACGTCGCCTGGCTGATTGCCGATACCCTCAACGCAATGATGGCGCTGCCCAACCTGGTTGCCCTGTTACTGCTGAGTCCGGTCGTCTTCAAGCTGACAAAGAGTTTCTTAAACCATGGATCTGAGCCTGCATCAAAATGATATCGCCACCATCGTTGCCCGTGCGCTGCAAGAAGATGTGGGCAGCGGCGATATTACCGCCCGCCTGATCCCGGCAACTCAGCAAGCCAAAGCGCGCATCATTTCCCGTGAGCGCGCCATTGTTGCCGGACGCGCCTGGGTGGATGAAGTATTTCGCCAGCTTGATCCGGCCGTCAGCGTGATCTGGCGTGTATCCGAAGGCCAGTGGGTGCGCCCCAACCAGACATTGTTTGAACTGCAGGGCAGTGCCCGCTCGCTGCTGACCGGCGAGCGCTGCGCCCTGAACTTTCTGCAAAGCCTGTCCGGCACAGCCACCCTGTGCCGCTTCTATGCCGACAAAGTAACCGGCACTGGCGTGAAATTGCTCGATACCCGCAAAACCATCCCTGGTCTGCGAATCGCGCAGAAGTACGCCGTCAGCGTCGGCGGCTGCTTTAACCATCGTATTGGCCTGTACGATGCTTTCCTTATTAAGGAAAACCACATCATGGCCGCCGGCGGCATCCGCGCAGCGGTCAGCCAGGCACACGATATTGCCCCCGGCAAACCAGTCGAAGTAGAAGTGGAAACCATGCAGCAGCTGGATGAAGCCATCGACGCCGGTGCCGACATCATCATGCTCGACAACTTCAATCCTGAACAAATGCGCGTTGCCGTTGTCCATGCCAGACAGAAAAGTCAGGGCCGCCCTAACGGTGTGGTAAAACTGGAAGCCTCCGGTGGCATTACCGATACCAGTCTGCGTGCCTATGCCGAAACCGGCGTGGATTACATTTCCATTGGCGCCCTGACCAAAGACTGCAAAGCGATTGACCTGTCGATGCGACTGGTAAATTAACAATCGCCATAAAAAAGATTTCAAAGGCATATTAATGAATATTACTTCGTACAACCGCTACCAGGCTTTTGCCGTTCACCTGGCGGTCAGTTTTGTTATTTTTCTTGTTCTGTTGTTGCTGGTGTTTTACGTCTGGTATCCGGGTATTTTCTTTGAGTCAGAAAAAGGCTGGAAAGCCATTGCACTAATCGCAGGTGTCGATCTGGTTCTCGGCCCGCTTTGCACCCTGATTGTTTTTAACCCGGCGAAAAAAAGCCTGAAAATGGATCTGGCGATTATTGCGTTATTACAGGCCGGCGCACTGATTGCCGGCAGTTACCTGATACATGAACGCCGGCCGGTGGCTTTAATCAGCATTTATCCTGCCAGTGGCTTTCAGACTCTCTACGCCTCGGGAGTAACACAGGAAGTGTTGGGCACAGTTAAACAGGCTGCCACTCCGCTCTTTTATTACAGCAACGAAAGTGTCGGATTATCCGGCACGCTGGAAGCGCAAAACATCAAGCCATTGACTAAAGAGTGGATTCTGGAGAATTTCCAGCCCATTAGTGATACAGATCACACTTTCGGCATTTCGCTGGACAAGGGACTGAAAGACAACGTACAGCTTAAATTTGATCAAAACGGTGTTTTTTGGGAACTGGCGCACACTCATAAAAAAACAAACGTCCAAAAGTGACGCAGAGCGTCACTTTTGGAATGCATCATTTTGTTAATAGCTGAACTATTCGCGTTTTATTGGGCTTGCGCAGCGCCAATAAGCTTGGCACACTCTTCGCACCATCCAGCATGAATGGCTCTGACCCGGAGATGTGCTGCAAGGCCGACTATGAGCCCGAGCACAAACGAGTCAAGAATTAAAAAATCTCAAATCGAGTGGAGAATCCCCATGTTAAAACAAGTTCAAAAAGGTTTTACCCTGATTGAATTGATGATCGTTATTGCGATTATCGGTATTCTGGCTTCCGTGGCTCTGCCTGCGTACCGCGAGTACATCATCAACACCCAGATGTCGACTGTTTTCGCCTCTGTAGCTAACGTTCAGCGCGCATTTGATACCAACCTGTCCCGTCACGGTGAAGCCTGGTTGGATACAGCGGCCCCTGCAGCTGCACAACCAGCCGTAGGTCAGGCTCCAGTATGTCCAGTGGCCGATCCTTGCTGGCAGGTTAACTACGGCCTGCGTGCTGCACCAGACACAAACACTATTGATGGTGTAAGTCTGGTAGATATCGTTGCAGGTGCTGCCCCTGTTGCTAATACGTGCGCAGGCTTTCTTTTAGCCAACATGCCTGCTGGCGTCGTTACCCCTACCGCAGCTATCCGCATCACATTCGATGGCTCTATCGATATCGATGTACAGGGTGATATTATCCTGACTCCGATTCTGACTGGCAACTCCACCAATCTGAACTGGCACGTTTCTGCTGATCCTGCTGGCACTCTGGCTGGTGCTGCGGACCTTGCGGGTGTTGCCTGTAAGTGGATGCACGAAAACATCAACTCTGACTACATCTGATAGTTAGCCTGTTGATAAAAACCCCGCTCCGGCGGGGTTTTTTATTGCCTCTGCCCCTCCTCTTGCCACGCCCAATCTCTGGCTTATCCCCACGCCCTCTGGTATGTTCTGATACAAAAAGCACAATGCCTTTGGGGAATCTCTATGGCCGTTTTGACCGGCTTACCACGCCGTATCGTTGAGCAGAATCTGGTGAACAGCCAGCAGGCTCAGGAAATCATCAATAAGGCAAAGCAGGACAAAATCAGTTTTGTTGCCGCCGCCGTTGCATCGGGTTACATAAAATCACGTGCCATTGCACTGCTGGCTTCTGAAGAGTTCGGCCTCCCCCTGCTGGATCTCAGTGCCTTTGATTTTGAGCTGATGCCCAAAGAACTGGTCAGCCGTGAACTGATCGAAAAGCACCGGGTTCTGCCATTGTTTCAGCGCGGAAACCGTCTGTTTGTCGCGCAAAGCGACCCATCCGCCATGCTGGCGATCGACGAAATCAAGTTTAATACCGGCATGACCGTCGAGGCGGTACTGGCTGAAGAAGATAAACTCGGCAGTGCTGTCGATAAATTCCTGGCCGCTAACGACAACAGCTTTGGTGATCTGGACGGTGATCTCGACGATGTGGATCTGGAAGACCCGGACGCCCGGGATAAAGCCCAAGAAGCCGAGAAGGATTCCTCCGGCGACGACGCTCCGATCGTACGTTTTGTTAATAAAATGCTGCTCGATGCGATTAAAGGCGGCGCTTCCGATATTCACTTTGAGCCTTACGAAAAGCGCTACCGGGTACGTTACCGTACCGATGGCATGCTGCATGAAGTTGCCAGCCCGCCAGTCAACCTTGCCGGCAAGATTGCTGCGCGCTTAAAGGTGATGTCACAGATGGATATCTCTGAGCGGCGCGTTCCCCAGGATGGCCGTATCAAGATGAAGCTGTCCAAAACCAAGGCCATCGATTTCCGCGTCAATACCCTGCCAACCCTGTGGGGTGAAAAGATCGTACTGCGTATTCTCGATCCTTCTTCAGCCAAGCTGGGGATTGATATGCTCGGTTATGAAGCCGATCAGAAAGCCCTGTATCTGGATGCCCTGGCCAAGCCGCAGGGCATGATTCTGGTTACCGGCCCGACCGGTTCCGGTAAAACGGTATCCCTGTATACCGGTCTGAATATCCTTAACGTGGAAGGCACCAATATTTCCACCGCGGAAGACCCGGTAGAAATTAACCTCGAAGGTATTAACCAGGTAAACGTAAACGCCCGTGTCGGTCTCGACTTCGCAGCAGCTCTGCGCTCCTTCCTGCGTCAGGACCCGGATGTGGTAATGGTGGGGGAAATCCGGGATCTGGATACCGCCTCTATCGCCATCAAAGCGGCCCAGACCGGTCACTTAGTGCTTTCCACCCTGCACACCAACAGTGCTGCCGAAACCCTGACCCGTCTGGCCAATATGGGTGTGCCATCGTTCAATATTGCCACCTCGGTCAGTCTGATTATCGCCCAGCGTCTGGCGCGGCGTTTATGCGCAAGCTGCAAAGCCCCGGCAGAGATTCCTAAAGAGCTGCTGCTGGAGGCCGGATTCACCGAAGAACAGCTGCAAACCGCTGAGATTTATAAGCCGGTTGGCTGTGAGCAATGTAAAGGCGGTTATAAAGGCCGTGTCGGTATTTATGAAGTAGTTAGAATAACCGATGCTATCTCCCGTATTATCATGGAGGGCGGCAACTCGATTGAGATTTCTGATGCAGCGCGCAAAGAGGGTTTTAACGATTTGCGTACATCGGCGCTGCAAAAGGTCGCCCAAGGGGTTACCAGCCTGGAAGAAGCCAACCGGGTAACCACCGACTAAGTTTTACGGCAGCCCTGTGCTGCCCATAGCATGGATACAACAGCACAATGGCTAAGCAAATAAAGAACAGCGCCTTTGCCTGGGAAGGCATCAATCGCCGCGGCCAGACAATTAAGGGCGAAATGAGCGGCCAGAATGCCGCAATGGTCAAGGCGCAGCTGCGTAAGCAGGGTGTTAACCCGCTGAAGGTACGCAAAGTTGCGCAACCTTTACTGGGAATGGGTGGGCTGGGCAAGAAAAAGATTAAATCGTCCGATATCACCTTTTTTACCCGGCAGATGGCGACCATGATCAAAGCCGGTGTTCCTCTGGTGCAGTCCTTTGATATCGTCGCCGATGGTATTGATAACCCATCGATGAAAGAGCTGATTCTGGGCCTGCGCGATACCGTATCTGCGGGTAATGACTTTGCCTCTGCACTGAAGCAGCACCCTGAGTACTTTGATGAGCTTACCTGCAATCTGGTCGAGTCCGGCGAACAGGCCGGTGCCCTTGAAGCCATGCTGGAAAAAGTGGCTAACTACAAAGAAAAAACCGAGATTCTGAAGGCCAAAATCAAAAAGGCGATGACCTACCCCCTTGCCACACTCGCTGTGGCTTTTGTGGTAACCGCTATCCTGTTGATTAAAGTAGTACCCACCTTTGACTCTATGTTCCGCAGCTTTGGTTCGCAGCTGCCGGCACCAACACAGTTTGTGGTTTATCTGTCTGAACAGGCTCAGGCCTATTACCTGCATGTACTGGGCCTTCTGGCCGTTGCCGGTGCTTTTTTCTCACAGGCAATGAAACGCTCACCGGCTTTCCGCAATAACTTTGAGCGCCTCACCCTTAAGCTTCCCGTGTTCGGCGATCTTATCCGCAAGGCGGCGGTTGCCCGTTATGCCCGGGTTCTGTCGACGACCTTTGCTGCCGGTGTGCCCTTAGTAGAAGCGTTGGAGTCGGTTGCCGGTGCGGTAGGCAATGTTGTTTACCGCGAAGCCGTACTGAAAATCCGCGATGAAGTATCCTCTGGCCAGCAGATGCACTTTGCGATGCGTTCCACCGGTGTGTTTCCCAATATGGTGGTACAGATGACCAGTATCGGTGAGGAATCCGGTGCCCTTGATGCCATGCTGGATAAAGCCGCCACTTATTTCGAAGATGAAGTGGATAACGCCGTCGACAATATGACAGCCCTGCTTGAGCCGATGATTATGGCGTTCCTCGGTGTGGTAATCGGTGGTCTGATTATCGCCATGTACCTGCCAATCTTCGAGATGGGTAAAGCGATCTGATGAAGCTGCTGCAACTGCTGGCCGACAACCTTGTCTGGCTGGCTATTTTTATCGCGCTGTTCAGCCTGCTGATCGGCAGTTTCCTCAATGTGGTTATCCTGCGCTTTCCGGTCATGATGTTCCGCAGCTGGAAGCAGGATTGCCTGGAAATGGACAGTAGCCTGCCAAAGCACCCGGCCATTGACGATCTGAGTAAGCCCTTCAACCTGCTAAAGCCTGACTCACACTGCCCCAAATGTCAGGTTCCGGTGAAAGCCTGGCAGAATATTCCGCTGCTGAGCTGGGTCTTACTGCGCGGTAAGTGTGCCGGTTGCGGCACCCCTATAGGCCTGCGTTATCCGGCGGTTGAGATCGCCACCGCCATCCTCAGTACGGCGTTATTACTGGTGTACCCCTGGGGTTGGCAGCTGGCAGCTATGCTGGTGTTCACCTGGCTGTTAATCAGCATGTCGGTGATTGATATCGACCATCAGATTCTGCCCGACACCATGACATTAAGCCTTCTGTGGCTGGGGCTGTTGGTTAACAGTCAGGGATTATTCACCGATCTGGAAAGTGCGGTATACGGCGCCGCTGCAGGCTATATGGCGCTGTGGAGTGTGTTCTGGATCTTCAAGCTGGTGACTGGCAAAGAGGGAATGGGCTACGGCGACTTTAAGCTGCTGGCTGCACTCGGAGCCTGGCTCGGCGTACAAAGTCTGCCGCTGATTATTCTGCTCTCTTCCGTGGTGGGTGCCATGGTGGGTATTGCCGGCATTATCATTCTCGGACGGGACAAAAACCTTCCGATTCCTTTTGGCCCCTATCTGGCCGCTGCGGGTTGGATTGCCGCCCTCTGGGGCAATGATATCAGCCAGTGGTATCTGGGCCGTTTCTGACAGGTAATAATCAGCAATGTGGGTTTTGGGTTTAACCGGTGGAATTGGCAGTGGCAAAACCGCTGCCAGTGACTTTTTTGCCAGCAAAGGCATTACCGTGGTGGACGCCGACATCGTCGCCCGCGAAGTAGTTGAGCCAGGTCAGCCGGCCTGGCAGGCAATCAAACAGCACTTCGGCGAACAGGCACTGCTGGCTGACGGTAGTCTTAATCGTGCCTGGCTGCGTGACAAAGTTTTCTCCGAGCCGGAGGAACGGAAGTGGCTGGAATCCCAGACCCACCCGCGCATCCGTGACAGCATTATCCGCCAGTTGCAGCAAGCAACCTCTGCCTATGCCATTCTGGTGTCACCCCTGTTGTTCGAATCGGGTCAGGCATTATTAACACAACATACACTGCTGATTGACGTGCCGGTCGATATTCAGATTGCACGGGCGACTTCCCGCGACCAGAATAACGCCGATCAGATCCGCCGTATCATCGCCGCACAAATGCCGCGCGATGAACGCCGTGCACGCGCCGATGATATTGCCGATAACAGCCAGGGGCTGGCTGAGCTGCACCAGCAACTGGAACTGTTACACAACAGCTACCTGTTGCGTGCCGCCTCATAATAAAATAGCCAGCAACAGCGCCTGACTGACATGCGATGAGCAAACCTGCGAGAACCCCATGAAAGTAAACTGCCCGACCTGTAAAAAAGACGTGGAATGGATTGCGGAAAATAAATACCGTCCATTCTGCTGCGAACGCTGCAAACTGATTGATCTGGGCGAATGGGCCAGCGAAGGTCATGCCATTCCCGGCAAACCGGCCGATGAAGTACTGATGTCGGAAGAATGGCAGCAGGAACAGAATAAGCCGTACAACTGATTATCCTGCGGCCGGCTTAGCAAAGCACGGCCGCTGGACAAGGGAAAATACCAACTTTACTGAACAGCCGCAGCGTTTTTCCCGCGCAGTTTCTCCCACACAGCCATTACACCCACCAGCACCGCTCCGGCCAGTAAGCCCACCAGCAGATTAAATACCAGCGGCAGTAATGCACCACTAATGTCCGCCAGCCATGGCAGCGTTGTGCCCCAGCTGTGAATCGCCCAACCGGATGCGGAATGCGCCAGATGCTCAAGCTGTGGTACGCCGTGCATCAGGATACCGCCGCCCACCAGAAACATCGCCAGCGTACCGACCACCGATAAGGTTTTCATCAGCCAGGGAGCCAGAACCAACAGTCCGCGACCGATGCCCTGTAGCATGCTGTTGCTGCGTTCACTGAGATACAGACCGGCATCATCCATCTTCACAATCGCCGCCACCAGGCCATAAACGCCAAAGGTAAACAGCAGGGCTAAGGCCGAGACAACCAGCACCTGAGTGGTAAAACTGGCCTGCGCAACCGAGCCCAGGGTAATCACAATAATTTCTGCCGAAAGAATAAAATCGGTGCGTATCGCGCCTTTGATTTTGCCCTGCTCAAACGCCAGTAAATCTTCAGAACCATTGAGCAACGCCTGCTGTAATTGCTGTTTGCCAGCTTCCGCCTCTTTGCGGTGTAAAATGCTGTGCAGCAGTTTTTCAACGCCTTCAAAACACAGATAAGCGCCGCCCAGCATCAGCAGAATCATCACCGCCCAGGGCGCAAATGCACTGATCAGCAGTGCCGCCGGCACCAGAATCAGCTTGTTCTTCAATGAGCCTTTGGTAACCGCCCACACCACCGGCAACTCACGCTCGGCACGAATACCGGAAACCTGCTGCGCATTGAGCGCCAGATCATCCCCCAGCACGCCACTGGTTTTCTTCGCCGCGACTTTCGACAGCACAGCCACGTCATCCAGTACCGTGGCAATATCGTCCAGCAGCGCTAATAAACTTGCACCCGCCATTGTTATTCCTTTTTCAATTTATTGGTGATTCAGAAAAGCGTCGACTTCGTCCGCCCAGTCGAGCCAGGCCTGCACTGACAGAATGCCGCGACGCAAAGTAAGGTATGGAAAGCGGTAACGCTGCCGCTCAGCTTCAGGCAACGCCAGATAATGCTGTTCAATCGACAACAGCGCTGCCCGGTTCTGCTCATACAGTTTGCGGTGATGGGCAATATCCGCCCGGATATTGTCCGCTTCACGCAAATGGCCGCCATACAAACGCACCAGCAGACTGTCATTGACCTTCTGCGGCTTGCTGGTTTCAGCCAGCCAGTCAAGCAAGGCATTATGGCCAGTCGGTGTCAGCTCATACACCTTGCGGTCAGGCTTTCCCTGTTGCGGCTCGGTGCGCAGCGTCAGCCAGCCGGCTTCGTGCATCCATTTAAGCTGTTGGTAAATCTGCTGATGACTGGCATTCCAGAAATAGCCCATATGCTCACGGAAACGCTTCAGCAGGTCATAGCCTGACCCCGACTCGGTTTCCAGCAACACCAGAATGGCGTGTTTCAGCGACACTGCGTTCTCCTTAATTTTCGCCGTCATTCTACCTGTCCGGGCTTGCATCGCCTATGCGGGCGGGATAATCTGACAAACATATGCAATTTTTTGCATAACTGGATTGCAATAACAATAACAAAACACCCGCCCCATACGGAGGAGCACCCCATGAGCAAGGTCAAAGTAAGAACCGGCACCCGCTTCCGCGCCAATCGCGCCGACAGCCATTACGATGTGATTGTGATTGGCTCCGGCATGGGCGGCCTGACAACCGCCGCTTTTCTGTCTTTGCTGGGCCAGAAGGTCGCGGTACTTGAACAGCATTACACCGCCGGAGGCTTTACCCATGCTTATGACCGTGAAGGTTTTGAATGGGATGTCGGCGTGCATTACATCGGTGAAGTTCATAAGCCCTCTACCCTGCGCCGGGTATTTGATGTGGTCAGCGAAGGACGTCTGCAGTGGGCGGAAATGGAACCTGAATACGACCGCATTATTCTCGGCAAAGAAGAGTATGGTTTTGTTGCCGGCCGGGATAACTTTGCCGCCATGCTGAAAGAACGCTTCCCGGAGGAAGCGCAGGCGATTGATCGTTACATCGAACTGATCCGTGAAATGAGCCGCAAGACCCCGCGTTTTTTTGCCGGCCAGGCGATGCCACCGTTACTGGCACGGGCCTATAACCTCATTCGTCCGCTGCTTCTGCCGAAAGAATTTTTCCAGACCACCCGTGAGGTGCTGGAAAATCTCACCTGCAACCAGCAATTAATTTCGGTACTGACCGGCCAATGGGGCGATTACGGTCAGACACCTACCGACGCCGCCTTCATTATGCACGCTTTAATTGCCAAGCATTATCTGGCCGGTGGCGCCTATCCGGTGGGCGGCGCTTCGGCTATTGCCCGCACTATTATTCCGACTATCCAGAAATCCGGCGGCGAAGTCTTTACCTACGCCGATGTCGACGAAATCATCGTGCGTAATAACCGCGCCTGTGGCGTGCGCCTGGCCAATGGCACCGAGCTGACGGCCACTCGCGTGGTCAGCAACGCCGGCTTCTGGAATACCACCCAGCGCCTGCTGCCCGCCGATGTGCGGAAAAAACTGGGCACCGAACGCTGGGCCAAACAGGTGCAGCGTTCAAGCGCTCATTATTGTATTTATGCCGGCTTTGAAGGGACCGCCGAAGAACTGGGTTTAAACACCACCAACCTGTGGATTTACCCAAGCGCTGATCACGAAGGTAATCTGCAGCGCTACTATGACGATCCGGAGCAGGAATTTCCGGTGGTTTATATTTCCTTCCCATCGGCCAAAGACCCTGACTGGAACAACCGCTTTCCGGGTAAATCCACCGTCGAAATTGTCACCGTCGCCAAACACGAATGGTTCAGCCAGTGGAGCGGCAGCACCTGGAATCAGCGTGGCGAAGAGTACGAAAATATCAAAGCCCGCGTCAGCGAACGTCTGCTGGAAAAACTCTACCAGCGGCTGCCGCAATTACGCGACAAACTGGTATTTCAGGAATTATCCACACCGTTGTCGAGCGACTGGTTCCAGAAAAGCACAGCCGGTGAAATCTATGGCCTTGATCACTTTGTCGATCGTTTTAAAAAGCCGTTTCTGCATCCGGTTACACCGATTAAAAATCTCTATATGACCGGCGCCGATGTGATGACTGCGGGGGTTGGCGGTGCCTTAATGGCGGGCATGATGACCGCCTGTGCGATGCAGGGACGTAAAGCCGGAGAGGTATTAAAACTGCTGAAAGAATGGCAGCCACCTCAGCAAGATGAAACGGAAACCGCCAAAGAAACAACCGACAAGAAAAACGCCGGGCAAACTGAAACAGCCTGAGCTGGCAGTGTTTTAACGACACTTTCTCGTTCCCAGGCTCCGCGGGAATGCAACGGCGTCAGCAAAGACTCCCACGCAGAGCGTGGGAGCCAGATACTGCGAGTACTTCTCGTTCCAGGCTCCGCGTGGGAATGCAAAGTAAGGCGGGAAATTTATTGAAGACTGCGTAACCCAGCGCTGGCGGTCTGACACTCACCATCATCGAAACACAGGGTTAATGGCAGCGGTTCCGTCAAAGGTAACTGCAGCTTAAACAACATTAAATGCAAACCACCGGGCTGCAGGCTCACCGTTTCGCCCGCCGGAATCGTCAGCAACTCCAGCTGACGCATACGCATCACGCCGTTATCATGCAAGTGGGTGTGTATTTCAATAATTCCCGCCCAGTCTGCACTGACACTGACCAGTGTTTTATCGGTGGCTGACGTATTAGTGAGCGTCATAAATGCCGCGCTCATATAGCGCCCGGGAATCGGTTCGCGTACATAGGCGCCGCTCACATCCAGCGGTTGAGACAACGCTATTACAGAGCCCGTGAGTCCCAACAGCAATACCAAAACAGCAGTCATATTACGCATAATAATTTCTCCGCACGACAGCGTATAAACTGGGCGCATTGTACTGGTTACAGCCTATGGATACAGAGGCAAAATGTCGCAGTATCAGACATCGTCGGCCGGTAATTGCCAGGCATGAGCATCAGCCAGTGCCGCCAGCGGCCTGCTGAAAAAATAACCGCTCATACCGTCCACGCCGGTCTGGCGCAGCACCGCAACATCGTCGGCTTCTTCAATACCTTCACCAAGAATCAGCAGATCCAGATTATGGGCAATCTGCACCATCGACTGGATAAAGAAGCGGTGATCCTGCGCCTGATGCAGGCCACGGTTAAAGCTGCCATCTATACGGATGTAATCCAGCGGCAACCGCTGCAGATACGCAAAGGCCATGCTGCCGGTACCTACCTGATCGACGCCAAGAGTGACGCCAAATGGTTTCAGCTGTATAGCCAGCCGCGCCAGCGCACTTTCGATACCCGCCAGAGAAGATTCCGGAACCTCCAGTGCAATATGCGTGGCCAGCTGCGGGGCTGCGCGGAATAACTCACTCAGACGCTGATGAAACTGCTCATCCAGAACCGAAGCCGGGGAAATATTAATACAATAACGAATACTTTCCTGCGGGGCATGCTGCTCCAGTAAAGCCAGCACCTGAGCGACAATAGTGGCATCGTAACGCGCTGCCAGCTGATGCTGCTCAACCATTGGCCAGAAGCGTGCTGCCGACAGCGTTTCTCCCTGCCAGACGATGCGGCTGAATACCTCAAACTGCAGTAAGCGGCGATTGCGGTTACTGATCACCGGCAGAAACTGTAATTGCAGCGCTCCCGCCTCCAGAACACCGGTCAATAACTCGCGCCATTCACCGGCCGTCCACTCCTGAACCCCACTGCTGTTATCACTGCGGTACAACTGCGCGCGGCCTTCCGGTGAGCGCTGCGCCTGACGCAAGGCCGCATCGGCACGACTTAACGCCTGTACCGGGTCATCCTGAATCCCCTGCAGAAACACGCCGCCCAGATGAAACACCAGATCTTTACGGCGTGACAGCACACTGGTCACCAGCTGACTGTACATCTGCTGCAGCAAAGTATCGCCCTGCGCCTGATCGGCACAGGGAATATAGAGCGCGAAATCGCTGCCGGAGCGGCGACCACTGAAGGCCGCCGGAAATTCCTGCAAACAACGCAGCAATTCCGCCCCCAGCAGATGCAGCACATCATCCACACTCTGGCGCCCCTGCGCCTGATTGAGCTCAGCCAGATTCTGCAGCTGCAACAGCATCAGCACACCACTGTGTTCCTCACCGCGCTGCAGAATATGTTGCAGACGCTGATCAAAACCGCGGCGGTTGAGCAAGCCGCTGACACTGTCATTAAAAGACTCTGCCCGCAGCTGCTCGGTCATAGCCGACTGCTCGGTAAAAATACTTTGCAGCTTCTGCACCATTTTATTCATCGCCAGCACCATGCGCCGCAGCTCGCGTGGGCGCGGAATTTCGGTCTGAACCTGCCACTGCCGTTCACAGATGGCCAGCGCCTGACGCTCAACCCGCGCCAGCGGCCGGAATAACCAGCCCAGCAGAATCTGCAACAGCACCAGACTGACCACCAATACCCACGCAAACCAGATCAGTTCAGCACGAACCATGGCCCACAGATCGCGGTAGGCAAAATCACTGTGGCTGATAATGCGTACGGTACCCAGGCGCTGCCACTGGCGGGTAACATCCGCTTCTGCCGGAATCATGTCCAGCCCGACCCAGTGCATAAACCAGCGCGGTGCGGGCAAATCACCCGCCGTATCCCGGCTGCGGCGGTAGATAGGTTCATTATCGACACGCTGCAATTCGATCTCTGCAAAAAAACCGCGGTCAAACAGTACATCCATCAGACGGGTTAACTGCACTTCGTCATCAGCCGCGACCTGCGACATCGACAGAGCCAGCGAGGTTGCTGCATCGTAAGCACGGGCATTGAGCTGCTGCTGGAAGTAATCACGGCCATTCATCACCATTACCAGCAGGTTTCCTGCCAGCAGGATAATCACCAGCAAACCGGTAAGCAGGGAGAATTGTTGTCGCAATGTCATTGTTATAAGTCCATTCCCAGTTGGTTCATGCGGATACGTAAATCCGTCCATAAATCGAGCTTATTCGGATTGCCCATGCGAATCCCCTGCCCTTTCATCCGTTCCAGCCACATACCATCGCCATTAAAACTGTAAACCGGCGACAGGTCACCGCGCTCACTGGCCGGCGCAATAACATTGATCAGATTATCCAATACCAGAGGCACCGCATCCGGTGTGGGAAAATAGGTTAACACCATATGCGCCTGATTCAGACGAATCGCTTTGACGTAAGTGATGCGCAGTTTACTGGTGTCGACTCCAAGCTGGCGCAATGAGTAATATTTGGCGATCACATAGTCTTCGCAATCGCCACCATCACTGCCCAGCGCTTCATAGGGCGTGGCCCAGTAATCATCTTTGCCCCAGTGCTTTTCATCACTGACAAAGCGCAGCTCGCGGTTAAAAAACGCGTTCACGCCTTTGAGTTTGTCGGACTCACTGGCATCCGCCAGCCCATCCAGCGCCTGGCGCCAGGCGTCGATCCGCGCAGCACCTTTGGCATCATATTGTTGCTGCGCCATACCTGTCAGCGATTCCGGTACCCAGTGTTTGGTGTCGGCATACAGACCTTCCTGCCCGGCAAAATGCCAGCACAGCCAAATCAGCAGTAACCACAACGGCCAGCGGACAGGTACCGGAGGCCGGCGGCAGTGAAACACAGCAGTGGAAAAATCCATGCGCAGAAAGGCAACCAGAAGATAACAATTGTTACCGTTAAGCATAGACAGACAACATGAGTCCGGTACAAAAACTGCTATTCTTAGAACACCTGTAGCTAAGAAGTAACATCAGATGACGGATAACCTGACGCCTGCTGCCCGTTTAAAACAACACTTCTCCTTCCGGGTAATCAATCAGGTTCGTCAGGTTATTGATCTCTGGCGCCAGTTGCCGGCTCAGCACTGGAGTGCCGAGCGCATGATGGATTTCACCCTCGCTGTGGAAAAGCTGGTGCGTTTCTCACAGCGATTTGAAGCCGCCCGCCATGAAAAACTGGCGCGTCAGCTATTATCCACACTGGCTCATATCGCCGTTGGCCACAGCCCGGACAGTGCCCAGCTGGAAAGTCTTAACCAGACCATTATCGCGCTCAGTAAAACGGCACTGCGTCATACCGATGATAAGGCCGCCGAAACACTGATTCCGGAAAAGAAACCGGTTTATATCGCCCTCAGCAATACCGACCACGCCCTGACCATGGCCGAGCAGATGCAATACTTTGGTTTGCGGCCAGAGCTGCAGCGTACCGCCCACGACTTCAGTCAGGCGCTGGAGCGGCGCCATCCGGCAGCCGTGGTACTGGATCTCGATTTTGCCGGCCCCGGCCAGGGACTGGAGCTGGCGCAGAGTCTGCAACAGAGCCGTGAAAATCCGCTGCCGGTGCTGTTCACCTATCGTGAAACACCACCGACGCTGGAGCAGCGTCTGGCCACACTGCGCAACGGTGGTCTGGGCATTTACGAAGAAATGGACGTACAGTCGGTTATCGGCCATCTGGAAAACCTGCTCGACAGCACGCCCGATGTGCCGTTCAAGATTCTGATCATTGACGACTCCCGCGCCCAGGCGACCCATACCGCCAACGTACTGAATAAAGCGGGCATGGTCACTCAGGTCGCTAATGACCCTTTGCTGGTGCTTGATGTGCTCAGCGGATTTACACCGGATCTGATCCTGATGGATATGTATATGCCCGGCTGTAATGGCATGGAGCTGGCCAAAGTTATCCGCCAGCAACGCGAATACATTAATCTGCCCATCATTTACCTGTCCGGCGAAGAAGACCGCGAACGCCAGCTGGCTGCGATGGCCGAAGGCGGCGATGACTTTTTAACCAAACCCGTCGATCCCGGACACCTGCTCACCACCCTGCGTAACCGTGTCAGCCGTGCCCGTCAGCTGCAGAACCTGATCGCCTGCGACAGCCTCACTGGCCTGCTGAATCACACCCACCTGCTCGGCGCCCTGCAGGATGCGATGCGCAAAAATGAAGATGTGCCCATCAGTTTTGTGATGGTCGACATTGATCACTTTAAACAGGTCAATGACCGCTATGGCCATCCGGCCGGCGATCTGGTGATCCGCAATCTGTCACTGTTTCTGCGCCAGAGCCTGCGCAAGTCCGATCCGATCGGCCGTTATGGCGGTGAAGAGTTTGCCATCATCCTGATCGACGCCACCGCTCAGCAAGCCCGTCAGATTATGGACGATATCCGCCTCAACTTTGCCAACCTGATTCATGACGGCCAGTCACTGCGCGTTACCTTCTCCTGCGGTATCGCCGAATGGAGTGGCCAGAGCATCAGCGAACTGGTCGCGACCAGCGATCAGGCGTTGTATCGCGCCAAACATAATGGTCGCAATCAGGTGCAAACCGCCGAACAGGGCGAATAACCAGGCTATCCCCGCCAGAACTGGACGCTCGCCGGGTTTTTCGGCAAACTCGCGGGCTTTCGGGTCATATTGGCCGGGCTGTGTGTTGCAGCCCGCCGCCTGTCCCCTTACTTCTTTATCTTCAGGGTAATCATCATGGCAAGCATTCTGGTATTGCAGGGACCGAATCTGAATCTGCTGGGCAGCCGTGAGCCACATATTTACGGCCATACCACCCTCGCCGATATTGAACAGCAGCTGAGCCAGAAGGCCAGCGCCGCAGGTTTTACCCTGGAACAATTCCAGAGCAACGCCGAGCATGAGCTGATCAACCGCATCCATGCCGCACGCGCCGATGGTACGGCCTTTATCCTGATTAATCCGGCTGCCTTTACCCACACCAGTGTCGCCCTGCGCGATGCACTGGCTGGTGTTGCCATTCCTTTTATCGAAATTCACATTTCCAATGTCCATGCACGCGAAGCCTTCCGCCATCATTCCTATCTGTCGGATATCGCCGTCGGAGTGATTGCCGGACTCGGTGTGCAGGGCTACGACCTGGCGTTGCAGGCGGCCATCAGCCGTTTAAACGCGGAGAACGCATAATATGTCCTGGATTCAGATCCGTATTCACGCCACTCAGGCCGAAGTTGAAGCGGTTGAAAATGCATTACTGGCCGCCGGTGCCTTATCCGTTACCCTGCAGGATGACGCCGACCAGCCGATTCTTGAGCCCGAACTGGGTACCACGCCCATCTGGGACAAAACCCAGATCATCGGCCTGTTTGATGCCAATCAGGACAGCGATGCCCTGCTGGAGCAGATTGCCCTGATGTACGCCGCCGAAGGTGGCAGCGGACTGCCGCAGCACAAACTCGAACTGGTGGAAGACAAAGACTGGGTCCGCGCCTGGATGGACGATTATCATCCGATGCCATTCGGCAAGCGCCTGTGGGTCTGCCCAAGCTGGCGTGAACCACCTGAGGCAGATGCCGTTAATCTGATGCTTGATCCGGGTCTGGCCTTTGGCACCGGCACACACCCGACCACCGCGCTGTGCCTGAAGTACCTCGACGGCGCGGTGGAAGGCAATGAACTGGTGGTCGACTATGGCTGTGGCAGCGGTATTCTGGGGATTGCCGCCCTGCTGCTTGGTGCTAAACATATGATTGGCGTCGATATCGACCCACAGGCACTGACCGCCACCCGCGACAACGCCGAGCGTAATGGTATTGATGCCAGCCAGTATGAAATCTACCTGCCGGAAGCCACGCCGGCGGTACAGGCCGATATGACAGTAGCCAATATTCTCGCCGGCCCGTTAATGAGTCTGGCGCCGCATATGGCCGAGCTGACCCGCAGCGGCGGCAAACTGGCACTGTCCGGTCTGCTGGCCGAACAGGCGGAAGAGGTATCAGCCTGTTATTCTCAGTGGTTTATCATGAACCCGGCGGAACAAATGGGTGATTGGGTTATTCTTACAGGGATTAAACGTTAAGGATCTGTCATGGCTGTTCACGTCACCCGCTGCCCACATTGTCAGACCAGCTTTCGCGTACGCGATGAGCATCTGAATGCTGCCCGTGGCATGGTACGTTGCGGCTCCTGCCTGCAGGTCTTTAAAGCGGCTGAGCACTTTATTCAGGAAGGCAGTGTGGCCGCAGCTCCCAAAGCGGAACCGGCAAAAGCACCGGCCGCGGTCAAACCTGCCGCGCCTGCTCCAGCGCCCAGCCAGCCTGCCGCCGAAGACGACGACGATGATACCGGCCTGATCTACGACGATATGGACGATGATCCGATCACCGACACCCTTGCCGATGATCCGTTTGCCGACTTTAACCTGCGTGCTCCTGAGCATCAGAAGCGTCCGAAACCCCGCATCGAGCTGGAAATGGACGACTCCATTTTCAGTCTGCGCAACGTCAGCAGCGACACCCTCGACTTTACCGATGCGGATGACGAAGACGAAGGTAAAATTCAGGACGATGAATCCTGGGCCAACGCCCTGCTGAACGACGATGACGACAGCATCCGGCAGATGAAAGAAGAGAAAGTTACCTCTTCACGCCTGAAACTGAGCGGTAACGACGAATTCAACTTTGACCTGCCACCGCCGGAAGAAGACGATTTTCACGGTTTTCTCGACGACGATGACGAACTTGAGCAACAGAAAAGCCGTGATGATTTCACTCTCGGCGGTGATGATGGCCTGCAAACCGAAACTCTGGAAATCAGCCTGCCGGTCAGCAGCATTGCCGGACTGCAGGAAGAACCCCTGCAGCTGGCCAAAAAGCGCCGCCGCAAACTTCCCTGGGGCTGGCTGACGGGTATTGTGCTGATGCTGATCGCCGCCGCTGCGCAAACACTGTATTTCCAGTTCGATAACTGGGCCAGAAGTCCGCAGTGGCGTCCTTATTACGCTCAGATCTGTGGTGTACTGGATTGCCGCCTGCCGAAAATTCAGAACATCCGCGAGATGACAACTCAGCATCTGGTTGTGCGGGCACACCCTGACCTGCAGCGTGCGCTCGTCGTCGACACTCTGCTGCTGAACAAAGCCGCTTACGAGCAGCCCTTCCCGGATCTCACCCTGGTGTTCCGCGACCTGAACGATAATATCGTTGCCAGCCGCCAGTTTACCCCGGCCCAGTATCTGTCCGGAGAACTCGCCGGACAACACGATATGCCCAGCCAGACACCGATTCATATCGCTCTGGAAATTGTCGATCCTGGCCCGGAAGCCGTCAGCTATGCCATTCAGATTGTAGGCAATCAATAATTCCCGGCGGTCAAGCGGCCGCCATCAGAATTTTTCACACTATTCATACAAAAGCAGCCAACTCCCCCTTTATTCAACAGGGGGTTATGAGTATCATACCGCGACTTTTTCGCAGCACATTTTTTGATCAGATTTCAGCGGTTTCGCATGCCTTCGATCGGCCCTTACACACTACCCAATCCAGTAGTTCTGGCGCCAATGGCAGGGGTAACTGACCGTCCGTTCCGCCAGCTCTGTCGTCAGCTGGGGGCCGGTCTGGTCGTCGGCGAAATGGTGTCATCCAGCCCGGATGTACGCCATACGCGTAAATCACAGCTGCGTCTGGATCACACCGGCGAACCGGAACCGATTGCGGTACAGATCGTCGGCGGAGACCCGGAAATCATGGCTCAGGGCGCCATATTTAATGTTGCCAACGGCGCCCAGATCATCGACATCAATATGGGCTGTCCGGCCAAGAAGGTCTGTAACAAGGCTGCCGGTTCAGCATTGCTGAAAGATGAAGCTCTGGTGAAGGACATATTACAGGCGGTTGTTGGTGCAGTTGATGTGCCGGTCAGCCTGAAAATCCGCACTGGCTGGGATCCGGACAACCGCAATGGCGTGCGCATTGCCCGCATCGCCGAAGACGCCGGCATTGTCTCGCTGGCGGTACATGGGCGCACACGTGCCTGTGGTTACAGAAATACCGTCGAATACGACACCATCCGCGCGATCAAACAAAGCGTTGGAATACCGGTGTTTGCCAACGGCGATATCACCAGCGCCCGCAAAGCCTTCGAGGTAATGCAGTACACCGGCGCCGACGGCGTGCTGATTGGCCGCGCCGCTCAGGGTCAACCCTGGATTTTCCGCGAAGTGGCCCACTATCTGGCCACCGGCGAAGAGCTTCCTGCCCCACAACTGCAGGAAGTCGAACAGATTTTATTAAGCCACCTGGAAGCGCTGTACGAGTTTTACGGCGATTTTCTGGGCGTACGGATCGCCCGCAAGCACGTCAGCTGGTACCTCCAGTATCAGAACGGCGACAGCGATTTCCGTACCCGCTTTAACCGGCTGGAAAGCTGTACCGAGCAACAACAGGCGGTGCAGCAGTTTTTTAAGGATACGATCCGGAAGAAGGAATTGGCAGCATGAACACCGATACATTGAACAGCGAAGTAATCGAAAGAAGGAAGGTTGAGACAGTGACCGATTCAGCAGACTTGCAGCAATATCTGCGCACCCCGTTAGAAGCGACACAAACCCTGCGCGACAGTGTGGAAAAAGCACTGCAAAACTACTTTGACCATCTTGATGGTCAGGCCGTGGTCGATATCTACGACATGGTGTTGTCCGAAGTGGAAGCCCCACTGCTGGAAACCGTCATGAAGTACACCCGCGATAACCAGACCAAAGCATCTGTTGTGCTCGGCCTGAACCGCGGCACACTGCGTAAGAAACTGAAGCAGTACGGCATGCTTTAAGACTTATCCTGAATACTCAGCGGCTTTGTGGCCGCTTTTTCTTTTTTTAAAACATAGAAAACCTGACCATATGAGCAACTTTATTCCTGCCAACGAGATCCCCGCGGACATCACCCCTGTACGCCGAGCCCTGATCAGCGTGTCGGATAAAACCGGAATCGTCGAATTCGCCCAGGCCCTGCAGGCGGCCGGCGTTGAAATTCTGTCCACCGGCGGTACTTACAAGCTGCTGATCGACCACCAGATTCCGGCGGTTGAAGTATCGGATTACACCGGTTTCCCGGAAATGATGGACGGCCGGGTTAAAACCCTGCATCCGAAAATTCACGGTGGTGTTCTGGGCCGTCGTGGTCAGGACGATGATGTGATGACCGAACACGGCATCAACCCGATTGATCTGGTGGTGGTTAACCTCTACCCATTCGCTGCGACCGTGGCCAAGCCTGACTGCCATCTGGCGCTGGCGATTGAAAACATCGATATCGGCGGCCCAACCATGGTGCGCTCCGCCGCGAAAAACCACGCTTACGTCGGTATCGTGGTAAACAGCAGCGACTACAGCAAGGTGCTGGAAGACCTGCAGGCACATAACGGCCTGACCTACAAAACCCGTTTTGGTTTGGCGCTGAAAGCCTTCGAACACACCGCCGCCTACGACGGTATGATCGCCAACTATCTGGGCACCATCGACCAGAACGCGGAAGTACTGAGCACGGATAACCGTCTGGCCTTCCCGCAGACCTTCAACAGCCAGTTCATCAAAGCGCAGGACATGCGTTACGGCGAGAACCCGCATCAGAATGCGGCCTTCTATGTTGAAGCCAACCCGGCCGAAGCCTCTATCGCCACCGCCAGACAACTGCAGGGCAAAGAACTGTCGTACAACAACGTGGCCGACACCGATGCTGCGCTGGAGTGTGTGAAGTCTTTCGTTAAGCCTGCCTGTGTCATCGTTAAGCACGCTAACCCTTGTGGTGTGTCTGTGGTTCCGGAAGAAGACGGCGGCATCCGTAAAGCCTACGACCTGGCTTACGCCACCGACAGCGAATCCGCCTTCGGCGGCATCATCGCCTTTAACCGCGAGCTGGATGCCGATACGGCCAAAGCCATCGTTGACCGTCAGTTTGTCGAAGTCATCATTGCGCCTAAAGTGAGCGCCGAAGCCGCCGCTGTAGTAGCTGCCAAGCAGAACGTGCGCCTGCTCGAATGTGGCCAGTGGCCAGCAGAACGTGCCGCCGGCCTGGATTACAAGCGCGTTAATGGTGGCCTGCTGGTGCAGGACCGCGATAACGGCATGATCTCCGCCGATGAACTGAAAGTCGTGACCAAGCGTGCTCCGACCGAAGCCGAACTGCACGATCTGATTTTCGCCTGGAAAGTCGCCAAGTTCGTTAAATCCAACGCCATTGTTTACGCCAAAAACCGTCAGACCGTGGGCGTGGGCGCCGGTCAGATGAGCCGTGTAAACTCAGCCCGCATCGCGGCGATCAAGGCCGAACATGCCGGTCTGGTGGTTGAAGGTGCAGTGATGGCATCCGATGCCTTCTTCCCGTTCCGCGACGGTATCGACAACGCCGCGGCTAATGGCATCAAAGCCATTATCCAGCCGGGTGGTTCGATCCGTGATGAAGAAGTAATTGCCGCAGCCGATGAAGCCGGCATTGCGATGGTATTCACAGGAATGCGTCACTTCCGCCATTAAGTGGGTCAGACGTCCGACGACACAGATCGGACGTCTAAAACTGATTACGTCCGACGCCTGACTGCAGACGTCAGACTACAGCGAGATAAACAATATGAAAGTTCTGGTAATAGGTTCTGGTGGTCGTGAACATGCCCTGGCCTGGAAGGCTCTGCAATCACCGCTGGTTGAAAAAGTATTCGTTGCGCCGGGCAACGCCGGCACCGCGCGTGAAGCCGGTATGGAAAACGTCGCCCTCGACGTGATGGATTTTGATGGTCTGCAGAAGTTTGCCGAAGACAACGCCATCGGTCTGACCATCGTCGGTCCGGAAGCTCCGCTGGTTGGCGGTATCGTTAATCAGTTCAGCGCCGCCGGTCTGAAGATTTTCGGCCCAAGCAAAGGCGCTGCGCAGCTGGAAGGCTCCAAAGCCTTCACCAAAGACTTCCTGGCCCGTCAGCAGATTCCGACCGCCGATTACCAGAACTTCACCGAAGTTGAACCGGCGCTGGCTTACCTGCGTGAGAAAGGTGCTCCTATCGTGGTTAAGGCCGATGGTCTGGCCGCTGGTAAAGGCGTGATTGTCGCCGAAACCCTGGAGCAGGCAGAAGAAGCCGTCAAAGACATGCTGTCCGGTAACGCCTTTGGTGACGCTGGCTGCCGTGTTGTTATCGAAGAATTCCTCGCCGGCGAAGAAGCCTCATTCATTGTGATGGTCGATGGCAAAAACGTACTGCCAATGGCTACCAGTCAGGATCACAAACGCGTTGGCGACAAAGATACCGGCCCGAACACCGGCGGTATGGGTGCTTATTCTCCGGCGCCAGTCGTTACTCAGGAAATCCATGACCGCGTGATGCGCGAAGTGATTATGCCAACGGTTAACGGTATGGCCGCCGAAGGCAATGATTACACCGGTTTCCTCTACGCCGGTCTGATGATTGACGAGTCTGGTGCGCCGAAAGTCATCGAATACAACTGCCGCTTCGGTGATCCGGAAACCCAGCCAATCATGCTGCGTATGCAGTCGGATATCGTTGCCCACTGTCTGGCCGCGCTGGAAGGCAAACTGGATAGCGAAACCGCGCAATGGGATCCGCGCCCATCTCTGGGTGTGGTACTGGCCGCTGCCGGTTACCCGGCTGACTACCCGAAAGGTGATGTCATCAGCCTGCCGGACAACGACGGCGCTGACCGCAAAGTCTTCCATGCCGGTACCAAGCTCGACGACGCTGGCAACACCGTCACCGCCGGTGGCCGTGTACTTTGTGCCACTGCACTGGGTAACAGCGTGGGCGAAGCTCAGGCTCAGGCCTATGATCTGATCAAACAGATCAGCTGGAAAGGCATGTTCTGCCGCTCTGATATCGGTTATCGTGCCATTGCGCGCGAGCAGGCCGATAACTAAGCAGAAACTAACGGAGACAGCAGGGATGAGGCAGTACAGAGGACGTAAGCATCTGATTGTCACCCTGCTGTTTTTATTTTTTCTGCCGCTGAAACTCTGGGCCAGCAGCCCGGTGCTGCTGCCCAATGCCTCGTTTGATTATCCGATCACGCCTTATATTTCAGTTTACGAAGACCCCGGCCGCAGCCTCGACATCAATGCCATGCTCAGCCGTGAGCAGCAACTGCGCTTTACCCCAAGCCATGCCCGCCGTCTGAAGTTCGGCATAAGCGATTCCAATTACTGGCTGCGCTTCAGCCTGAGCAACCCTTACGCCCATGAGCGCGAAGTAGTCTTTACTCTGTCCGGCAGCGATATTGATGACTTCGGCTTCTATGACATCAGCAATGCCCAGAATTATCGTCTGATCGGCCCGGATGACCCGGCGCGCAGCCTGCGCGGTGGATTTTTGCAGGCTTTCCCGGTTGTTCTTACCGTACCGGCCCAAAGCACCCGCAGCTATATGGTGCGCATCCATTCCTATGGCCTCCTGAATACCAACGTCAGCCTGCTGAGCCTCGACCATTTCCTCAATAATGAGCAGGAATTTTTCATGCTGCAGGGCATGAGTATTGGCTGGATTCTGGCCACGCTGGCCTGGTTTATTTTTGTTGTGCGCAGTCAGCGGATTCTGCTCGCAGCCGCTGGCGCCGCTTATTGCCTTACCATGATCATCTATCAGCCGGCCTGGATGGGACAGTTCTCCCTGCTGCTGAATATCAGCCCTCTGATTGCTGACCGCTTCGCTGAGCTGGCACTGGCAGCCTCCGCGACCTGCCAGACTCTGGCCGTGCTGGCACTGGGCTGGCATGGCAACCGTGCCGCCCTGTACCGCCGGGTGCTGTTGCTGACAGCCCTGATTCATCTGCCGGTCGCGTTACTGACCCTGTGGCTGGCACCGGAGGCCACTCTGTTGGTGGTTACCTGCATGATCGTGATCAACGAATTTCTGGTCGCCCTGATTCTGACCCGCGGACGCTCGCAGCATCAACAGGCTCAGCGCTGGCTGCTGGCTGGCCATCTGCTGGTTGGTTTTGGTGTGCTGCTGGCCATCCTGACCAGCCACAACCTGTTATCACTGGATCTGCTTACCAGCTGGGCACCGGTCATTCTGCCTTTTATCGTTATTACCAGTCTGGTACTGGCGATTATGAGCATCAAACTGCAGCAGAATCCATCGCAGCATCAGGCCGGAGCAGAACTGCGTATGACGCCAGCCCTGCTGTCGCAGATCAGCCACGAACTGCGTACCCCGATCAACGGTGTGATAGGTATGACAGAACTGCTCGGGGAAACACCACTCAGTGCCAACCAGCGTGATTTCTCGGACACCATTGCCCTTGCCGGTCGTGATCTGTTGCATGTCGCCAATGAAATCTCCGATCTGGCCCGCATTCAGAACAGCCAGCTGGAGCTGGAACAGCGTCCATTTAATATTACTCAGTTACTGAATCAGGCGCTCGGCCACTTCCAGCAGGAAGCCAGCCGCAAACAGGTCGAGCTGGTGCTCGATATGACCGATGATCTGCCGGAATACTTTGTCGGCGATCGCAACCGCCTGCAGACTCTGCTGCACAACATTCTGATGCGTGCTCTGGCCTATACCGAATACGGTGAACTGACACTGCAGGCATCTTTCTATCAGACCAGCTCAGCGCATGGCCTGCGTCTGCAGATCCAGCTGAGCAGCACCATTGTGAAGCAGGATGAGCTGAAGAGTGCCTTCGCAGTTCTGCAGCATCACCTGCCCCTGACCGAAAACCACAACGCCAAAGCCTGGAACCTGCTGGTCACCCGCCACCTGCTGCAAAAGATGTCGGCAACCCTCGAAGTTGAGAGCATGACCAGCCAGGGCGCCTCACTGACCCTGTATTTGCCACTGGAAGCCGAAAGTGGCCCGGCACCTGAACTGCAGCAGGATGACAGCCTGATCGGCTTGCGTATTCTGATTGTCGATGACAATGCATCGCTGCGGAACGTAATTGAAAAGCAGGTCCGGCGCTGGGGCATGCGCCCGGAGAGTACTTATAGTGGTAAGGAAGCACTCGCCATGCTGCGCAGCCAGATCAGTATCGGCCAACCCTATGACTTCATCATTATCGATCACGATATGCCGATTATGGATGGCCTGCAGTTGGCAGAGCGCATCCGCGCCGATAAAGACATCAGTCACAAACCGGCACGCCTGATGCTGACCGGATTAAGCATCAGCAACGTGCGTGACGATGCGCTGGCCGTTGGTATTCAGCAGTTGCTGGCCAAGCCAGCCAGTGGCGAGCGCCTGCGCAACGCCCTGCTGACCCTGAAACACCAGCACGAAAGCCGTTAATCGGCCGCGACTGCGCGGCTCGCCGCCCACTGTCTTAACGCCTGCATAGGTTCCGCCATCACCACTGACAACGGCCGGGTACGGCGGATTTCCTGCAGCAGGCTATCCGTGCTGAGACCGGGGCCGGAATGCTCACTGCTGGCGGCATGCCAGGCCGATACCACCGCCTGCTCCAGCTCGGCACCGGAAAAACCCTCACTCTCTTCGGCCAGTGCCGCCAGATCAAAACGCTGCGGGTCCAGCCCGCGCTTGTGCATATGCAGGCGCAGAATGTCAGCACGAATCTCAGGCTTGGGCAGATCAACAAAAAACAGTTCATCCAAACGGCCCTTACGCAGCAACTCCGGTGGCAGCGCATGAATATTGTTCGCCGTCGCCACCACAAATACCTGCGCATCATGCTCTGCCAGCCAGGTCAGCAAGGTGCCGAGAATACGCTGACTGACGCCGGCATCGTTGCTGTCCTGCCCCAGTCCTTTCTCAATCTCGTCAATCCAGACCACACAGGGCGACATGGTTTCGGCCAACTTCAGCGCTTCGCGCAGATTGCGTTCGGTTTCACCGAAAAACTTGTTGTACAGGGTGCCGAAATCCAGACGCAGCAGGGGTAAGCCCCAGGAACCGGCCACCGCCTTCGCCGCCAGACTCTTACCGCTGCCCTGCACACCGAACAGCAGTAAACCGCGCGGCCGCAGTTTACGCTCGGCGGTCATAAAGGCCTGCTGGCGCTGCGCCAGCCAGGTTTTCATCACCTCCAGACCGGCAACATCGCTGAAACGCGCGGTGTCGTATTCAAAACTCATCACACCGTCCATATCCAGCAACGCCATCTTGGCGCGACTGACTGCCGGCACATCATCCTGAGTAATAGCGCCGTCATCGACAATGGCACCGCGCACCAGACGACGGGCATCGGAGAAAGTAAGCCCCTTCAGATTGGCGACCAGCTGCTGCAGGGTGTCGTTATCACTGCGCACTTTACGGCCACTGAGCTTGGCGTAACGCTGGGCTTCTTCTTTCACCAGCGCCAGCAACTGGCTGTCATCCGGTAACTGCAGGCTGAAGCTGGCGGCCAGACGCTGTAACTCCGGCGGCGCCTGCAGGCGGTGGCTGAGCAACACCACGGTTTTGCCGTAACGCTCATGCTGCAGGGCAATGTCTTTCAGCAGACGCACGACCAAAGGCTCTTCGAGAAAAGGATGCAGGTCGCAGAAGATGAACAGTCCGCCCTGCTCGCGCTCACGCACGATGCGCAGGGCATCGGCAGGCTGTGTGGTTTCGCTGGCGCCAATATCTTCACCGAACCCGAGGCGGCGCAGGCCATCGCTCAGCGTCCATTGCTGCAGCGCCAGACCGCGGCGGATGGCCAGCCGGGTCAGCATCTCCAGCGCCCGCGCTTCCTCATGGGATTCCAGCAGCAACAGCGGCACCTGGCGGTCGAGCAACAGGCTTAAATCGTGTAAATCCTGCATCGCAGTCTCCTTATTCTATGCGCGATTCTAACCACTCCATGGCCGGCTGTCCGCCCTGTTCTGGCCGAAACTCACTTGATATGGGTCATGCGCCGGACGCCGTTATGCCGTAAAATGGCCGGAAATTCCGGAGGTATGAGTTATGAATGCCAACTCCCGTCGCTACTCGCTGTTCGACAAACTGATTCAGAACGCCGATCAGGCATTACGCACACTGGTGCCCGGTGCTGCACAGGAAGAACGCCCGTCCCCGGCGCAGCAGCGCCCGTATCACGAGCTGAACGAGGCCGAACAGAAACACGCCGCCGGGCTGATGCGTATTAACCATACCGGTGAAGTCTGCGCCCAGGCGCTGTATCAGGGTCAGGCGTTAACCGCCAAGTTGCCTGAGGTACGGGAAGCCATGGAAGAAGCCGCCCGCGAAGAAATTGATCATCTGGTGTGGTGCGAAGACCGCATCAAAGATCTGGGCAGCCATACCAGCCGTCTGAATCCGCTGTTTTACGGCCTGTCATTCGGCATCGGCGCTCTGGCCGGAAAAATCTCCGACAAAGTCAGTCTGGGTTTTGTCGCCGCCACCGAAGAACAGGTGTGCAAGCATCTGAGCCAGCATATGACCAGCCTGCCGGTGCAGGACGAAAAGAGCAAAGCGGTGCTGCTGCAGATGCTGGAAGACGAAGCCAAGCACGCCACTGTTGCCCTCGAAGCCGGCGGCCATAAATTCCCGCTGCCGGTCAAACTGGCGATGACTGCGGTATCGAAAGTGATGACCAAATCCGTTTATCGCTTCTGATAAAACCCCAGCCTGTATAATCATGCCTCCGCATCGCGCACTGACCTGCACCAAAGCAGGTCAGATGCGGAACGAATAACTCCCGTCATCAATAGATAGAATCGCTGTTTAGCAGGCAAAATGCCGCTGGTCTTTTACTCTGAATAAAGATGAGTAAGGAGCATCCCATGAGCCGATTCAGCGTTATCGAATTTATCCGCCGTATTTATCGCCTGCCACAGGATTATCCGGAACTGAACTGGACCCGCACCGAACTGTACCGGCGCCGGTTAGAGCAGGTAAAAAATGGCTGGATTATTACCGGCCTGATTATGCTCGCCAGCGGCAGTACCGCCGTGGTTTGTGTACTGGGCGCATTCGCCACCTTTTTATCGCTGGCGTTTCTTGAGCCGGATAATCCACCGCTCTGACCGTTCTATTGGCAGCGTAAATCGCAGGTATAAAAAAACCCTCCGGCGGAGGGTTCTTTTATGGCTTCTGATTCTGAATTACAGGCTCAGAATTTTCTCGCCGCGGGAAATACCGGACACACCGGTACGTACCGTTTCCAGAACACAGCCAGCACCGATTGCTTCAATAAAAGCTTCCAGTTTGTCGCTGGTTCCGGTCAGCTGGATGGTATACACGCTGGCAGACACATCCACGATCTGACCACGGAAGATGTCGGCAGTACGTTTGATTTCCGCACGCTGCGCACCCACCGCTTTTACTTTGATCAGCATCAGCTCGCGTTCAATGTGCGGGCCTTCAGACAAATCCACCAGTTTCACCACTTCAATCAGCTTGTTCAGCTGCTTGGTGATCTGTTCGATCTTGCGATCATCACCGGTGGTGGTCATGGTCAGGCGTGACAGGGTGTTGTCTTCTGTCGGCGCCACCGTCAGGGTTTCAATGTTGTAACCACGCTGGGCGAACAGACCAACAACGCGTGACAAAGCACCCGGTTCGTTTTCCAGCAGAATCGAAATAATGTGTCTCATGTTCAGGTCCGCTCCGTCTTGCTCAGCCACATATCACGCATGGAGCCAGCCGGCACCTGCATCGGATACACGTGTTCTTCCGGGTCGACGGCAACGTCGAGGAAGACCAGACGGTCATTGTATTTATTGAAGGTGTCTTCCAGTGCCTGTGGCAGCTCATCGCGGCCGGTCACGCGGATACCCACGTGGCCATAGGCTTCCACCAGTTTGATGAAGTCCGGCAGGGACTCCATGTACGAGTGGGAGTGACGACCTTCGTAGTTCATGTCCTGCCACTGACGAACCATGCCCAGAGAGCCGTTGTTCAGACACAGGATTTTTACCGGAATGCCGTACTGCAGACAGGTCGACAGTTCCTGGATATTCATCTGGATAGAGCCTTCACCGGTCACACATACAACCATTTCTTCCGGGAAGTTCATCTTGATGCCCATCGCCGCCGGGAAACCAAAGCCCATGGTTCCCAGACCACCGGAGTTGATCCAGCGGTTTGGCTTATCAAACTTGTAGTACTGCGCAGCAAACATCTGGTGCTGACCAACGTCAGAAGTCACGTAAGCGTCACCCTTGGTGGCCGCCCAGATCGCTTCGATCACTTCCTGCGGCTTCATCAGCTGCGAGTCGTTTTTCTCATAACGCATCGCATGACGCTGGCGCCATTCGTTGATCTGTTTCCACCAGGACGCAATGGCTTCGGCATCCGGTACTTCGTTGCTTTCATCCAGCAGCGCCATCATTTCATCCAGCACGTTGCCAACCGGGCCAACGATAGGTACATCAACGATGATGGTCTTGGAGATTGAAGACGGATCAATGTCGATATGAATGATCTTGGCATCCGGACAGAACTTGCTGGTCGCGTTGGTTACACGGTCATCGAAGCGCGCGCCAATAGCCAGAACCACATCAGCGTGGTGCATGGTCATGTTCGCTTCATAGGTACCGTGCATACCCAGCATGCCAACAAAACGCTCGCCGGTACCCGGGTAAGAACCCAGACCCATCAGCGTGTTGGTGCAAGGGAAATCCAGACGATCAACCAGTGCACGCAGCTTGTCGGAGCTGCCATCGATAATGACGCCACCACCAGCATAAATAACCGGACGTTTGGCTTTCAGCAGCAGCTCAACGGCCTTTTTGATCTGGCCGGAGTGACCACGCTGCGGTGGCGTGTAAGAACGCAATTTGACCTTCTTCGGATAAACGTATTCGTAACGCTCATTCGGCATGGTCATGTCTTTCGGGATGTCGATAACAACCGGACCCGGACGGCCAGTGCTGGCAATGTGGAAGGCTTTAGCCACCAGCTCAGGGATATCTTCCGGACGGCGCACACTGAAGCTGTGCTTAACAATAGGACGCGACACACCCAGCATGTCAGTTTCCTGGAAGGCATCGTCGCCCACCAGATGGCTCATCACCTGACCAGAAATGACGACCATAGGAATCGAGTCGGTAAACGCCGTGGCAATACCGGTGATGGTATTGGTGGCACCCGGACCAGAGGTGACCATGACCACACCTGGCTTACCGGTTGCACGCGCATAACCATCAGCCATATGAGCAGCCGCCTGCTCATGACGGACCAGGACGTGCTTGACTGCGCTCTGCTTGTACAACGCATCATAAACGTGCAGCAGCGAGCCGCCCGGGTAACCGTAAATATATTCGACGCCTGATTCATGCAGTGCACGAACCAACATTTCTCCGCCGGAAAGTAATTCCACCGTACTATCCTCTTCACAAGCCCGCAGGGGCGTGGGTAACTGAAATAACTTGCGATTAGAGCCCGAACACAAGGGCTCTCTCAGGCTGGATGACAAACTTGTAGTTTCTCATCAGAGTCCCGTTGCCTGGTCGAGGACACCGGGTCTGAAACTGGGTCGGAGATAACCGCACCAGAGGCTGTCATTGTCAGCGAGCGGGGCACTGGGTGGAGGCGCAGGCCGGCTGACAAAAGCGCGGTAATTCTAGCATTCCCGGTATTATTGTCTAGCAAAAAACCGCCCTAAATCCTTGACAAATCATACGGTTTTAATAATGTCCGGAGCAGGTCAGAGAAATTATTCTTTTCCTCAGGGCCTGTTGCCACTAAGTGAATCTGGTCTGCTGAGAACCAGTTTTTTTCAGAGCAAGGAGAGAGGAGTGATATTAGCGAGTTAAATGAATAACGAACGACGACGCTAATGGGGAAAACTGGCCTCAGCCCGAAGGGTTATGGCTAAAAATTCCTAATCCTGCGTTGCTGTTCGCTCGCTTAACCCGTTAGGCCACACTCTCAGCGCCTTGTCTGAGGAATTTTTAGCCGATAACAGGCCTGTTTAATTAGTGGTAACAGGCCCTAACAACGGATGTGTTTTATGCGTTTTTTTACTGCTTTTTTTGCTCTGCTGCTTGCCACTGCAAGCCTGACGGTTCAGGCCGACAAAATGTACCGCTGGGTGGATGAAAATGGTCAGACCCATTTTTCCAACCTGCCTCCCGCTGACAAGGCTAAAAATGCTGAAGAATATAAGGTCCGCGTCAGCAAACCCGCGGACAAAGTCGATGGCTATCAAATCAGCACCGATAAAGTAAAAGAAACGACGACAGAAGCCAGTGAAAGCAGCGAACCAAAGGTGAGTAAAGCCGAAGCGGAGGCCGCCTGTGCCAAAGCACGAAAACACAAAGAAACGGTCAGTACCAATTACAGTACCCGTTTCAAGCAGGAAGACGGCGAATACCGCCCGTTAACTGACGATCAGCGGGCAAAGCAGATCAAACTGGCGGACGAGCAGATTGCCAAATACTGCAACATGACCTTTTCCAACAAGACCCGTAATCAGTAAGGCAGGATTAAGTCTGTATCCAGATCAGGCTGGCCATACGGCCAGTCTGACTCTGGCGACGATAGGAATAAAAGCGTTCATCGCTGAAGGTACAGAATCCTCCGCCGGCAACCCCGGCCACTCCCGCCCGCAATAACTGCAGCCGCGCCAGCGCATAAATATCCGCCATCAGCCGGTCACCACGCCCGGCACGGAAACAATGGTCCGGCGCCCAGGCAAAGGCTTTACGTACCTCAGGCCCGACCTCGAAGGCGTCGGGGCCAATCGCTGGCCCCAGATACACCCGCACCTGAGAAGGATCAGGGAAGGTCGCCAGCGTATTCAGCAGAATCCCGGCCGCCAGTCCGCGCCAACCGGCATGGGCAGCGGCCACCTGCGAGCCATCAGCAGCACAGAACAATACCGGCAAACAATCGGCGGTAAGAATGGCACAGGCCAGTCCGGCACGGTCACTGAACTGCGCGTCCGCCTCAGGCACCACAGATTCACCACAGGCTTTAATCACCGTTGTGCCATGTACCTGAGATAACCACTGAATGCCCTGCACACCCGGCAGTTGTTGCCACAGGCACTGGCGGTTAAGCCGCACCCGGGCCGCATCATCAGCAACGTGCAGAGCCAGGTTGTTATGTTCGTAAGGAGGTAAAGAAACACCACCCTCGCGGGTGGTAATCGCGGCACCAATACCCGCGGGCAGATCCCAGTCGGGTATCAGCAGACCGGACTCAGCGCTCGGCATCGGCTTCGAGCACATCGAGCAGGTGAATAAAATCCTGCGGCAGATCCACTTCCCACTCCATCCAGTCGTCGGTATCCGGATGAACCAGACCCAGCTTGCGCGCATGCAGAGCCTGGCGGCCAAAGTGCAGCAGCGTATCGCGCAGTTCCGGGCCGATGCCTTTGGTCAGACGGGTACGCGCCGCATAGGTGGAGTCGCCCACCAGCGGATAACCGATATGCGCCATATGCACCCGGATCTGGTGCGTACGGCCGGTTTCCAGCTTGAGGCGGATATAGGTGTGGGTCGGAAATTTTTTCAGCACGCGATAGTGGGTGACGGCTTCTTTCCCCATAGGATTCACCGCCATTTTGGTGCGCTGAGTACCATGACGGCCAATCGGCTGGTCAACTTTGCCGCCGCCGGTCATCACGCCCTGCACTACCGCTTCGTATTCACGCCCCATGGAGCGGTCCTGCAGCTGACCGACCAGATTATTCTGCGCCTGCAGGGTTTTGGCGACCACCATCAGACCGGTGGTGTCCTTATCCAGACGGTGCACGATACCGGCACGGGGGATATTCTCCAGCTGCGGGCAATGATGCAACAAGCCGTTCAGCAGAGTGCCATCCTGATTACCGGCGGCCGGGTGAACCACCAGGTCCGCAGGTTTGTTGATGACAATGATGTGATCATCTTCATAAATGATGTTGAGCGGGATATCTTCCGCCTGCCAGTTCCCCTCAGGCGCCAGCTCGGCTTCCAGAATCAGGGTTTCGCCGCCAGTGAGCTTATCGCGGCCGCGCCAGGGCTTACCGTCAACCGTCAGCTGGCCGTCTTTGATCCACTGCTGCAGGCGCGAACGGGAATAGTCGGGAAATAACTGGGCAGCGACCTGATCAAGACGCTTGTTTCCCATGTCGAAGGGAACTTCTACCCTGTTTGAAATCTGATTGGACATAAACTCTCTGAGATTAGCTGTATGGCTGCCGCGACGATCGGCTGTATCCCGCTGACAGCCTGTTGCTGTCAGTTGGGGCTATGCGGGGACTGTGTTTTAATACGGCACATTCGTAAACCGGCACATTGCCAAGTATATCGACAATCAGGAATGCACTCCATGAACTCCCGTTCGCTGTTGGTTATTTTTACCCTGCTACTCTGCGCCTGCTCAGGAAATCCCGACAAACCTCAGGAACTGACTGAGCGTGAGTACTACGAACAGGCGCGCGAGTCGCTGGATAACAATAACTTTCTGTCGGCCACCGAAAAGCTGCGCCAGCTGGAATCCCGCTATCCGTTCGGACGTTACGCCGAACAGGCACAGCTGGAGCTGATTTACGCCCAGTACATGATGTCCGATCTGGAAGCGGTACTGGCCACCACCGAGCGTTTTATCCGCCTGCATCCGCTGCATGAGCAGGTCGATTACGCCTATTACATGCGCGGCCTGGCCACTTATGAAATGGGCTTTGCCTTTGCCGAGCGTTATTTTGACAGCGAAATCGCCCAGCGTGACCCAACCCCCATGCAGGATGCTTTCAATCATTTCTCCGACCTGCTGATCCGCTTCCCCGACAGCCCTTATACCGCCGATGCTCGGGCGCGCATGGTGTACCTGCAGCAACGTATGGCCTCCCATGAAATCGGAGTGGCACAATACTATATGAAGCGCCACGCCTATCTGGCGGCTGCCAACCGTTGTGAGAACGTTCTGCTGCGTTTCCAGAAAACCCCGGCCGTTGCCGACGCACTGGCGATTCAGGTTGAAGCCTACCGCCTGCTGGGCCTGAATAAAGAGTCAGAACAGGCACTGGCACTGCTGAAGCTGAACTACCCGCAGCATCCGCAATTAAAAGACGGTGAATTTGAAGACAGCGGCCTGGCGATGGTTGACCGCCGTTCGTTCTGGAATATCATCAGTTTTGGTTTGCTGGACTGAGCAGACAGCGACAAATATACAGACACAAAAAAGCCCGCGATTGCGGGCTTTTTTGTGGATTAAATTCCGGCTTTCCAGCCGTTGGTCACCGGATAACGGCGGTCACGGCCAAAGCCACGCTGAGTTACGCGCACGCCAATGGGTGCCTGACGACGCTTGTATTCATTAACGTCGACCAGACGCAGCACGCGCAGCACGTCGTCACGGGTAAAGCCGGCACTGATGATCGCTTCGGCACTCATATCACGTTCGATATAACGTTCAAGAATGGCATCCAGCACCGGATACGGCGGCAGGCTGTCTTCGTCTTTCTGATCCGGCGCCAGTTCCGCCGATGGCGGACGGTCAATCACACGCTGTGGAATCACCGGGGACAGCGAATTACGGTATTCCGCCAGGGCGAATACCTTGGTTTTGTAGACGTCTTTTAAAGCGCCATAGCCACCAGCCATATCGCCGTACAGGGTGGCGTAACCCACCGCCATTTCGCTTTTATTG
The DNA here is from genome assembly GCF_025345565.1 of Thalassolituus hydrocarboniclasticus. NCBI lineage: Bacteria > Pseudomonadati > Pseudomonadota > Gammaproteobacteria > Oceanospirillales > Oceanospirillaceae > Thalassolituus > Thalassolituus hydrocarboniclasticus. The sequence goes on along the minus strand of NZ_CP054475.1, from coordinate 913,281 downwards.
CCGGTGGTCAGCACCATGTAACCGCTTTTGTTCGACATCGCCATCAGCAGCACACCGCGACAACGTGACTGCAGGTTTTCTTCGGTGGTATCCACCGGCAGACCGGCAAACTCACCGGCAAGGGCCGCCATAAATTCACGATACATAGGCTCGATAGAGATCGACTGGTAGCGCACGCCCATGGTGTCGGCCTGTTCTGCCGCGTCTTCCTTACTCATGCCGGAGGTATAGGTAAACGGCATCATCACCGCCTGCACCCGCTCGGCACCTAACGCATCCACCGCAATGGCCAGTGTGAGTGCGGAGTCGATACCGCCGGACAGCCCCAGCAAAACCCCTTTGAAACGGTTTTTATTGACGTAATCGCGCACACCGAGCACCAGTGCCTGATACAGACTGGCCAGTTCACTGTCCGGCTCTGCAGACTGCGCTGAAACCGCCTGCAGCTGACCCGAGTGATAATTCACCAGCGCCATTGATTCACTAAACGATGGCATCTGCAGTACGCGTTCGCCATCGGCGGCAACCGCAAAGGAACCGCCATCGAACACCAGTTCATCCTGTCCACCGACCTGATTCACATACAGCAGCGCTACATTCTGACTGCGGGCATGTTGCTGCAGCAGGGTCAGGCGTTCACCATGCTTACCCAGATGGAAAGGCGAAGCGTTCAGGTTGAGAATCAGTTCCGCACCGGCTGCAACACTCTGCTCCACCGGCCCCTGATGCCAGACGTCTTCGCAGACGGTCAGACCAATACGATGGCCCAGCAGATCAATAACACAGGGCTGATCACCAGTGGCAAAATAACGCTGCTCATCAAATACCTGATAATTCGGCAGACATTGCTTGGCATAACGTCCGAGACATTCACCCTGATACCAGACACCGGCACAGTTATAGAGTTTGCCCTGCTCGCGCCACGGAAAGCCCACAGCGATGGCGATATTATGACTGGCCGCAGCCACCTGCTGCAGCGCCTCTTCAACGCGTAATTGCAAACTCGGACGCAGTAATAAATCTTCTGGCGGGTAACCTGTTAATGCCAGTTCGCTGAAGACCACCAGCTGCGCACCCTGCTGTTGTGCCTGTTGCGCCGACTCAGCAATACGCTGACTGTTGCCGGAAATATCTCCGACCAGAAAGTTGTGCTGTGCCAATGCGATGGTAAGTGACTGTGACATACTCTCGGGTTACCCTGACGAATTTGCGCGTATTGTCGAAAAATTACCGGGCCGAAGCAATCATCAGTGCACTGGCCGGCACTTTTCGCCCGATATTTATAGTTAAGGAGCCTCTGTGGCACGCTGGTTTAAATCTGCCGAACTGGTTGTACGCGGTAACCATCTGCTGCGTTTCTACGGTTATTACTCCCTGTTTCTCTCGCTGTTACTGATCATCACCGACGCCATCGACCTGCAGAACGTGATTATTGGCGGAAAACAGCCACATATATTCCTGATAGCGTCATCTGCTTATGTTCTGGTGGCTTCAGCGTTTGCCGCCATTGCCAGCCGCGAACCGGACCCGCAACTTGCCACCAGTTATGTGTTTGCTGAAATCGCCATCCTGGCAGCCCTGATGCATGCCTCCGGCGGTCTGGATACCGGCTTTTCCAGCCTGATTCTGATTCCGGTCATGATATCGAACCTGCTGGCTCCGGGCGTGCTTGGCTACGGGGTGGCCGCCTGGACCACCATCGCCGTGTTTTATACCCAGCATCTCTGGCCAGGCAACTACAACACCCAGGAAATTGTAAACTCCGGTTTGTATGGCTTTTTGTGCTTTATTCTTGCCTGGTTAACCCAGACTCTGTCACGCCGGTTAAACAGTGCCTTAACGCTGGCCTCCGATCAGGCAACCCGAATCAAACGTTTACAGCGCTTCAGCCAGCAGGCGCTGCTGGAACTGCCCAATGCTGTTATTGCCTGCGATACCAACGACCGTATTCTGTTTTATAACCAACAGGCACGGCAGTGGTTCAGCCTCGCAGAAGGGGCGTCGCTGCCCCCGGCATTACTGAAAGCGGAAGCCGATCAGGTTATTGAAGTTCGTAACGAAAAACTGATATTCCGCCGTGTGGCGCTGAACGGTTCTGAGCCTGGTGATTACCTCATTTATGTTGAAGAAGCCGCACGCATTGCCGCCGAAGCGCAGCAGTTCAAACTGGCCTCTTTGGGACGCCTGACGGCCTCTATTGCCCATGAGATACGCAACCCGCTCAGCGCCCTGCGCCAGGCATCGCAACTGCTGGCAGAAACGCCCTATCTGCAGCAGGGTGAGCAACAACTGACGCATATTATTGAACAGCACTGCATGCGCATTAACCGCACCATCGAGGATATTCTGCAGCTGTCTCGCCGCAATCAGGCCGTAGCAGAAACCCTGCGCCTCGCCCCATGGCTGCAGCATTTTCACGATCAGTTCCGCAACTTAACCAATGGCCAGAACTTTCATTTCAGTGTGCACTGTAACGACAGTTTACTGGTGCAGTTCGATCCGGATCATCTGCAGCAGATTCTGCATAACCTGTGTGCCAATGGTCTGCGTTACGCCGTTAAATCCAGCCACGACAACGCACGCCTTGCCCTTATCGCCCAAACCTTAAATGACCGTCAGGTACAGCTGGATATTATTGATAATGGCAGCGGCGTACCGGCGGAACAACGCACCCATCTGTTTGAACCCTTTTACACCACTGAACATAATGGCACCGGACTCGGACTCTATTTATGCCGCGAACTGTGCGAGGCAAATCAGGCCCATATCCAGTATCATCCGATACCCAACGGAACCTGCTTCCGCATCATAATGCGGGCCTCCTGAGCCCTGTGCACCACAGAACGGACACTGTTTTATGAATAAATTTGCCGCCCTGATTATTGATGACGAACCCGACATCCGCGCTCTGATTGCGCTGACGCTGAAGCGTATGGAGCTCGACTGTTATCAGGCAGGAAGCGTGAGCGAAGCACTGACGTTATTGCAGGAGCGTCCCTACCACTTCTGCATCACCGATATGAAACTGCCGGATGGTAATGGTCTGGATCTTATTGAACTGTGCAACACCCGCCATCCGGATATGCCAGTCGCCATGATTACCGCATACGGCAATATGGAACTGGCCGTAAACGCGCTGAAAGCCGGGGCTTTTGATGTCGTCGCCAAGCCACTGGATACCGAGCGCCTCCGTGAACTGGTCAAAGCCGCACTGCAGCTGACCAAAGTGCCGGCCAATATCGAAAACCTGCCTTCTGCCGACGGCTTGCTGGGCCAGTCAGCCAGCATGCGGGCGCTGAAAGAAAAAATCTTCAAGGTGGCCCGCACTCAGGCACCGGTCTTTATTTTCGGCGAGTCCGGCACAGGCAAAGAACTGGTTGCCCGCTTAATTCATCATCAGAGTGCGCGCATGGATCAGCCGTTCGTTGCGGTAAACTGCGGAGCCATTCCGCGGGATCTGATGGAAACCGAATTTTTCGGCCATACCAAAGGCAGCTTTACCGGCGCCAACAGCGAAAAATCCGGTTTTTTCCGCGCGGCTAATGGCGGCACCCTGTTCCTTGATGAAGTCGCCGAACTGCCTCTGGATATGCAGGCCAAACTGCTGCGCGTTATTCAGGAAAAAGCCGTGCGCAGCGTCGGTGCTGAATTTGAAACCCCTGTCGATGTGCGCGTTCTTTGTGCCAGTCATAAAGATCTTGGCCTGCAGGTTCAGGCTGAAGAGTTCCGTCAGGACCTGTATTTCCGCCTGAATGTGATTCAGATAAATGTGCCGCGTCTGGCCGATCGCGCTGAAGATATTCCGCTGCTGATCCGGCATTTTATCCGCAAATATTCTCAGGAATGGGGGATGCCGGAAATTATGCTGGAAGACAGCGCTCAGCAGGCCTTGCTGAGCTACCACTACCCGGGGAACGTACGTGAGCTGGAAAATATCCTGCAACGCGCCGTCACCCTAGCCGAAGGTGACAGCATCAGCCTCAGCGACCTGAGCCTGAGCAAACCCATTGACGAAGAGCCGGACGACAGCAATCCGCGCATTGAAACCAATAACCTCGAAGCCTACCTTGAGAATATTGAACGCCGCGCGATCACCCAGGCACTGGAAGCCACACGCTGGAACAAAACCGCCGCCGCCGAAAAACTCGGTATCAGCTTCCGCGCGCTGCGTTACCGCTGTAAAAAACTGGAAATTGATTAAGAACGGAGCAGCCGGATGTTCTTAAGTCAGACCGGAGACTGAACAACCCTGCAGAATTTCAGCCTCAGGTCTGAGTGACAACAGGGCAGCGGACACTAGAGTATTGAAGTGACACCACGGAAAGGTGTCGCTTATCCCCACCTCCCGAACGGATTCTGGAGTCTGTATGCACACACCTCTGCAAAACACCGGTTTTACCCTGATCGAAATATTGGTCACCTGCAGTATTCTCGGCCTGTTACTTGGTGTTGGCTTACCTGCAACGCATCGTCTGATGCAGCACGTTGACGCCGAACGGGACATCAGCGAGCTGGCACTGGCCCTGAGCGAAGCCAGAAATCATGCTCTCTATTACCGTAATCGCGTCACCCTCTGTCCTCTGAATAATGCCCTGCACTGCAGTTCCGACTGGAACATGCCGCTGACTCTTTTTATGGACAGCAACAATAACCGTGTCCTTGATCCGGGCGAACCCGTTCTGCGCGAGCTGCCGGCCAGCACATCAGGACAAAAGCTGCGAACCTTCAGCGGCAACGTTATCAGCTTTGACGCCAAAGGCTATGCGGGTATCGACAACGGCTCTCTGGGCTATTGCGCAAAAGCATCTGCCGTCACCGGCGCGGCCTTCATTATTTCCCGCAACGGGCGCATACGGGCAGGTACAGACAGAGATAACGACGGCCTGCCGGAAACGGCCAATGGCCGTAATGTAGCCTGCCCTGCCTGATTATTAATGGCAGAAAACCGCTGACTCCGGATACCAATCCGCTGGTCGGAAGAAGCTCGCCTTCTGATTCCTGGCAGGTAATCTGACACTACATTATCGTCTTCAGAGAATGCTCCATGTCGCGAACTTCCCAGCAATGGACTCAGAAATCCGAGCAGAGTGGCTCCGCGCTGATCTTCAGCCTGGTCATCATGGCTGTCATCACCGTCGTTGCCATGGTGTCAATGCAGCGCACAACCCTGCAGGCGCGGATGATTGCCAACCTGCAGCACCAGCAAACGGTCTTTAACGCAGCGTTTTCAGAGCTTAGTTCATTTCTGGGCAGCATCGACGAACCTGCAGAATATGACGATGCCGCAGATACCCTGGGCATTCTGATCATGCAGGAGAACAACAATGTCGCCCAGGGCCAGCCATACGGACTGATACGCTACAACCCCTATGATGCCGGTGTGATCCAGCCTCCTGCCACCGCCAAAATCATTGGCGGCAGCACTATCCGTGTGCGGATGCTGCGCGATCCGGAAATGACCAAATTCGACGCCCAGTCGAACGAAGGTAACAGCGCCGGCGGCACCAAATTCAAATATTACATGGCTGCTGCCAGCAGCTCGTCAACCCTGAACCAAACCATGACAGCATCTCAGGAAGCCGGCTTTTATCTCGAAGCTGTCAGCCCGAATCAGTGAGGAAGTGATCATGATCAAACATTTATACACTCTGGCAGCCTGTCTTATCTGTACTTTTGCAGCGACCATAAACGCTGCTGAATTAATCGACGGTGCCGAATACCGGGTAGCTGCCAGTCAGGCAACCAATCTGACCCGTACCAGCATCACGGCCAGGCTATGTGCAGACTGCCCGCACGATTTGCTGCGCATCAAAGATACAACCTCATTTTATGAAATAAACACCCCTCTGACGTATGAAGAGGCGCTGGAAGTCTTCCTGCGTAAAAACTATGAGGTGCTTTCACTGGTTGTGAAAAACTCTGACAAATCTGTTGTGTCTGTCAGTTTCGGTGGCTTTGATGAATTAGCCGCCGACCCGAATAACCCCGCTAATCAGTCACAGGTGGAGAAATAATATGAAACTCTATTGGCTGTCTTTAATAAGCTTTGGTCTCTTCACCAATCCGGTTCTGGCGGATGACACCGAGATTTATCTGGGTAACCCTAACCGGGTTAACCCGAACGTGGTCTTTATTTTTGATACATCCGGCAGTATGGGCTGGGATACCGATTCCGGTGAAACACGAATCTCTCTGGTTAAAAAAGCCGCCGTTGAAACCATTAAAGAAACCGGTGGCATCAACCTCGCGCTGATGCGCTTTAATCCCTATATAAAAACGTATGAATGCGAAGAAGAAGATAGTAATGATTATTGCTATCAGGGCGGACGAATGAGCATCAATACCCTTGATATCGATGCCACAGGTTCACGCCAGCAACTGATCGATATTATTAATAATTATCCGGCAGGTGGCGGCACGCCGATGTCAGAGTCTCTGTATGAAGCCGCCCTCTATCTGCGCGGTGAATCGGTGAAATTCGGCAAAGCAAAACTTTGGTCAAACAGATGGGATCGTTGGTATACGGAATACCTGAGCGATTCGGCCACTTATAATGCCTCCACCGGTAAATATATTTCACCGATCACTGACTCCTGTCAGAAAAACCATATTGTGGTCTTTACCGATGGCGCCGCATCTCAGGACTCCGAAGCTAACTATGACATCAAAACCTGGTTGAAAACACTCCCCAGTGCCGACTACCCAAGAGGCATCAGCCCCTATTGTTCGAGAGATGGCGGCTGCTCTGAAGAACTGGCTTATTTTCTTTATAATGCTGATCACAGCCCGCTGCCCGGAACTCAGCAAATCCATGTCCATACTATCGGTGGTTTTATCGAGGGCGATGCGCAGACACGTCTGAATGTTATGGCAAACGTTGGTGGTGGTATCTCAGCCAATGCGAAGAACTATGAACAGCTGAAAACTGCGTTGACCAAGATTTTTGACGATATTTCAAAATCGGCTGATACCTTCTCTGCACCCGCGGTTGCGGTTAACGCTTTTAACAGCCTTGAGTTGCTGGATCAGCTGTACTTCTCTGTATTTAAGCCGAACGCCTCCGTCAACTGGCAGGGTAATATCAAACGCTTCCGCTTAGCGGGAGATGGTCAGTTTGTCGATGTCAAAAACAACCCTGCTCTGGATGCCACCACCGGTTTTTTCACTAAAAACGCGCAAAGCTTCTGGACAAAAGATGAAGATGCGCCTGACGGTGACAACGTAACCAAAGGCGGGGCAGCAAGCCGTCTGACCCTTGACCGTATGGTTGTTTCAAATATTGCGTCCAACCGACTGGCCAGCGATTCCCGCAATCGCATTACGGAAAGCAATGCCTCCAACCTGTCACAGTCGTTATTTAAAGTGTCTTATTCCAGCGAGCAATTTTCCGATTTACTGAAATGGGCCCGTGGACTGGATGTCAAAGGGGAAGACCCAAGCGCCCCCCGTCGCGCAATGGAAGATCCGCTGCACAGCAAGCCTGTTATTCTGAACTACGGATCTCTGAAAGATGCCGATGGCGATGTAATTCCTGACAGTACATTGTTTATCGGTACCAACTCGGGCTATCTGCACGCCTTTGATACCAACGTTGACAACCCGAAAGAGCGTTTTGCTTTTATTCCGAAAGATTTGCTGCCCAACGTGGCCAAATATTATGAAGGTGGTGGTTCCAAAATTTATGGTCTTGATGGCCCGATCAGCGCGTACCACACAGACACTAACCGTAACCGTATTATCGACGCTGGTCGTGGCGAAAAGGCATACCTTTATGTAGGTATGCGTCGCGGCGGCCGTAATTATTATGCCCTGGATGTCACCGACCGTGATGCACCACAACTGGCCTGGCAGATTACCGGTGGCAGCGGTGATTACGCGCAGCTGGGACAATCCTGGTCCAAAATGCAGGCGATTCCTGTTCTCTGGAACGGTACACCACGCAATGTTCTGCTGTTCGGCGGTGGCTATGACCCAGCTGAGGATACTAACGTAGAACGTCTGGCGCATAATCAGGGCAATGCGATTTATATGGCCGATCCGACGACTGGCAAACGCCTGTGGTGGGCCTCAGCAAAGAGTGGCGCAGACCTGCGTCTGAGCGATATGACCAGTGGCATTGTTGGCGACATCATTCCTATCGACAACAATCGTGATGGCTATGTTGACCTGCTGTATGCCGCAGATCTTGGTGGCCGTATCTGGCGCATTGACCTGATGAATCTGGGGTCTTCAACTGAAGTCAATACTCAGGGCGGCGTACTGGCTGATTTAGGGGCTAACAACACGACGCTTAATCATGTGCGTTTCTACACCACTCCCGATGTGACCTACATGAATCGCGTTCTGCAGATCGGTGAAGATTCACTTACCGGTGAGCCGGTCTATGAAAAGGTTCCGCGTTATCAGATTGCCATCGGTTCAGGCTACCGTGCTCATCCGCTTGATCAGGATACCGTTGACCGTTTCTATGTCATTAACGACCTGAGTACCGAGGCCAGCCCTCCTGCGCAATACAATACAAGTTATCTGCGCGACCTTGCCAACTACAGCAGATACGATTCGGAAAGCTTTGATAAAAAGCTGAAGGGTCTGTACTTCACACTGCCGGACAGTGGCGAAAAAATTGTCGCCACAGCGGTAACCTCAAACGGCCGGACTTATTTTTCCTCCTATCGCCCGAATAACGGCAGTACATCCGGTTGTAATGCCGATACCGGTTTTGGCCGTCTGTACATGTTAACGACACCGGAAAATCAGGAAACCACGATTCCTGGTCAACCCCAGCCGAGCACGCCTAAGCCAACAATTGATATCATCGACGAAATCGATAACCCGATGAACGACCCAAAAATCATCATCGTTCCACCGGAAGATGATGAAGATGAAGATGACAAGAAAAAATGTGGTGAAATTATCACAGATGGTAGTTCGGTCATCTCTATCTGTGAGGAGGGTGGTAGAATCGTGCACAAGACGTACTGGCGGGATCTGAGTAAATGAGAGAGCAATCTGGCGTAACCCTGATTGAACTGATGATAACAGTTGCCATTCTGGGCATTATTCTCGGCGTGGGAATTCCAGCCATGAATACCACCTTTGTGAATGGCAATGCAGACCGCTACAGCCGCGATCTGCTGCGGGATATCAGTTATGCCAGAGACTATGCCATTAATCATTCGCGTGGGGTCTCCATGATCCCGATTAATAACAGCTGGAGTACCGGCTGGCAGGTTCTTGATGGCGCGCAGGTACTGCTGCAGACCGGATCTGCTGCAGTCCCCCTCTCCCAACCGGGAGAGATTACCTCCGGAACTTATTCGACAGTGACTCCATTACAATTTGACAGTCAGGGACGCTTAGCCAGCGTTGCCGGCCAGTTTGTTGTCAATGTCCCTAACTGCACAGGAGCGCGGATACGCACAATATCCCTGACCTTCCTCGGCCAGGTTTTTGTACAGGAGGCACAATGCTGAACCCGACAAAAGGCTTCAGTCTGCTTGAAGCGCTGGTCGCTCTGGCGATTACCTCAATTGCCCTGACAGGGCTCGGATCGCTGCAGATCGAAGCAAATAAATCCGCAACCGATGCCGGTGGGAAATCACAGGGGATCTGGATTCTGGAGGATCTGGCTAACCGTATGCGCTTCAATAACACTGCGATTGCCAGCTACGATACTGCGGCAAACCCGATAAACTGCGGCAATGCCCCCAAAGTATGCGCTTCGTACAACACAGGTGTCGCACGCCTGACAGCTGATCCGACCTGCACCACAGCGGAACTTGCCGCTTTCGATCTCTGGGAGCTGCAATGCGGCGTTGGCGCGGCCGTACCGGGTAGTCTTACGACCCGGGGCAGCAGTGTTGACTTCATGCCTAACCCGCAGTTATCCGTCACCGTCATTGGTCAGCAGGTAACTGCCACCGTCTCCTGGGAATCGACCACCGAGCGCCAGGATGCCAACGGCAATCGCATTTATGCCAGCAATAGTCCGGTTACGACGGTTACCCGCCGTGCCAGCGCCACCTCGGTATTTGTCCCATGAAGCTATACAAGCAAAAAGGGGTCACCCTGATAGAGCTGATGATCGGGATCTCGATCGGTCTGGTGATCACCTACTTCGTCATGAGTATCATGATGACAGCCAACAGAAGCAGTATTCAGTCAGAAGGCCAGTCTCAGGCGCAGGAAGCAGGCCGTTTTACCGCCAGCTGGCTGACAACCGAAATCCGCAGAGCCGGATACACGCCGGATGTTCAGGAACCCAGAACCCAGCCCTTTGCCAACCTGTGCGGTGGCGGCGGAGCAATGCCTCCGGCAGCCGGAGGAGCCTGTACCTTTGAAACCACTGGGGTCAGCGACAGAATTGCTGTGCGTCGCTGGTATACCGCCCTTTCCGGGGTCGCTCGCGATGCTCAGGACTGTACCGGAGTCAATCTGGCGCTTGGCGAAAATACTCCGCTGGTCGATGTATACTGGGTAGAACTGGATACCGGAGGTGGTGTCGGAGATGAATTCGACGACGTATTACGCTGTGTAACCTACGATGAAACCACAGGAAATCCGGTGGCCCCGTCACAGATTCTGGTCGCCGGAATGGAGGGGTTGCAGGCGCTGTATGGCGAGCGTATCGGTAATATCGTACGCTATGTAGCCGCCGATCAGGTTACCAACTGGAATCTGGTGTTTGCCGTTAAAATCGCGGTACTGACCAAGTCTTTTACAGATCAGAGCCAGCGTGCAGCGGTACGCAGCTATGTGTTACTTGACGGCAATCCATACACCTTTAATGATAGTAATGCCCGTCAAATACAAACAACCACGGTGTTTTTAGCTAATGATTAAAAAACAAATGCATAAATCTCAGGGTTTCACCCTGATGGAATTAATGATTGTCGTCGCTATTATAGGCATCCTGGCGAGTATCGGCCTACCGATCTACAGCAACCATGTAATGAACAGCGAAAGAATCAGCGTCGGTAATGAAGAACTCAACCCGATTTTGGCCGCACAGGAAGAGTTCAGACGGGATAACCTGACTTACACATTGAACCTCACCGACCTCGGGCTGCCCAACAATCCTTATACCCCCCCAGGTGGACGTTTCATCATCTCTGCTGTTCCCTGCAATGTTAACGGAGCCGTATTACCTATTACGCAGTGCGTGGAATTACAGGCAATTGGTCAGAATGAGCAAGCCAATGACGGGGATGTGATTTTCAATACGCTCGGCACACGTAACCATATTATGCCCGGCGGAATTATTCAGGAATTTTAAATTTCCTGTAACCGCAACTCTTTCGGCAACGAAAACACCACATTTTCCGGGCGGCCCTGCATTTCCTGCGGGGCTTCTCCGCCCAGAGCAACCAGCTTGTTAACCACTTCGCGCACCAGTACTTCCGGAGCTGATGCTCCTGCGGTAATACCAACGACCTTCACATCTTCCAGCCACTGCGGTTGGATTTCTGCGGCATTATCAATCAGGTAAGCTTTAGCGCCCATACGCTCACCCAGCTCACGTAAGCGGTTGGAATTGGAGCTGTTCGGAGAACCGACCACCAATAACAAATCACAATCGGCGGCCAGATTTTTCACTGCATCCTGGCGGTTTTGCGTGGCGTAACAGATATCATCTTTACGCGGGCCCTGAATATTGGGGAACTTTACCCGCAGAGCATCAATTACCCGGGCGGTGTCATCCATAGATAACGTCGTCTGCGTTACATATGACAATCTGTCCGGATTATTTACCGCCAGTGCTGCCACATCGTCTTCGTCTTCGACCAGATAAATATGGCCACCCTGAGCGTAATCATACTGCCCCATGGTGCCCTCAACTTCCGGATGACCTTTATGGCCAATCAGAATGCACTCACTGCCATCGGCGCTATAGCGACTGACTTCGAGATGCACTTTGGTGACTAATGGGCAGGTCGCATCAAATACGCGTAAGCCACGATCTTCTGCGGTTTTTCGTACCGCCTGAGATACACCATGGGCAGAAAAAATAACAATGCAGTTATCCGGCACCTCATCCAGTTCATCGACAAAAATAGCGCCACGCTCGCGCAGGCCATTCACCACAAACTTGTTATGCACCACTTCATGACGCACATAAATCGGCGGTTCAAATAAGTCGAGAGCACGATTAACGATGTCGATAGCTCGATCAACGCCGGCACAAAAGCCACGCGGATTAGCGAGTTTAATCTGCATCCTGAACCTCAAGAATCTGTACTTCAAACTGCAGGGTTTTGCCCGCCAGCGGGTGGTTGAAATCAACCGTTACCCAATCGCCTTCCACTTTGCTGATAACGCCCGGCAGTTCTGCTCCCTGAGCGTCAGCAAAAGAGACCATTAAGCCCGGTGCAACCGGCATATCAACAGGAAAGCTGTTGCGCTTCATTTCCTGCATATTCTGCGGATTCGGCTGGCCAAAGGCTTTTTCCGGCGGCACGCTGAAGGTCTTATGATCGCCGGTTGCCAGTCCCAGTAAATACTCCTCGAAACCTGGCAGCAAATTGCCATCGCCCAATACAAAGCTAACCGGACTACGGTCAAAGGTTGAATCAACAATCTGCTCATCGCTGATTTTCAGCGCAAAATGCATGGTGATTTTACTGTCTGCTGCAATGATTCCGACGGACATAATAACTACTCAATAAAAACAAGATTTCAGGAAGCCTGACGACGTTCCTGCCAGGACTCGCGCACAACATCCAATGCCATCATCACAGCACCGACGGTAATTGCCGAGTCAGCCAGATTAAAAGCCGGAAAATACGAACGATCCCAATGTACGGAAATAAAATCGATCACATGACCATACACCAGACGATCAAATAAATTGCCCAGAGCACCGCCTAAAATCAGCGCCAGCGCAACCGGCATCCAGATTTGTGTTCGCGGCAAACGTTTCAGCCAGACAATCAGCATGACACTCACGCCAAGTGAAACAGCGGTAAAAAACCAGCGTTGCCAGCCAGACTCATCAGCGAGAAAACTGAAGGCCGCCCCACGGTTATACAGCAGGGTAAAATCCAGTACAGGTAATAAATATACCGGGCGGCCATACGTCAGCATCATTTCGGCCAGCTGTTTGGTAGCGATATCCAGTACGAATACCGCCAGTGCCAACCAAAGCCAGATTAATGCTGAACGGGATTGTTGAGTGTTCGGCATTTATGCAAAACGACGGACTTCACCATCGCCCTCCACGTTTTCCACACAACGGCCACACAAGGTCGGGTGCTGAACATTCTGACCAATATCGTCGCTGTGATGCCAGCAGCGTTCGCACTTTTCATGCTGCGATGCTTTAACCTGTACACGCAAACCTGTCAGTTCGGTTTCAACACCGGCTGCAGCATTGAAATCCAATACCTGAACACCGGAAGTAATGAGCACAAAACGCAGCTCATCACCCAGTTTTTCCAGCTGAGCTTTCAGTTCTGGCTGAGCATAGAGTTCTACTTCAGCACTCAAACTGGCACCGATCACTTTATCGGTACGGGCTTTTTCCAGTACGCCGTTCACTGCAATTTTGGCAGCGATAATATCGGCCCAGAACGCATCATCAAAGGTGCTGGCGCCGGTATCCGGGAAAGCGTTGTACCATTCGGCCAGCATAACCGACTCCTCACGCTCACCGGCCAGGCAGCTCCAGATTTCTTCTGCAGTAAATGACAGAACCGGAGCAATCCAGCGGCTCATTGCTTCCAGCACGTGGTACAGAGCCGTCTGCGCACTGCGGCGTGGCAGACCATCGGCTTTGCAGGTGTACTGACGGTCTTTAATCACGTCCAGATAAAAACCACCGAGCTCGCTGACGCAGAAATTCATCAGTGTTTTGGTCAGGCCTTTAAAATCATAGTTGTGATAAAAACCGATCACTTTGTCCTGCAGCTGACGGGTGTAATCCACCATCCAGGCATCCAGCGGCAGCAGCTCGTTACCGGCAACCATGTCGGTCTGCGGGTTAAAACCATTAATATTGGCCAGCAGGAAACGACAGGTATTACGCACGCGGCGATAGGCATCGGCATTGCGTTTCAGAATTTCTTTGGAAACCGTCATCTCACCGCTGTAATCGGTATCGGCAACCCACCAGCGCAGAATATCACCACCCAGCTCGTTGATAACTTCCTGCGGTTCCACTGTATTGCCCAGCGATTTCGACATCTTGCGGCCTTCACCATCCACAGTAAAACCATGGGTAAGCACAGTTTTATATGGCGCTTCACCGTACACGGCGACACTGGTCAGCAAAGAACTCTGGAACCAGCCACGATGTTGATCCGAACCTTCCAGATACATTTCTGCCGGGAATTTCAGACCATCACGCTCACGCAATACAGCGGTATGCGTAACACCGGAATCGAACCATACATCCAGCGTATCAGTGACTTTTACATAGTCTTCTGCGTCAGCACCTAACAGCTCAGCAGCTTCGAGTTCGAACCAGGCATCAATGCCTTGCTGTTCCACTTTCAGAGCCACTTTTTCGATTAATGCTGCAGAATCCGGATGCAGTGCGCTGGTCTCTTTATGCACAAACAACGCAATCGGCACGCCCCAGGTACGCTGACGGGAAATACACCAGTCAGGACGATCGGTCATCATGCTTTCGATACGGGCTTTCCCCCAGCCCGGACGCCACTCAACGGTATTTTCCACTTCGTGCATCGCCTGAGTCAGCAGCCCTGCCTGATTCATGCTGATAAACCACTGCGGTGTGGCGCGGAAAATAATCGGCGTTTTATGGCGCCAGCAATGCGGATAGCTGTGGGTAATTTTCGCTTTTTTCAGCAAAGCACCTTTTTCAGCCAGCAAACCCAGGACACGGAAATTACCTTTATCTGCGGTGCTCAGGCCGGTAAGCTCCAAGCGATCCAGTTCGTCATTAGCGATAAAATTGCCTTGAGCATCAACAAGTAGTTCATGAGAGCCAATGCCATACATGCTAGCAACAACGAAGTCATCGACACCGTGCATTGGTGCCGTATGAACACAGCCAGTACCTGAATCTGCAGTAACATGCTCACCAGAAATAACAGGGACCCGCTTCACAGAACCATTCTGATCCAACATAAATGGATGCTTAACATATGCACATGCAGGCCACTCTTTTGATGACCGAGAAAACGCTTCACCAAGAACGGTAGCAACAACTTCAATCTCATCTAAAGCTAAACCATAACGATTGATAGCGTCATCTACCAAGTCCGAAGCTAGGATCAAATACTCGTTTTGCTGTTTCAGCAGTAACAGTGAATAATCCAGAATAGGGTTGACGGAGACTGCCTCATTCGCAGGTAAAGTCCACGGAGTGGTGGTCCAAATAACGAGTGAAACGGGACATCCATCACTAGGAGTAAGCCCAAACGCTTCTTTAATCGCATGTCGGTCACAAAATTCAAACTTAACGTCGATGGCGATGGACTGTTTGTCCTGATATTCCACCTCGGCTTCAGCCAGCGCAGAACCACAGTCAGAACACCAGTTAACCGGCTTAAAACCTTTGTGCAGGTGACCGTTATCGATGATTTTACCCAGCGTACGGATGATGTTGGCTTCGAATTTAAAATCCATGGTCAGGTACGGGTTTTCCCAGTCACCCAGAACCATCAGGCGTTTAAAATCGGCGCGCTGGCCATCAACCTGCTCGGCCGCATACTCACGGCAGTGCTTGCGGAATTCGCTGGCGCTGACATTCACGCCAACTTTGCCGACTTTTTCTTCCACTTTTAATTCAATCGGCAGACCGTGACAGTCCCAGCCCGGAACATAAGGCGAGTCTTTGCCGCTGAGCGTCTGTGATTTTACAATCACGTCTTTCAGAATTTTATTCACCGCATGACCGATATGAATCTTGCCGTTCGCGTACGGCGGGCCATCATGCAGAATAAACTGATCACGTCCGGCACGGGCTTCACGAATTTTCTGGTACAGGCCAATCTGCTCCCAACGGGCGAGCATTTCCGGTTCACGCTGTGCCAGATTTCCGCGCATCGGGAAGTCGGTATCGGGCAAATTCAGCGTCGCTTTATATTGGCTTTCCACTTTATCGTTCATAGCTGCGTCACTTTTCTGAAAGTCTGAATTCGGTTCAAAATCGGGATGAATCGGGCAAAGCGGCAAAATAATGTCTGGCCGCTGTTTTATCGGCCGCAATGGCCTGCTTTAGTTCATCCAGACCAGAAAATTTCTGTTCTTCGCGGATTTTATGTAAAAACTCCACCGCTAAATGGCGGTGGTAGAGATCGCCCTGAAAATCCAGCAGGTGTACTTCCAGCGAAGGTTCAGGCTCTCCGCTGATGGTGGGCTTCACACCACAATTGGCCACGCCCTGATATTTCTGCCCTGTCGCCTCATCAATAGCGCACACCGCAAACACACCACTGAGCGGTAATTTACTGCGCCGCACCATCACATTGGCCGTTGGAGTATCCAGCATACGGCCCAGCTGACGGCCAAAGGCGACCCGGCCCGACATGCGGTACGGGTGCCCGAGCAGATGCGCGACACGCGCCAGATTATTCGCGGCCAGCTCACTGCGTACCCGGGTGCTGCTGACCCGCTCGCCATCCACCTCAAAGGTGGAAGTATCCTGCACACGGAAACCATGCTCCTGCCCGGCAGCAGCCAGTGCCTGATAATCGCCGCTGCGGTCACAACCAAAGCGGAAATCATCACCAACAATCAGGTGTTTAACGCCTAAGGCAGAAATCAGAATATCGCGGATAAAGGCATCCGCCGGCATAGAGCGCAGCGTCTGGTTAAACGGCAGGCAAAGTACATAATCCACGCCCTGAGCGGCGAGATCCTGCAGCTTCTCACGCAGGTTAGCCAGACGTGGTGGTGCCACCTGAGGCGCAAAAAACTCCTTCGGCTGGGGCTCAAACAACATCACCAGCGTTGGCACCGAGTGTTGCTGCGCGACCGCTTTAAGCGCACGCAGAATCCCCTGATGGCCAAGATGCAGGCCATCGAAATTACCGATCGTAACCGCACAACCGCTGAAGTCTTCCGGAATGTTATGAAGCCCACGCAATAAGCGCATCTACAACCACTACCCGCCGAATACAAAGGGCCGGATTATAGCCAAATGACTGCTCAGGGAACAGCCATTTGGCCAGCCGTGTCATTTCAGAAAACTTCGCCACGCAGGTGACGCAAACGCAGGCCTGCTGCAATCAGCAAAGAAAAATACAGAGCAATGCCGGAGACAACGATCAGCGCCATCCAGCCGGCACGCAGTGAAGGCGACCATTCCAGCCAGCTCTGCGCCGGCCCCATCAACCACCACATGAGTGCCGCCAGTGCGCCATTGGCCAGTGCTAACTTACCGGCAAAAGACCACCACCCGGCCTGCGGCTGATAGACCCCCTGCTTACGCAGGCCGCGGTACAGCATATAGACGTTAAAATAGGCCGACAGCGAGGTCGCCAGCGCCAGACCCGCATGAGCGAACGGGAAAACCAGAATCAGGTTCAGCACCATATTCACCACCATCGCCTGAATACCGATTTTTACCGGGGTTTTCGTATCCTGACGGGCGTAATAGCCCGGCGCCAGCACCTTAATCATCATAAAGGCCAGCAAACCACTGCCGTAAGCCTGCAGGCTCAGGCTCATCATGCCGACATCGTAGGCCGTCACTTCCCCATGGAAGAAGATGGTCGACATCAGCGGCGTCGCCAGCAGCACCAGCGCCAGCGCGGCCGGCAGGGCAATCAGAAATACCATACGTACCGCCCAGTCGAGGGTACGGGAAAAGCTGTCTTTTTCATCCGCGGCATGACGGCCCGACAACGCCGGCAGAATCACCACGCCGATAGCGATAGCAAAAACACCCAGCGGCAGGTTGTTCAGGCGGTCGGAGTAATACAGCCAGCTCACCGAGCCGCTTTCCAGAAAAGACGCCAGCAGAGTATCCAGCAGCAGATTGATCTGACTGACCGATACACCAAACAGCGCCGGCACCATCAGACTGCCGATACGCTTAACGCCTTCATCTTTGGGCTGATATTGCGGGCGCACCAGCAGCCCCAGCCGCGCCACAAACGGCAGCTGAAATACCAGCTGCACCAGACCGGCCAGACACACGCCCCAGGCCAGCGCAAACAACGGCTCTTCAAACCAGTCGGTCATCACCAGCGTGGCGAAAATCATGCACAGATTCAGCAACACTGGCGTAAAGGCCGGTACCGCGAAACGGCCGTAACTGTTCAGCACACTGGAAGCAAAGGCCGTGAGTGAAATAAACAACAGATAAGGGAAAGTGATACGCAGCAGATCGGCGGTTAAGGCAAATTTTTCCGGATCACTGCGAAAGCCCGGCGCAAAAATCCAGGGCAGATAATCCGCAAACAACAGCGCCAGCAGTGTCACCGCCAGCAGCGCAGTTCCCAGCACACCGGAAGTACGGGCAATCAGCAGCTGCACTTCTTCCAGCGGCCGCAGGCG